>CAZIIK010000148.1:0-1863 GCA_964539235.1 uncultured Gammaproteobacteria bacterium | reverse complement strand
ATATCACGTGACAAATAGGTATTATGACACTGCACATCCCAAAAATCCGCATCTGTTTGAATGCATAACAAGAAAAATACCCCTTTTCGGACAGGCTCTAAGAGTGGACCAATCGCGCTCGAGAAAAACCGGAGGTTCAGGCTTGGGACTGGCGATTGTCAAAAAAATCGCCGAACTACATGATGGCGAAGTCTGCTTTGAAAATTTACCCAACCATGGTGGCTTTTGCGTAACGCTCACACTCGACACACCCATTTAGCTTATGATCACCTTCACTGCTACTAACAGTCCCTGGGCGCGTCGAAGGTTCAGTCCGCGTACTTCAAAAACACATGCATCAACTGATGTCGAAACACTGTAACTTGCGCATAACTACTCGGCTTTTGGTTAAACAATGCCACATCAATCGTCCCATTTGGCAAGCGCATCACAAATGCGTTACTGCCGGTAAAACTTCCATGGGTATACCAAATGGTGCGACGACCATCGCGTATCAAAAACCACCCCATACCGTAATGGTATGGCAAATAGCTCAAACGCCGACCCAAGGTATAACGATAACCATGCGGCATACGCGTCATCACATCCAACCAGTGCCAATTGATTAGTTGCCCTCGCTGCAAGCGATTGAAAAATTTCGCCAAATCAAAGGCATTGGCCACCCAACCCCCATTGGCAAAATTTTTCTGCAAAATTTGATCATGCCCATACGGCAAATCCCACAATACATGCATATCACGATTGGCAGGATAATGATGACGTACGGGTTGCGTTGGATAGTAATGCACTTCACCCACAGGTTGTTGGCCTAAGCGCGTATTTGCAATATACACGCCATGAATACCAATTGGTCGTAGCAGGTTTTCATAGACGTAATGCACATAACCTACCTGAGATGCTTGGCCCGAGCCTAACTTACCGACCAGCAGACCCAATAAACAGTAATTGATATTGGCATAATGGAATTGCGTGCCAGGTCGATATACCAGCGGCTGACTCAACATAAAACGAGCAGCCGTGGTGCAACTGACCGGTGGCTGCTGACCTAATTGTTTGACGTAATGGTCAGGCCATGGACCAAACATCGGGTCAAACCAATGCGCCCAGCCTGAAGACATATGCAATAAATCTGCCACGGTGATGCCATAAACCCGTTGATTGACAGATCGACCTGGCAAGGGCCTCAAGCCCAGCAGTCGATACACCGAGTCCTGCAAATGCAATTTACCCTGCTGCGCCAAGCGTAAAATCGCAGTGGCGGTAATGGTTTTCGACACACTGGCAATACGGAACATACTATCAGGCTGCATAGGCTTATGCGCAGCGACATCGGCCCAACCAAAGCCACGCAAATAAGATAAATAATGCCCTTTAATCACGGCTACTGTTGCACCGGGGATATGCCAAGTCTTCAGCATGTGAATCAGTTGCTGATCAAACCGCGCATATTGTGGCTTATATTGGCCACTCAATGGGTAAGCCTGACCTGCACACACCACTTGGAAGAGAAAGAAACCCGCAATACAAACTAAGAATTTACTGCGCACACTGCATCCTTGTGCTCGAACACTTTAGAGGCGCACATCTTTTCACAACCCCTCATAAAAGGAAAGCCACCAGATAAAACCAAGGCATCAGTAATACAATATGAAGCCTTTGCACGAATACATAAGGCGATATAACAAGCTTTACGCTATAATCCTGCAGCCTATCAACTGCGACCCTTTAGAGGGTACCCGAGAAGCTTCTGCCTTCGGCCAAGCCTTTGTTAAAGGCATTTTTCAGCATGCTACCGTAATGCACTCTACATTTGGATTTTTGATGCAAATTTGATCATCACAAGCCAAAAAGACTAATTTTCAT
>CAZIIK010000147.1:0-2319 GCA_964539235.1 uncultured Gammaproteobacteria bacterium | reverse complement strand
ACACATAAATCGGAATACTGCTCAACAATAAAATCATGCCGTAGAAAATAATCGTCTCGCCAGAACCTAAAATTGCCCAACACGAATAAACCGTCGCCAATAGCGCGATCACAATATGTTTTTTCGCACCCGGCTGCCAAACACCTTCTTTTCTCAACAACAGAATGTGCGCCATTGCGGTATAAAAATAGGGCAACAGCGACGCCAATGTTGCCACCAGAATAATCACATCAAATTGATGCACCAAATTGGGACTCGCACTTAACAACAACAAGATCGTGATCAATACAGCCGTAATGACCAAACCTACGCCTGGACTGTCGAAGCGATTCCGCTTCGCAAATATTTTCGGAAACAAATTATTATCCGCCGCGGCCATTGCTACCTGACCTTGCAACATGGCCCAACCATTGAGTGCACCAAAACATGAAATAGCCGCGCCAGCTGCAATAATCCATCGCCCCCACTGGCCAAACATAATGGCGGCAGCATCGGCAAATGGTGAAGTCGAATGCATGAGTTGATCCAATGGCACCATCCCCATAATCGCTGTTGAGCTGGCGATATACGCAACAGCTGCGATTAAGGTGCCAATAATGGTTGCCAATGGAATGTTGCGCGACGGGTTTTCCACCGACCCGGCCGGCACAGTCGCAGACTCTAAACCAATAAATGCCCACAAGGTTAGTGTCGCGGCATTAGACACAGCAAACAGGTTTGAATGGCCAGAAATATTGAAATGCTGGGTTAGGTAACTGGGATGGAAATACCACCAACCGAGTAACGCCACCAACACAATCGGAATCAACTTAAACACCGTGGCAAATAACTGCAAAACACCCGCGCGGCGCACACCCACGACATTGACAAATGTCAGCAACCATAACACCGAAATCGCGGCCAAACAGGTGGCATGTGCACTATCTAGAATCGGAAAAAACACGCGCAAATAGCCGATCATGGCAATCGCAATCGCAGCATTACCAACCCATAATGCCACCCAATAGTTATACGCGGTTTGAAAACCGATAAAATCACCAAAGCCTTCATGGGCATAAGCATACGGCCCACCGGTTCGCGGCATGATTTTACCGAGATTGGCAAATACCAACGCCAGCAACATAGAACCGATCGTGGTAATCACCCAAGAAAATAAACTGATACTGCCATAAGCTGCCAAACTCGAAGGCAATAAGAACATACCCGATCCAATCATATTGCCGGTGACCAGGGTAATCAGCATGAGCAGGGTTAATTTTTTCGTTTTCTTCATGATCGTCAATCCAAACGACGTACTAAAATCAAGGCGCGATGGTAGCAGAATCAATTGGGATTTGCGCTGTTTTCATACCTGTGCAACAGACAGTAGTCTTTTATCGTTTTTTTTACACCATACCGTAAAAAACTCACGGTTTTTTTATGTTGGGGTGTAAAATAACCGTAAAAAATCAATAATATAATCCTGATCAGGTTTAATACGAACATAAAACAATCAAAAAAACCCAAAACAATCCCGTTCGGGTTTATTTGATTGCTTATTATCCAGATCATGCTAAAATAATCCCGATAGGGGTGATTACATGTTAACTGATCAACACACTGAACAATTAGGCCAACAAATTTGTAAGGCACGCAAACAACAAGGCCTTTCACAAATACAACTTGCTTCTGTAAGTGGTGTTGGCGTCCGCTTTGTGCGAGAACTAGAACAAGGCAAGGCCTCTTGCCATATTGGCAAAGCACTACACGTCATGACCATGCTCGGTCTGCATTTTTCGATTGAAGCGGATGATACAAAATGAATCGTATCCTCAATGTTTACTTCCACAACGTTCTCGCGGGACAACTGGTCCAGCATCAATCAGGACAACTGTCATTTAGCTATAACAGCACATATATTGCACAGTCAAACCCTGCTCTTTCATTGTCTCTGCCGCTGCAAAATGCCTCATATCAAAGCCGTGCAGCCAATGCTTTTTTTGCCGGACTATTGCCAGACGACCATGTCAGTCAACGCCTAGCACAATATTTGGGAATCTCTGAAAGAAATGCTTTTGCACTACTAGAAGTCATTGGTGGAGAGTGCGCAGGTGCCGTGTCTCTTTGCCCCACGGACAATCAACCCTTAGATGGTATCCGAGAAGCTTCTGCCTTCGGCCAAGCCTTTGTTAAAGGCATTTTTCAGCATGCTACCGTAATGCACTCTACATTTGGATTTTTGATGCAAATTTGATCATCACAAGCCAAAAGACTAATTTTCATGCAGCACCGCTACCCATCAAGTTACTGATGGTTAATTTGGCTATTAATGGTGTCTAC
>CAZIIK010000146.1:0-9701 GCA_964539235.1 uncultured Gammaproteobacteria bacterium | reverse complement strand
CCAGAAACTGGCGCTCTGAAAGAAGGCGTTTAAAAGTCTTGTCATTCAGTTGATGATCGAGATTAGATTGACCTTTCATAGCCAAACTAACTATTGTCCAAATAATGATCAATTTAGAATAACACAAAGCACGATTAATTGGTACAAATTTTGATCAATCTATCCCAGAGGCAAACCCACACCCGCACCAGGCTCTGGTGCTGGTGCTGGTGCACCACGTGACTGATGACGCACGACAGCAGCAAGACGCTTAGATAAAGGATCCTCAGCTGATAACGCAGACGCAGCAGGTGACTTTTTCTGACGCTGGCAACATGGAAACCAACCACGCACCATACCAAAGGCTGCTGAAGCCTCCACATAACTTTGATTGAGCGCCCATTTAAGATGATCATACACAACTGATGCAGCGGCGGCTTCTTGACCCATCACTGCCGTATTCGGCAATTCATAGCGAAAACTTGCCGTGCCTGAATCAACTATAGAAGCATTACCACTTGGCAATAACCGGCCTGGATCACGCTCAAGGAATATGAATGCAGGTTGAACAAACTGTTCAACCATATCCGCAGGCGAATCCATTGCAAACTGGCCAGTAGGATATTCTAAACCGAAATCAGACATAGATCTCAAATCATCAACAAACCCTGCAGCGCCTTGTAAACCACACTGACCTGCCGGTATGCCATGGGGATAATCACCCCCTTCTACTGACCAAACAAAGCCTGGACCCACGGATCGCGCAATAACACGAGATTGCATTGTATTATCGACAAAAGCACGCGCCGATCCATATGCAACCAGCTGTGCTTCACCATCTGCAGAATGCATCAGCCAACAATTATCTACATGCCTGATTAAATCAGCGTCTGCAGCTGGACGCATCCCCCAATCTGTTGACAAACAAGCTTCCTGACGCTGACTCGCCTCTGCTATCCGCTGCCACATCGTTGGTGCCACTTGAATTGACCAACCACCTGGCAAATGCATCACCAGCCAATTGGCTGCGCCACGCAACTCTCGAACAATATCGACTTCTGCAGCATATCCCAGATGCCGTAACATGATACCTGCTTGCACCACCTGTTGAATTTTCAACGACACACCGGCCTGCTCAATTTTGGCCCGATCAGACAGCCCTGGTAACCGCTTTAAGATTCTCATACCTTGGCGCAAACGATGCCCATAAACCTCTGCTGTGCCCAGGTGCAATAAACGCGGCACATGCAATTGTTGCACCCAGGCTTGCGCACTGGGCGTGGTACTGAGGACAAATGACACGTGACCAGACGCGTAATGAAACAGTTGATTTAACATCACCCGATACAACAAAGCACCAACACCACCACGGCTCCACGTAATACCCAGGCTTAAACAGGCCAGCAATGGGAACAGACCCGGCGAAAAAGGGGTCAGTTCCATACCCAAGCCAAGTAACAGTGTACTGGCCAACGTAGCCAAACCACTGGCCTGATGCGCACCTTGACGCTGCAAAGCCGTGTACACACTTAAACTCAAACCCAGGAATGTCACTATACTTGCTTGCTCAACGGGATTCAGCGACATCAAGGTTTCAATAGCCCAGGGCGTGATAAAATACGCCAAATGCTCATGAACTTGAGCAATCTGAGACAATGCCAGCGGAAAAATCTCTCGGGAACTAAATTTAAAGCCCACGTGCAACACATTGGTTTCAACCGTATCCCATAGACTCAAAGCTGCATGCATTTGACCCAAACGATTGGTATCACGAACATCAGCTCCCCCATGACCTATATCACTACGGATCTTAGCGCTGACACTACGAAAATAACCCAATAAAAGCGCGCATTGCGCATGCAACTGTACAGTTGCAGTTTCATCACCGGGTATTGAGGGATAATCAGCCTCGCTGATGGCGTCAAATGCGGTAACATCCACATCAACTGCGCTGCCATCGCCGACTAATCGCCCCACCGACCATAAACGATAGAGAAAATGCGTACGCGCTACCAAGTAGCGATAATTTGGATCTAATCGCAAACGCTGATAAATCCCCGGCGCAAAAGCCTGAAAGGTTAAGGCATCGCCATCACCCACGCCTCGAGTTGCTAAAAAACGTCGTCCCGATGTTGTGTAGATCAATCGTCGTACCGCTTAACCGCCCAGCCATAGGTCTAGCAGGACGCAAAACTGCGCCATGCCAAATCACGCGCAACATCTTAGTTCTGGATAAATCCGTATTCGCCAAATAAGCGCCGGTGAATACCTTATCGGTAAATGATAACCCCGCTAAACTCAGGCGTTGATCATGTGGCAAATAGTAATCTGAAGCACTAACATCCGCGCGAATACAGGCTTTGATGTTGTCTAAATTTGCTGCCCCATGCGCTGCAGAAAATTGCTCTGCCCACTGATAAAACCTCTCAAGATTAGGATCTTCTTCACCCATTTCTAAAGCAGGCTTCGCTTGCAATAGCTGTTCCAGCCAGTCCGTTTGACCGGTTTGTAGGTAATGCCATTTGGCCAGCAGAAAACATATGACCAAGCCATCGTTAGAAAGATTCTCTCCATCTCGACTGTTTTTTTGATGCAAGCGTTTAACTGCATCAGTTTGGAATGCATAATGATCCTGTAGAAACTTTACTAAGTCAGCGTTAGCACTCTCATCAAAAGACGCTTTACAGAGGCGGTTACGTTGTTCTCTCAACCCTTCCGACATATCATTTAGACTCGAATTTTTTACATTATTTTATGAAATAACATGGAAAATAAATATATAAAAATGTAAAACCAAGCATTCACTCTATTTAAAGTATTGGCAAAGACATTTGCGCGCAAAAACCTCGAACTTATCCCGCAATCCAGCTAGAATGTCGCCACCTTACACACAGCTCCTGGCACCATGCAGAAAACCCTGCGCATTTTACAGGCTCAAATTAATCTCACGGTTGGTGATATTGATGGCAACCGCACCCGTATCGTGCGGCTGACCCAAGAAACCGCACGCACCCACCTGTCTGATTTGATTATCTTTCCGGAACTGGCTCTCACTGGCTATCCACCTGAAGATTTACTGTACCGACCTGAATTGCATCAACACGTGCAGCAAGCACTGAGCGATATCTGCCACCATAGCCGCGGCATTGCGTTGATTGTTGGTCATCCGACTTGGCAGGCTGGTCATTGCTACAACAGTGTGTCGGTCATCCATAACCAACGTATTTTGTTGACTTACCACAAACAACGTTTACCCAACACTGGGGTATTTGACGAGCTTCGCTACTTTACTGCCGGCAAGGTGCCGGGCGTCTTCAATCTATTGGGCGCACGCATAGGCTTACTGATTTGCGAAGATGCCTGGTCACCTGATGTTGCATTGATGACCAAGCAAGCCGGCGCCGATATCCTCTGCGTCGTCAATGCATCGCCCTATGCACTTGAGCGTTTCAAAATCCGCCAACAGGTGATCTGTGAACGTGCGCGAGACACTCAACTGCCCGTGATCAGCACATACCTGGTCGGCGGCCAAGATGCGCTCATTTTTGATGGCGGCTCTTTCGTCAGTGACGCCAGTGGTGTCATCACCCAACACGCACCTTTATTGGCAGAGTCCAATACATTAGTCACCCTGCGCAAGCACCACAACACGGTCTGGCAGCCGCAATCGCTGCCACTGCCATCACTGCCAACCGGCATAGCCCAGCTCTACCAAGCGTTGGTATTAGCTGTACGCGATTATGTACAGAAAAGTGGGTTTCATTCAGTTTTAGTGGGTTTATCTGGCGGCATCGATTCTGCTGTTACGCTTGCCATTGCAGTCGATGCCTTGGGCGCCAAGCAGGTTGAAGCTGTACTGATGCCATCGGTTTATACCGCCGACATCAGCAATGATGACGCCAAACAACAGGCCCATACACAGGGTGTTAACTATCACACATTACCGATTGCAAAACTGTTCGACGCCGCACAAACCACATTGGCACCTTTGTTTAATCCTCTAACGCCGGACCTCACAGAGGAAAATTTACAGGCACGTTGCCGTGGCATGTTGTTAATGGCCTTATCAAATAAATTTGGCCACCTGGTACTGAGCACCAGCAATAAAAGTGAAGTCGCCGTTGGCTATTCCACTCTATATGGCGACATGGTAGGCGCGTTTGCCGTGCTACAAGATGTCTACAAAACACAGGTCTATGCTTTGGCGCGCTACCGCAACAGCGTGTCACCTGCTATTCCAGAGCGCGTGATTACACGTCCGCCCTCTGCAGAACTCAGACCAGAGCAAACCGACCAAGACAGCCTACCGCCTTATGACATCTTGGATGCCATTTTACGTTTACATCTTGAAGACAATCTCATGACCAC
Source organism: uncultured Gammaproteobacteria bacterium (assembly GCA_964539235.1). Classification (GTDB taxonomy): domain Bacteria; phylum Pseudomonadota; class Gammaproteobacteria; order Francisellales; family CACEW01; genus CAZIIK01. The sequence goes on along the minus strand of CAZIIK010000146.1, from coordinate 5,354 downwards.
GGAAATCACCGCACAGGGTTTTGACACGGCAACGGTAACACGCGTCTTACAACTAGTGAAACGCGCGGAATACAAACGTTTTCAAGCACCACCCGGCCCTAAAGTCAGCACACGTGCGTTTGGTAAAGACTGGCGCTTACCTATTGCTTCCTCTATGACGGATCGACGCTGATGCAACACTCAGACAAACCCATCATCTTAGCTTTTGACACATCGACCACTGCATGTTCAGTAGCATTACAAACGGCGCAGCAATCATATGCATTGCACGAAAACATTCCGCTCCTGCATAACCAGCGTTTACTGGACATGATTCAAACCGTGCTCAGGGATGCTGAACTCACTTTTTCTGACCTAGATGCCATTGCCGTCGGAACTGGCCCAGGCAGCTTTGTCGGTACCCGCATTGCTGTGAGTGTCGCGCAAGGCATTGCATTGGCCAGCGCAAAACCGTTGATCCCTATTTCGACACTGCAGACCATTGCACAAGGCAGTCGAACTCAACACGCTGCTACTAATGCCTGGGTTGCGTTGGACGCGCATACACAACAGGTTTATAGCCAAGCATTTGAATGGGATGCTGACGCTCAGTTAATGGCGCCATACACGCCATTGACTGCTTGCGCACCTGAAGACTTAGAAACACCCTGGGAAACTGGCTGCTTACTGGGTGATGCCTGGGCTGTCTATGCTGAAAAAATCCCTCACCCTGTTAAGATGCAGCTTGCTGAAAACTGGCTCCCACGGGCAACGGATATGCTAACCATTGCCACTCATCAGTATCAACATGAGCCACTGCCCAACACGGAACACGTACAGCCTATTTACATTCGAGGGAACACACCATGGCGCAAACAGAACATGACTTAACGGACATTCCAACTGCCTTACGTGATGACATTCGCGATTTAGGTCGTGTACTGGGTGAAACCCTGCAACAACAGGTTAACCAAGATTTTTTCGAAACCGTTGAAACCATCCGCACCTTGGCCAAGTCTGGCCGACACGATGCACAAGATGCACAACGTCTGCGCGACTATATCCAAGCACTGCCGGATGAAATCACACCTTTACTGGCACGCGCTTTCGGACATTTTTTGAACCTAGCCAATATTGCTGAGTCCTATCAAAATATTCGCCAACTACACCAAGATCGCTCCACTGATCAACTGGGCCAAGTGACGGGGCAACTCGAGGAACTGCTACCCCGCCTTAAAGCTGAAGGTGTATCCGAACAAACGATCTACGAAACCCTATGCCATTTACACGTAGAATTGGTCCTCACAGCTCATCCAACAGAAGTCAAACGCCGCACGCTCATTCAAAAGTACGCTTATATCGCAGGCTTACTGGAAGAACGCGATCGCCAGGAACTGTCGGCAGATGAAGCTGACTTCTTGGACAGCAAACTACGTACTGTAATGACATCAATCTGGCAAACTGATGAAATTCGCCGTGTCCGCCCAACACCGATAGAAGAAGCTAAATGGGGTTTTGCCGTCATTGAAGAAACCTTATGGACAGCATTACCTAAATACCTGCGCCAATTAGACCAAGTCATGCAGAAACACCTGGGCAAAAGCTTGCCGCTACATGTTATGCCAGTGCGCTTTGCATCTTGGATGGGTGGCGACCGCGATGGCAATCCGAATGTCACGGCACAAGTCACACGCCACGTCTTCCAGCTTTCACGTTGGATGGCAATGGACCTGTACGCGCGTGAAGTCGATCGCATGGTACAGCGTTTATCCATGCACACCTGCGATGCGGTATTACGCCAGAAAGTCGGCGATGCGCAAGAACCGTATCGCGTTTATCTGCGCACCCTGCGCAAACGTTTATATGCCACACGGGATTGGTACAACGCCCAGCTCACCGGCAAACCAGTTGAACATGATAGCGCCATGCTGATTACTGAATTGGCAGACTTACTAGAGCACCTAATGGTCTGCTACCGCTCTTTGATGGCCTGCCAAGGTGAAGTGATTGCCAATGCCGGCCTATTGGATTTAATCCGCCGTGTGCATTGCTTCGGCTTAACCCTGACACATTTAGATATTCGCCAAGAAGCCAGCCGACATACCGAAGTATTCACCGCTATTACTGAATACCTAGAACTAGGCCACTATGCTGACTGGTCAGAAACCGACAAACAACACTTTCTACTGACAGAGCTCAGTAACAAACGGCCTTTATTACCACCAGACATGCCTTGCACAGAGAGTGTCCAGGAAGTCCTCGACACCGCACGCGTCATTGCAGAGCAAGGCGGCGAGGCCAAAGGTGCTTATGTCATCTCCATGGCCGGTCACCCTTCTGATGTCTTGGCTGTCATCTTGTTACAAAAAATGTGTGGTGTTGAAAAACCTTTGCGCGTGGTGCCCTTGTTTGAAACCTTAGATGACCTAACGCGCGCACCTGAAACCATGCAGGCCCTGTTTGCCATTGACTGGTATCACCAGCATATTGCCGGCCAACAAGAAGTGATGATTGGCTATTCGGATTCAGCCAAAGATGCAGGCAAATTAGCGGCGAGTTGGGCACAATACGAAGCGCAAGAAAAACTCACCACAATCGCAGCTTCTGCTGGCGTACAGCTGACTTTTTTCCATGGTCGCGGCGGTTCCGCCGGGCGCGGCGGTGGACCTGTGCATGCCACTTTGTTGTCACAACCGCCCGGCTCCTTGCAGGGTCGTATGCGCGTCACTGAACAAGGTGAAGTCATTCAACAAAAATACGGCTTACCGCGTTGGGCACAACATAACCTAATGCTCTACACTGTCGCCACACTAGAAGCCACTCTACTACCACCTCCTACACCAAAGAGTGCTTGGCGTGCATTGATGGCACAGCTGTCGACAGATTCGGTTAACAGCTATCGTGCATTGGTGAGAGAAAGTGAAGATTTCCTGCAGTATTTTCACCAAGTCACACCTGAACAAGAATTGGGACGCCTGTTGATTGGCAGCCGACCAGCCAAACGCAAACCTCAAGGCGGCGTAGAAAGTCTGCGCGCGATTCCCTGGGTATTTGCTTGGACGCAAATCCGTTTGATGTTGCCGGCATGGTTGGGGGTTGAAACGGCATTAGCAACCGCTTTATCAGATCAGCGTGAAACACTGGTCGACATGCTGAAAACCTGGCCGTTTTTCTCCAGCTTGCTCGATACACTCGACATGGCACTCCTGAAATCAGATAGTGAAATCGCCGAATACTACGAACATCTACTGGCGGATGACACCATTAAGCCGCTCGGCAAGCACTTACGCGACCGATTAAGTGAAATTCATACCTTAGTCACCGACCTGAACCAGACAAATACACACACACGGCAAAACCGTGAGGCCTTACGCCAGTCGATTGCTGTACGTAATACTTACGCAGATCCTTTGAACTTATTACAAGCTGAATTGATCCGACGCCTACGCCAAGGAAAATGCCAGGATTGCAGTGCATTAGAGGATGCATTGATGATCACCATCGCCGGCATTTCAGCCGCTATGAAAAACACCGGATAATCCCTTATACGTCGATCTTAAAACAGTATAAATATCATATAAAAAAATGTGATTCAGTTTGCTTACGGCGAATAAGACCCTATAATGGCCGTCGGTCTTTTTGTACACTTTTCGCTCAGCGCCAACACTATCACCATGAAACAGTCCTCCGTTCGAAAAAACTTTGGTTTCGCGCTGTCTACCTTAAGCGTTACGGTGATCACACTCATTGCCAGCATCCCCTTAACCGATGCCACACCCACATTACGCGCCAGTCATGTCGAGAAACCACCAACGGCACAAGAACTGCAGCAAGTCATGGCAACACCGCCCACACAAAAAAGCATAGAAAAACCCAAAAAAACCTCATCTACCGACAATGATCAGTCCTTGTTTAAGGTTAAACCAGGCCCACCGCCTGGCTTTACTGCCGCCGCACTCAACCAACGGCAAACCACTTTTGTCAGCGTGTATTATCAAGGTAAATTTCTCGGCAATGTGATGGCAACTTTCGATAACCAGCACATCCAGTTTCTACAGCCAAAAAAGTTTTTGCGACATATTACGAACTTAAGAGACCGCAAACACATCTCGACAGTCTTACACAGTCAATTACCCACGCATGAGGATAAACTCTGCCAAGGCAGCGGATCACAAGCCTTCTGCCAAGTACTGCAACCGAAAGTCGCCGGCGTAATTTTTAGCCCAGACCAATTCCGGACTGATTTGTTTATCAACCCGATGTATGTCAATTTGTCGCAATCAGGCACCGTCAGCTTGCCTGACTCGACAGCTGATTTCTCATTTATGAATCGCAACAACATCTTGGCTGCCGTGAGCGACGATAGTTCAACCTATACATTGAATAACGCATCGATTATTGGTTATCGCAATAACCAGGCCGTTATCAATATGGATCTAACACGTACACAGACCAAGGGCGAACGAGAAAAGACACAATTCAATTTCCAACAGCTGACTGCAGGGCACTATAGCGACAGCCGATTGTATGAAGCTGGAATGCTAACACCTGACAGCGGCGATTTTCTGGTCGGACAACCTATCTTAGGCTTTTCTGTCAAAAACTATGGCGTATTGCCACAACAAAACAACACAGGCACACCGTTGATTGTGTATCTACCCTTGCCTGCACAAGTCAGTGTTTATCGTGGCAGCCACTTAATTGGCGTGCAGAATTTACCGGCAGGCAAGCAACCTTTAGACACCCGAAACTTTCCGAATGGCGCGTATAACATCACGCTAAAAATCACCAACCAGTATGGGCAAACCCGAACCGAAAATCGCTTTTTCGTCAAACAGGCTAATGTACCAGCTTCGGGTGAAATCAACTACCAAATTTCTCTGGGTTTCCTACAAAAACAAATTGCTAACTACACCATTACGGATCAAGGCCTATCCTTTCCTTCTTTCACGAACCGCCTAGTTTTTAGCTACACCGGTATACGCAAAATTGCCAATGCCTGGGCATTGCAAACCACCGTATTGTCTGACTTTGACCAGTTATTTGCTTCTAGCACGCTACAATACTACGACACATACTTTACCGTCTCTCCAGGCTTAATGGTGTCCAACCGTGACGCATTTGACACCCTGATCAACGGCAGCTTTAACTTCGACCGTTTTTCTGCCAATGGCAACTTCCTGAAGATTTTCGACCAGCGCAGTGACCAGACCATTAACAATATCAACAATGATGTCAGATGCTGTCCGAAAATGGGTATTTTTCTTGTTATGCATTCAAACAGATGCGGATTTTTGGGATGTGCAGGGTCATAATACCGATTTGTCACGTGATATGCAGCACACAAGCCATGGAAAAGGTATACCCGAGTGATT
>CAZIIK010000145.1:0-2840 GCA_964539235.1 uncultured Gammaproteobacteria bacterium | reverse complement strand
ATCACTCGGGTATACCTTTTCCATGGCTTGTGTGCTGCATATCACGTGACAAATCGGTATTATGACCCTGCACATCCCAAAAATCCGCATCTGTTTGAATGCATAACAAGAAAAATACCCATTTTCGGACAGACTCTTAGGGTGAACTCTCGGTTTTGGCCCGTTTGGGTCATGGCCGAGCATGTTGTGCACTGTGGCCTGGATTCGTGAAATGGCGGATGGATCGAGAAGACAATGGCTTGGGTTCTCGTGGCATGCCATTACAACAAAAGTGGCCGGAGTTATGTGTGGGCTTATTAGAAATTCAAGATATGCACCAACGTCCAGTGTCTGAAATAGAAGCCATGCGTCGGTGTGTTGGGACTTCTGCAGATTACGCTCAATGGCCAGATCAAAGCCGCGAGGCGGTGAGCAAAGTTGAGCAAAGTGCGGAAGAACATAATTTAGCGATCTTGGGCTACTTTGCGGAAAATCATTCTTTATTGCTACATGCCATTGCTGAGACTGCGCGCGCGCAGATTGTATATACCTATAGCAAAACTGTAGAGGCCAGGTACAAAGTTTGGGAGCTACGTAAACGTGGTTTAGGCGTCTTTTTTGTCCAGGGCGCGGATGCTCATCTGAAAGTATTGTTTTTGGAAAAAGATCTGGACGCGGTCATGGAGCAATTCCCGGAATTGATCGTTATCCGGCCAGCTGTTTAAAACGCAGCAATTTCAGTGTGTCGAAAACAGTCTGTGGTGTGATCATTGACCATGCCTGCTGCCTGCATAAAGGCGTAGCAAATGGTGGGACCGACAAATGAGAATCCGCGCTGCTTAAGGTCTTTGGATAACTGTTCCGATAAGGCGGTCGAAGCTGGCACGTCTGCCAAAGTTTTCCAGGTATTTTGTATCGGCTCTCCATCTACAAAGCGCCAAAGGTAGTGATCAAAGCTGACGAATTCAGCCTGTGTAGCTAAGAACGCACGCGCATTCTGAATCGCACTGTGTATTTTGCGTGTGTTACGAATAATGCCAGCATCTTGGCGTAAGCGAGCAACGTCAGTTTCTGTGTATTGTGCAACGCATTTAGGTTGAAACTGTGCAAAGGCATCGCGGTAGTGGTCCCGTCGCCTTAGGATGGTAAGCCAACTTAAACCCGCTTGAGCGCCCTCTAGAATCAGCAATTCGAATAACGATTGGTCATTATGCAAGGGGACGCCCCATTCTTCATCATGGTATTGAATATAGCTAAGGTCAGATGTGCACCACCCACATCGCGACTGCGTACTTTTTCCATAAAAGTCGAATGCTTTAGTAGGATTTTTACGCGTTCCGGGTATTTTTTCCATAAAAATGCTCGCTTTTTAACTAGAGATGGAGAGGACGTCCATGCGTGAAATAGGTATCGTCAAATGGTTTAACAATGCCAAAGGCTATGGCTTTATTGAGCGTGAAGGCCATCCTGACGTATTTGTGCATTATCGCAATATTCGAGGTGAAGGTTATCGAGCTTTAAAAAGAGGCCTGCAAGTTGAGTTCAGTGTGGCGCAAGGCCCCAAAGGCGAGCACGCCGATGACGTGCTCGAGCTGTCAGATGAGGAAGAAGTTATCGCTTCTTAATTGTGTAGGGTTGCCTGCTCCACGCTTATCAATAGCTCACCCCATTTTTTCTGCCAGTAAATTTTCCAGTTTTTCTAGGTCTCGTGCGAACAAGCGAATACCCTGTGCTAATTTTTCTGTTGCCATAGCGTCTTCGTTGAGGCACCAACGGAATTTCGGTTCTGCTAATTCGATTCTGGTGTGGTCGGAAGACTGCGTGTGATCTGCGGATAAGATTTGAGGCAAAGTCGTTTCATTTTGCTGCAGCTCAGCGAGCAGAGCTGGGCTGATGGTGAGATAATCACAGCCAGCCAGTTGCTGAATTTGGCCAATATGGCGGAAGCTTGCACCCATCACCACTGTCTTATACCCAAATTTGCGATAGTAGTTATAGATATTAGCGACAGATTGCACACCAGGGTCTTCGGCAGCTTGATAATCTCTTTGTTCATGTTGCTTGTACCAATCGTAGATTCGTCCGACAAATGGCGAAATCAACGTGACACCAGCATCAGCACAGGCAACAGCTTGGGCAAAGTTAAACATCAAGGTTAAGTTACAATGAATGCCCTCTTGTTCTAGCCGTGCAGCGGCCTGAATACCTTCCCAAGTTGCGGCGATTTTAATCAACACACGATCCCGTGCGATCCCTGCTTGCTCGTACAGAGCAATGAGTGCATGGGCTTGCGCGATGGTGGCGTTTTGGTCAAAGGAAAGTCGAGCATCGACTTCTGTTGAAACGCGACCAGGGACGATCTTCAAAATCTCTAGACCAAAATTCACAGCAACACGATTCATGGCGTGTGCCAAAGTGTCACCTGGCTGTTGCTTGGCCCAGTCGATGGCATCAGTCACCAGTGATTGATATTCCGGCATCTGCGCAGCCTTAAAAATAAGACTGGGGTTAGTTGTGGCATCTTGAGGCTGGTATTGCTGAATCGCTTGGATATCACCGGTATCTGCAACCACTGTTGTCATTGATTTAAGTTGTGCCAATTGATTTGCCATGTATTTCATGCCTTTTACGATTTTTTCAGCGCGGTATGTTAGCACAACAATTGGACGCCGTACTATGCGTTTTCAAGCCTTGCCAGGTCAACGTATTGCATGCCATTGGCGAGTTATGATAATTTCTGGTGTATGACAGTGTGAGTGAAGCGGCGTATCCTGTTGTCTATTTTCAGCAAAAATAAGTCAACAAAAATAGGAGATACGCCACATGCAAAATGTTACAGGAAATTTGGCTGCTGAGCTATC
>CAZIIK010000144.1:0-5129 GCA_964539235.1 uncultured Gammaproteobacteria bacterium | reverse complement strand
GTGTAAACCCGATATTGACGATTTACCCCTATAATAACCTCAAAGCTGGATTTGCTGGATTTAATCCGCAGCAGCGTCAATATTTTGTCGACTTATCGGTGGCACCGGTGTTATAGGGCAGTGATGAAAGCCCTGTATCCGGGCTGTCAGTTGATTTTGAAGGAGGCTTGAATTCAGTCGGTAATACCGAGTTCTATAAGCTTTTAGCAGACAAGTTAGCTTATCGGGGTAAATGGTTTAGTTACTTCTATTTTTCGACCGTGGTAACCCCAGCCTTTATGGAATCACTTGGGCCTTTAGGTGCATTAGAAGTCTCAACTTATGATGTCGGTACCTATCTGACGCCCAGTCAGCCTGTACAGCTGTTGACTGAAAATGGCCATCAATATCCACCCGTAACATTTCCTAATACCGTGCCGTTGCAAGACCAAGGATATGATAAAACTTCGGTGGATACGCTGTACCAGAATGTATTCAGTCAAGACAAAACCTGCGATATGGTAAGCTTGGTGCCGACCAAGGATCCAGCCAACTATAAATTAACATCAATTAGCTGGTGTAATAACTCGCCAAACCAATCCTATTCTGAAAACCACCGTATGTGGAACAGTTATGTGAAGGCAAATTTTCAGTACGCGTCACCGGCATTGACCATGCAGTACTTTCATGTAAAGTTTCATTTGGTACTGCCAACTTCTTGGTCTGCAACGCAATGGACCAATCTATATGTTTGGAACCCTGATCTCACCGCGCCATTTGCTGGCACTGTTAATGCGCCTTTGCGTGCCAGTGGGGTTGGGTGGTCTTCGGGACTGTTTATGGTTTACGACGGCGATGCAGGTAAAGCTTGCCAGGCCGCAAAGTTAAATCAGAACGATCCTAATTTGGCGACTTGTTTGTTGAGCAACCAGAAATTAGGTGAAAAAGCCGTATCTGCGCAAGATTTTGTCGTGAATCCTCAAGGGCTCAAGAATGTACTGTCTGTTACGGGTTTGCCAGGTACGGTGAATAGTGATGGTAATTGGAGTGGTATTGATCGTGTGACTCAGATGGACTTTATGCAAACAAATCTGTCGGTTTACAAAGATTTTTATCAGTCACCTAATTTGGTTGGGTTAGGCGCCTATGCGTTAGAGCTATACGAAGCTGTTCCCAGTGCGGTTAAGTCGGTCGTGGTTAATGGGGCAAACACGCCTAAAGCGGCATTGCAATTGCCATGGTATGTGGGCTTCACACCGGATACGATTCCCGGTACACAAATAAGTCCAGGTTATGACAGCAGTCTGCCGCCACAAGCATGGACGCAGTTCGGTGTATTGATGAAAAAACTTAAGCCTTGAGTTTTCTCGGTTACAGCAGTTTGGCTAGAAATTGCCCTGTGTGTGAAGACTCAATCTGAGCAACAGTTTCTGGTGTCCCGGTGGCAATGATTTGGCCACCGCCAGCGCCGCCTTCTGGGCCGAGATCAACCAGCCAATCAGCCGTTTTAACGACGTCTAAGTTATGTTCAATAATGACCACAGTATTGCCACGATCTCTCAGCTCATGCAGCACAGCTAACAATTGCTTGACGTCATGAAAATGCAGACCTGTAGTGGGTTCATCAAGAATATATAGCGTTTTACCTGTATCGCGTTTGGATAGCTCTTTCGACAGTTTCACACGCTGTGCTTCACCGCCTGACAGAGTCGTGGCGGATTGGCCGAGTTGAATATAGGACAAGCCAACACGCATCAGGGTATTAAGTTTTTTAGCAACCTGGGGGATATTCTGGAAAAAATCTGCAGCTTCTTCGATGGTCATCTGCAACACATCGCGAATATTTTTGCCTTTATAGGTAATCTCTAATGTTTCGCGGTTATATCGATCTCCTTTACAAACATCACAGGGAACATAAACATCGGGTAAAAAATGCATTTCAACTTTAACAATGCCATCACCTTGGCAAGCTTCACAGCGTCCACCTTTCACATTAAAGCTAAAACGCCCTGGCTTATAACCACGGGTACGTGATTCTTTGGTTTGCGCAAATAGTTCGCGAATGGCAGTAAAAATGCCGACATAGGTGGCCGGGTTAGAGCGTGGTGTGCGTCCAATTGGACTTTGATCGATATCGACCACTTTATCGAGATGTTCTAAGCCCTCTATTTTAGCGTGTGGCTCTGCAATTAAACTATCCGCGCGGTTGAGTGCCTTGGCACAAATTGGATAAAGCGTTTGGTTAATCAGGGTTGATTTTCCAGAACCGGAAACACCGGTGACGCACGTCATTAAACCGATAGGCAACGTCAGGGTTACATTTTGTAGATTGTGGCCCGTGGCGCCACTGAGTTTGAGTACACGGTCAGAGCACGGTGCGCGTTTGTTCGGCACAGGAATCGTTTGCTGCCCCGACAAGTACTGTCCAGTGATAGAATCCTTATGCGCCATAATTGCCTTAGGCGTACCTTGGGCGACAATCGTGCCGCCATGCACACCTGCACCGGGTCCGATGTCAATTACATGATCGGCTTGGCGAATCGCATCTTCATCGTGTTCGACCACGATCACGGTATTGCCTAAGTCACGCAGATGAAACAAGGTATTCAGTAAGCGTTGGTTATCGCGTTGATGTAAACCAATAGAAGGTTCATCCAAGATATACATCACGCCGACCAGTCCGGCACCAATCTGACTGGCGAGTCGAATTCGTTGTGCTTCGCCACCTGACAGGCCATCTGCTTGACGTGAAAGTGTTAAGTAACTCAGGCCAACATTGACTAAAAATCCAAGCCTCTGCTCAATTTCTTTCAGGATCTTTTCTGCAATTTTGCCACGGGCGCCGGTTAGGGTTAAGGCTTGAAAATATTCCAGTGCTTGTCCAATCGACAGTGTAGCAATTTCAGGTAAGGTCATCTGTTCAATGAATACATGTCGTGCTGCTTGGCACAGTCGCGTGCCTTGGCAATCTGGGCAGCGTGTGATGTTCAGCAGTTTGCTCATTTCTTCACGAATGATATTGGAATCTGCTTCACGATAGCGTCTTTCAAAGTAGGGCAGGATACCTTCAAACGGTTTTTCGGTCTCAAATTTACTGCCATGTTGGGTAACAATGGTCAGGTTGATCTTCTCTTGGCCGCTGCCGTGTAGCAGTATTTTTCTGACTGCATCGGGCAATGTTTCGTAAGGCGTATCTAGATTGAATCCATAGTGTTGTGCTAAAGATTTTAATTGCTGGTAATGGTAAACATGATTTCTATTCCAGCCGCGAATAGCACCTTGGCTGAGGGAAAGTGAAACATCTGTAATAATGCGTTCAGGATCAAAGTATTGTTTGACACCTAAACCGTCACAGCTGCTGCAGGCACCCGCTGGGTTGTTAAAGGAAAACAGACGCGGCTCCAATTCAGCCAGGCTATACCCACAATGCGGGCAGGCCATTTTGGCTGAAAACATTATTTCATCAGCGTTGTTGTCCATAAAAGCAATGTTGACAATGCCATTGGCTAATTCCAATGCTGTTTCAAATGATTCCGCCAATCGTTGTTGTAAATCTGGGCGAACTTTAAAACGGTCAACCACAACTTCAATGGTATGTTTTTTATACCGGTCTAATGTGGGAGGATCATCAAGCTCATAGATTTCACCATTGATACGTGCGCGGATATAGCCTTGTTGATGCAAGGTTTGCATGGTTTGCACATATTCACCCTTACGGTTGCGAATAACGGGCGCCAGTAACATACACTTTGTGCCTTCCGGTAACGCTAGTACTTGGTCAACCATTTGGCTAATAGTCTGCGCAGCAAGACTCACGTCATGTGTCGGGCATTTTGCCTCACCGACACGTGCAAACAATAAACGCAAGTAATCATAGATTTCTGTAATCGTACCAACCGTGGAACGTGGATTATGCGAAGTCGATTTTTGTTCAATAGAAATGGCAGGAGACAGGCCTTCAATGTGGTCAACATCTGGCTTTTCCATCAAAGATAAAAATTGTCGTGCGTATGCAGAGAGTGACTCAACATAGCGACGTTGGCCTTCGGCATATAAAGTGTCGAAGGCTAATGAAGATTTGCCCGAGCCACTGAGTCCCGTAATGACAATAAACTGATCACGTGGCAGTGTGACATCTATATTTTTTAGGTTATGAGTCCTGGCGCCACGTACCTCAATCTGATCCATGTTCTTATTCTCGGGCAAAAAAATAGGTCGCGCATTATAGCATGCGAATCGGTAGAAAATTGTTTGCTATACACCCTCGTTATGCAGGTATTTTCCGGTACAATGTCTGTCTTTAAAAATCTTGAAATAGGTGGCAGTGCAATGGCAAAAGGGAGTGTAAATAAGGTGATTTTACTAGGGCGTTTGGGTGCAGACCCAGAAGTCCGTTATTTGCCCAGTGGCGGTGCAGTGACCAATTTGCGTGTGGCCACCAACGAAGGCTATAAAGACAAGCAAACGGGTCAGTTTGTCGAATCAACAGAATGGCATCGTGTTGTGTTATTTGGTCGTTTGGCTGAAATTGCCGGTGAATACCTCAAGAAAGGCCGTAACGTTTATATTGAAGGTCGTATCCGGACTAATAAGTGGCAAGATCAAAGTGGTCAAGATCGCTACACCACTGAAATTGTCGCTGCAGAAATGCAGCTCATTGGTGGCCAAGGTGGTGGTCAGCAGTCTGGCGGTTATGGTCAATCCACACAAGCAGCACCACAACAGTCTGCACCGTCACCACAAGCAGCTGCCGCAGCACCGCAGGCACAAAGTTTTGATCAGAATTTTGAGGACGATATACCGTTCTAGCTTGTTAGGCTTTTGTTGATATTTGAATACAACCTTTGAGAAAAGGCCCACTTTCACAAAAAGTCATGCTGCTGTAGCGCGAGAGCTCACTGGCAAAACGTACGTCTCGGCGTGGGATTTCGCTGGTGGGTAAGATGTCACCCTCAGAGCCTGTCCGAAAATGGGTATTTTTCTTGTTATGCATTCAAACAGATGCGGATTTTTGGGATGTGCAGGGTCATAATACCGATTTGTCACGTGATATGCAGCACACAAGCTATGGAAAAGGTATACCCGAGTGATTTGACGGATCAGCAATAGAATCTAATTATGCCACATATACCTTATGCTAAAGAAGGCTG
>CAZIIK010000143.1:0-21774 GCA_964539235.1 uncultured Gammaproteobacteria bacterium | reverse complement strand
GTTGATTTGAATCAAATCGATTTGTTTAAACTGAATAGTGAGACTGTGCATGGTTCCATCAAGGCAGGTCGGATTAATCGCAAAGAATTGTCCGATGTAATCTACAGAATAGGCTTAAAAGCCAGCGAGCAGGAAGCCTTTCTGGTATTGCACATTGAGCACTATAGCCAGGCTGAGAAAAACATTAGTTTGCGCCAACTGAATTACGAATTGAATGCGCTGGTGGAATACAATGAACTAAATCCCAATAAACCATTACCTTTGGTTGTACCGATTATTTATTACCAAGGTATGCGTTCTCCATTCCCCTATTCAACCGACGTGTTTGGTTTATTTGGGGCGCATAAAGCACACGCTAAAGACCTACTTTTGCACCCAAAACTCATCGATTTACAGCAATTATCAGATACTAAAATTTCTGCACATAAAGGCATTGCCGTTGCGGAGTTGGCATTTAAATATGCCGCCAATCGACAGCGCTTAGACGGTGCAAAAATGCACATGATGATCGATTTGTTCCAAGATATGAATTATAAACTGCGCCGCGTTGTGTTAGAGTATTCTGTGAGCAAAATAGACTGCAATACCAATGAATTTATTGATCGATATCTTGATCACCTGTCCCAAGATAAGGAGAACGTAATGACCATGGCTGAACAATTAATCCAACAGGGTGTTAAAAGGTATTCATGAAGGCATACGACAAGGTATTAAGCAAGGAATACAACAAGGTATGCAACAAGTTGCGCGCGACATCGCTCAGAATATGCTGCATAAAGGGTTAAGCGATACTCTGATTAGCGAAACGACGGGCTTAAGTTTGGCAGCTGTTGCTCAGTTGAAGCATAAACCTTCGGTATAAGTAAATTTCTCCGTTGCCGGGTGACAGCCCACGGATTAGGCGTTAGAATGCTCCGTTCTATATTTTTTGAATAACCGAGGAGTGTGGCAGAAATGGCTCGCGTCACAGTTGAAGATTGTTTGCATGCGGTAGACAACCGCTTTCAGTTAGTGCTTTTGGCTGCTAAAAGAGCACGTCGTATTTTGCGTTCAGGTGAATATCCCATGGTGCCTTGGGATAATGACAAAACTACTGTCGTAGCGTTGCGTGAGATTGCAGAAGGCAAGCTCAATAAAACTTATCTGTTAGGCGATGCAGAGTAAGCTCGGCTGATCTAGGTGTTCTTATTTTATTCGTTATTGGAAAAACTGGCTATTTATATGCCACCTGCTCAGATTGGGCTGGTGGCGCAAGCATTTCTGCTCTCTGCTGATGCGCATGAGACCCAATATCGAAGTTCTGGCGAACCGTATATTATTCATCCCGTTGCGGTTGCGTGTATTCTTGCCGATATGCAAATGGATCAAGAATCCATTATGGCCGCATTGTTGCATGACGTCCTTGAGGATACGGACGTTACGCGTGCAGCGTTAGTGCGTCAGTTTGGTGAGAAAGTCGCCTTGTTGGTTGAAGGTGTTACCAAATTAAGCAAAATCCAATTTCGGACGCGTGCTGAAGCACAGGCTGAAAATTTCCGCAAAATGATGCTGGCTATGGTTGAGGACATTCGTGTCATCCTGATCAAAATGGCCGATCGACTGCATAACATGAAAACATTGGGTGCACTGCCGCCTGCAAAGCGCCGGCGTATTGCCCGTGAGACCATGGAGATTTATGCGCCCATTGCGAATCGCCTAGGCATGAACAGTTTCAAAGTGGCCTTTCAAGATCTCAGTTTTGAAGCGATGTACCCGATGCGTTATCGCGTGCTGTCCCAGAGTGTGCGCGCAGCCACGGGGAATCGGCGGAAATTAATGACGCGTATCTACCGTACATTGGTTGAAACATTAGAAGCAGAAGGGATTCCAGCCACACGAATTCATGGGCGTGAAAAACGTTTGTTCAGTATTTTTAATAAAATGCGTAACAAAGGCCTGACATTTGCCGAGGTGATGGACGTCTATGGGTTTCGAGTCATGGGTGAAACGGTCACATATTGCTACCGTATCCTAGGTATGGTGCATGCTATTTTTAAACCAGTGCCAGGACGCTTTAAAGATTATATTGCGATCCCAAAGGCCAATGGTTACCAATCTTTGCACACTACATTATTTGGCCCACACGGCGTGCCGATTGAAATACAAATTCGCACGCGTGAGATGGAAAACACGGCTGAAAACGGTATTGCCTCACATTGGCTTTATAAAGCCAAAGGTTATGCGTCCACCACGGAAATTCGCACGCGTGAATGGCTGCAAAGTTTATTAGATATGCAATTGCGTTCCGGTAATTCACTTGAGTTTATTGAGAATGTCAAAATCGACTTGTTTCCGGACGAAGTGTATGTCTTTACGCCGAAGGGCGACATTATGCAGTTGCCGCGAGGTGCGACCCCCGTTGATTTTGCCTATGCAGTGCACACTGAAGTGGGTAATCATTGCATGGCAACGCGTGTGAATCGTCGCCCGGCGCCCTTGAGCTATCAATTAGTTAATGGTCAGACAGTTGAAATTGTGCGTGCCAGCCGAGCACAACCAAATCCAGCCTGGTTAATTTTTGTGGTGACAGGCAAGGCTAAAGGCGCCATTCGGCATTATCTGAAAGCTATGCAAGTGAGACAGTCACGTGATTTCGGTAAAAAACTACTATCACATGCACTGATTCAATATGATTTAACCTTGCGTAAGGTGAAGAAGAAACCCATGCAAGCATTATTGGCTGCGTTGGATATTCAAGACGAAGCGACTTTATTTTATCACATTGGCCATGGGGAGCGCCCAGCTGCGGTTGTCGCGCGTCAGTTATTTGAACTATGTGTTGCCGGTGCAGGTGAACTGTTGGCTGAAGCGGATGGGCCAGAACCGATGCTGATTTCAGGCGCTGAAGGCCTCAACATGGCATTTGCGCAGTGTTGTTATCCCATCCCCGGCGATGCGGTCATGGGCGTTGTCAGTAAAGGTACAGGTATTGAAGTGCACACAGCTGACTGTGCAGTATTTGCTGAACGTACCCGTAAGCTGCCCAGTGATCAACTGGTGCATCTGGCATGGTCAACAGAAACGGCAGCAACTGCCTTGCCTGTGCGTTTGCGTGTGGAAGCCGAAAATTATCGTGGGGCATTGGCTGATGTAGCACGTGTGATTGCAGATGCCGATGCCAATATCAGTCATTTTGAAGAGAATGAAATGGGCGCTGCGTACGTGATTTTCTCAGTCGAAGTCGATGTGAAAAATCGCCAGCATTTGGCGCGTGTACTGCGACGCTTACGTAAACTAAAAGCGGTGATGCATGTGTCGCGTTACAAAGCAAAACAACAAGGAATTTTCTATGAAGACGGTACATAAAGAGATTGTCCAAACTGATCAGGCGCCTGCAGCGATCGGCACTTATTCGCAAGCAGTACGCGCAGGTAATACGGTGTATCTGTCCGGGCAGATTCCCGTTGATCCCGCGACGGGTGAAATCGTGTCTGGTGAATTTGAGCAGCGTGTCACACAAGTTTTTGAGAATTTAAAAGCAGTCACAGAAGCTGCCGGCGGCAATCTGGCTGATATTGTGAAATTAAATGTTTTCTTGCTGAGCATGGCGGATTTTGCCGTACTGAATGAAGTGATGGGGCGTTATTTCACAGCGCCGTATCCAGCGCGGGCTGCAGTTGCTGTCGCAGAATTACCGAAGCAGGTTGATATTGAAATCGAAGCCGTAATGGTTTTGGGTGATGGTGTATAAATGACGGTTGAAATCCCTTCTCGGGCTGAGATTTTACAAGCTGTGCGCCAGCATCAGGTGACAGAACATGCCGTACTGACACAGCATTTTTCGCTAACGTCACCGATGGAACAAGAAGCTTTGCGGAGACGTTTACAGGCGATGCTGCGAGATGGGCAGTTGATGCTGTCGCGGAATGGTCACTATCACTGTTTTCATTACACGGCTGAAATGGCGATTGCCGAGGTTGAGCTCCAATATGGGTTGCCGACGGTCTGGCCAGACTCAGTGTTTTCAGAAATTCGAGCTTTACCTGAATCCCTGGAGCCTTCGGACTACAAGGGGCGAGAAGATCTACGGCGGTTGCCTTTTGTGACCATTGATGGCGTCGATGCAAAAGATTTTGATGACGCGGTTTATTGTCAAGCAGCCCAAGATGGTTGGACCTTGTACGTGGCCATTGCTGATGTCTCGCATTATGTGCGGCTAGGATCAGAAATTGATGAAGAAGCGTTAGCGCGCGGTACGTCTACCTATTTCCCGGGTTATGTCATTCCGATGTTACCGGAGCGCTTATCGAATGATTTATGTTCTCTGGTGCCAGCGCAAGATCGTTTGGCGATGGTGGCTGAACTTTCAGTATCGACGACCGGTGAATTAGTGGCCAGTCGTTTTTACCCGGCTGTTATTCACTCACATGCGCGACTTACTTATGACCAGGTTAATGAACATCTCACCCATGCAGAATCGACATTGGCGCCAGCGCTAGTCGCGGATATTGATCGACTGCATGCCTTATACCAAGCCTTGGCCAAGGCACGCTATGCACGTGGTGCCTTAGACTTTGATACCACAGAAGGGCGTGTTGAGTTAGATGCAGAAGGTCAACCGATCGGGGTTACTGTGGTGCAACGCCATGATGCACATCGCTTGATCGAAGAGTGTATGTTGTTGGCCAATCAGGCGGTGGCAGCGTTTTTTGTTGCCCGTGAAGTTAATGCTTTATTTCGTGTGCACACGCCACCCGATGCGGATGCGATGGCCAATTTGGGTGCTTATTTGCGGTTATGTGGTGTGTCATTGCCCAAGACAAAAACTTTTGATGCCAGTCAGCTGACGGAAATTTGCCGTAAGGTTCAGGGTCGTGCTGATGAAGCTGTGATTCAAACTATGATTCTGCGTGCGATGAATCAGGCGGTATATACGCCAGGGAATGCTGGGCATTTTGGATTACATTACGATGCGTATGTCCAATTCACATCACCGATTCGGCGTTATCCTGACTTGGTCGCCCACCGGGCATTACGTGCTGTCTTGGCAGCAGATGATCCAGCCGGTCACAGTTATCCATTCACACAGTTGGCAGAATTGGGTGATATGACGTCTCAGAGCGAACGTCAGGCAGAAGAAGCCAGTCGTTTGGCCACGCAAAAACTCAAGTGCGCCTTAATGTATGACAAGCTGGGTGAAACCTATGAAGGCGTGGTCAGTGGTGTGGTGTCGTTCGGTTTGTTTGTCACCCTGACGGATTTTCTGATTGATGGCTTGGTGCCAGTTGCAACACTGCATGATGATTTTTACGAATTTGATCGAGTGAAGCATCAATTAATCGGTCAGCGTACTGGGCGTTGCTATCGCCAAGGCGATGCAGTTTCAGTAAAAGTTGCTCGGGCTGATATTGCTGAAGGTCAAATCGACTTGGATATTTTCAGCGCCAATGACGACTCGGTGCCATTAAAACATTTACGACGCAAACCTAAATGGCGTCGTACAAAGAGGAAACGCAATGACTGATACTCAGATGGTTTTTGGTGTGCATGCTGTGCACCAAGCCCTACAAAATTTGGTGGATAATCAGGCCGTTTTATATGTGGCTGAGAAACGCCAAGATCAACGTATTCAGGCCATTATCGATATCGCGCAGATGAAACAGGTGACCATCCAGCGCTGTGCGCGTCAGCAATTAAGTCGTTATGCAAAGAGTGAACGCCATCAGGGCGTTGTATTGCAAATGAACTTATCACAGCAACCGCAGTGGTCAGAGTCTGCATTATTAGACAAATTAGCCGATCAGCAGAAACCAGCGTTTTTATTGATTCTGGATGGTGTGCAGGATCCACATAATTTAGGTGCATGTTTGCGCAGCGCCGATGCCGCAGGTGTTGATGCAGTGATTTTACCGAAGAACCGTAGTGTTTCCGTCACACCTGTGGTACGTAAAGTTGCCTGTGGTGCAGCTGAGACTTTACCTGTTGTGACGGTGCCGAATCTGGCCCGTACCTTACAATCATTGCAAAAAGCTGGTGTTTGGGTTGTAGGTTTAGATGCGGATACCGGTGCATCCCAGCCGTTGTATAACTTGGAATTAACTTTGCCGCTGGCTTTGGTCATGGGCAATGAGGGTCAAGGTATGCGTGCGTTGACCATGAAACACTGTGATTTTATGGGATATTTACCTATGCAAGGGCAGGTCGAGAGCCTCAATGTCTCGGTGGCAACCGGGGTGTCTTTGTTTGAAGTCGTGCGCCAGCGTTTTGGCTAGACTGGCTCAGGTCTAATGAGAAACTTTCAGTGCCGGCACAACATGAATGGTGATGTAATGATGAAGTCATCTGTTAATCGAGTTGTCCAGCAGTCTTTATAGGCTCATCTTTTTGTAGTCATAGTACCTGGCTTGCCAGATATGTAACTTCAGTTGTTGCGCCAAATCTGTTTCAGCGTCAACGCCAGAAACGCCTTCTGCAATGGCCTGTTTGGCAACAGCTAATGCAACATCATGACTGACGGCCTGCACTTGATCGAAATCGGGCAATAAAGGGGCGTTTTTATCTTGGAGTGCCGGAGAATGCTGTCTGAGTGCCTGGGCAGCAGCGAAAATCATTTTGTCCGTCATGCGCTTAGCCTGGCTGATGATGACACCTAAGCCCAGCCCTGGAAATACAAAAGCATTGTTACCTTGAGAAATGCGGATGGTCTTGCCTTGATAAGTAACGGGTGGAAACGGGCTGCCAGCGGCAATCAACGCGCGGCCTTCGGTCCATTCTACGATGTCTTTAGGCTCTGCTTCAGCGTGCGAAGTTGGGCTAGATAACGGCATGATGATGGGGTGCGTAACATGCTGTGCCATTGCTTTCACAACGGCTTCTGTGAAAGCGCCTTTCAAGGTTGAGCAGCCAATCAAAATGGTTGGTCTAACGGCACATACCACTTCTATCAAGTTGGCTTTGCCAGGCGTGCTTAGGGACCACTCAGCGATTTCATCAGTTCTCCGTATATACGGCTGTTGAAAATCTGGTAATTCGCCTTGATTGTCGAGTAGCAAGCCATCCCGGTCCAGTAACCAAAAGCGTTCACGCGCTTCAGCGGGCGACAAACCACTATGACACATCGCGTCATACAGTTGGTCCGCAATACCAACACCTGCTGTGCCTGCGCCTAATACAATAATGCGGTGGTCGGACAAGTGTTGACCAGTCGCTGCAGTGGCCGAAATAACATTTGCTAAGGTGACGATGCCAGTGCCTTGCATGTCATCGTTAAACGTACACATCTGTTGACGATAACGGTTAAGATTTTTACGTGCATTGTCGCGCCCAAAGTCTTCCCAATGTAGATATACCTTGGGCATTACCTTGCGCACAGCCGTGACAAATTGGTCAATAAATTCATCATACTGAGCACCTGAAATACGCTGTTGGCGCCAGCCAAGGTACATGGGGTCATTCAGTAGCTTCTCATTATTGGTGCCGACATCGAGTTGTACCGCCAGAACGCGGTGCGGGTTGATACCTGCGCATAGGGCGTACACCATCAGTTTTGCAATTGAAATATCCATGCCGCCGATGCCTTGGTCACCAATGCCCAAGACGCCTTCACCATCGGTCACTACAATTAAATCAATGTCTGCATTGGCGCGGTTTTGTAGTAAGGTTTCAATCTGTTCGCGTTGCGCGTAATTGATATAGACACAGCGTGGGCGGCGGAGTTCTAGGCTAAAACGTTCAACAGCGTCTCCCACGGTTGGGGTATAAATGATGGGGGAGCATTTCTGTTAAATGACGGCCCACTAAGCTGTAGAAGAGCGTTTCATTGACATCATGTAGACCATTAAGAAAAATATTTTTTTGTAGGTCAGAGTCTTTTTATTGGTACTGCTGATACGTGCGTTCGCATTGCTCGTCCAACGTTTCAATATGTTCGGGTAATGTGCCCAGTAGGCCAAATATTGCTCGCTCTTCTGCGGTGAAAGCACCACCTTTATTGAGCTTGGGGTTGTTGAGTAAGGCATAACCATTGAGTGGGCAGTTGATATGGGTAATATCGCCTTCAGCATTTCGAATAGCATGGATTTGAATCATGAGTTCCTCCTAATGGTTTATGCCAGCTTGGCTATATTATCTACCCTCGCCAACGTTTTAAGCGATCAACTGCTTCTTGCATCTGTGCAGTCGATCCCGCGTAGGAAAACCGTACATGGTCTCGTCCGTGAATGGGATCAAAATCAGTGCCAGGTGATGCCGCAATGCCGACTTCATCTAACATGCGCAGGCAAAAATCGACGCTGTCTTCTTGCAGGCCTGCAACGCGCGCATAGTAGTAGAAAGCGCCATCAGGTGCCGGAGCATCGACAAAACCTGCTTTGGGCATTTCGCGCATCAAGATGGCACGATTTTCCGCATAGCGGTCAACATGTGTGTTGAGTTCATCCAGGCTGTCTAGGCAGGCAGCTGCCACAATTTGTGATGGTGCATTAGGTGACACATATAAGTTACGCGCCACACTGGCGAAATTACCTACCACGGGCTCCGGTAAAACCACCCAGCCGCAGCGCCAACCAGGGATTGAGTAGTATTTGGAAAAACTATTCATGACCAGTAAGTCATCTGAATATTGCAATGCAGACACCATCTGAATAGACGAGTTGAATACAATGCCGTGATAAATTTCATCTGAAATGAGCAGGATATTTTTGCGTTGGCAATAGGCGATTAAGGTTTCCAGTTGTTCCGGGGGCATCATTGAGCCGGTTGGATTGCCTGGGCTGGTGATGACCAAGCAATCAATGTCGGTATCGAGTGCCTCTAAATCTTCCACGGTTGGCTGATAGTTATGGGCCAGTTGTGTAGGCAGCAGAACAGGTTCTGAGCCCATCAGTTTCATCGTGTTCAGATAAGCGGGATAGCAAGGCAGTGGCAAGGCAATTTTTTGCCCAGCATCGAACAAAGCTAAAAACGTGAGGATGAATGCTCCTGAAGCCCCGAATGTAATAAAGATACGGTTTGGGTTGATTTCCAACTGATGCGTGTCTTGATACATTTTGGCAATGCGATTTTTCAGGACGGGTAGGCCGGCAACGGGTGTATAACCTAAAATGTCATTTTTGGCGTAGTTATCCAGTGCGGCCAGCGCCTGTTCAGGCGCACCTGTGCTGGGTTGGCCAACATTCATGTAGATTAAATCATCACGACCTTGCGCGACTAGCTTGCGCGCATGGGCCGAGATAATCTCAGCGATCGATTGAACTTGGCCGCGTGTTGAAGCTTGAATATTCATCATGTCCTTACACGCTGTAGTACAGTTTAAATTCGACAGGATGAGTGGTGGTGTTTAACAATTCCACTTGCTCCATTTTAAGATCGATATACGCATCGATCATGTCGTCGGTGAAAACGCCCCCCGCTTTTAAAAAGTCACGGTCTTGATCCAGGGCGCCAAGCGCTTCTTCTAAGGATGCGGCAACGGTTGGAATATCGGTCAGTTCTTCTGGAGGCAGGTCGTACAGATCTTTGTCCATCGCTTCACCGGGATGGATTTTATTCACGATCCCGTCGAGGCCGGCCATCAGCATGGCCGAAAATGCCAGGTAAGGGTTGCCCGTTGTATCTGGAAAGCGCACTTCAATACGGCGCGCTTTCGGTGAAGTGGTGTATGGAATGCGAATCGACGCTGAACGGTTGCGCGCGGAATAGGCCAGTAACACTGGGGCTTCAAAACCCGGGACCAAGCGTTTGTAACTATTGGTGCTGGCATTGGCAAATGCATTAATGGCTCGTGCGTGTTTGATGATGCCGCCAATGTAATAAAGCGCGGTTTCTGACAAGCCACCATAGCCTTCACCGGCAAAAATATTTTCCCCATTTTTGGCAATGGATTGATGACAATGCATACCGGAACCATTGTCACCCACTACGGGTTTTGGCATAAAGGTTGCAGTCTTGCCATACGCATGAGCAACATTATGGACGACATATTTCAGGACTTGTAACTCATCTGCCTTGCGGGTCAGTGTATGGAATTCAGTTGCAATTTCATTTTGGTTCGCAGTAGCCACCTCATGGTGATGGGCTTCGATTTTGAGCCCCATTTCTGTCATGACTTGGCACATGGCTGAACGAATTTCTTGGCTGGAATCCACAGGTGGAACTGGGAAATAACCGCCTTTGACATCTGGGCGATGCCCCATGTTGCCGTCAGGGTATTGCTTGTTGCTATTCCAAGCAGCTTCTTCAGAATCGATATGGTAGGACGTGCCTTCCATTCCGACATGCCATCTGACGTCGTCAAATAGAAAGAACTCAGGCTCAGGACCAAAGTACGCGGTATCACCAATGCCCGTTGATTTGAGATAGGCTTCCGCACGTTGGGCGACGGAGCGTGGATCTCTTTCATAGCCCAACATGGTCGTCGGTTCAATAATATCGCAGCGCAGGTTAAGCGTGCGTTCTTCGCAAAAAGGATCCAAGGTGGCTGAGCTGGGGTCTGGCATTAAAATCATGTCGGATTCGTTGATGCCTTTCCAACCAGCGATAGAAGAGCCATCAAACATTTTGCCTTCTTTAAAGAATTCCTCAGTGACCACGTGGGCAGGCAATGACACGTGTTGTTCTTTGCCGTGTGTATCGGTGAAGCGCAGGTCGACAAATTGGACTTCTTCAGCAGAAATTAGGGATAAAATGTTTTGAACGTCGCTCATGTTGGATGGTTCCTTGTGCGTTTTGAATATAGAACGTGGGATTATAGGGTTTTTGTGGTAAAAATCACGTTCGTAATCATACGATTTGTGCGGAGGTGAGCATATGTTATTCCTGTCAATTTTCTTGACGATTGTATGGCTGTTTTGCCTGATACGTGGCTGGCGCCAATGCCAGCATCGGCGTTGGTTTTCAGGGGTGCGGCATCTGCTGTATGCCATTTTGATCGCCGCGCCTTTGTTTATGTTGCTCAATGGGGTTTGGCATCTACATTTTTTACAGCGTTTGCAGCAATCAGAGCCGGTGGTCACGCTGTCGTTTAAGCGGATATCCTCGCAGCATTTTCAAGCCACAGTCGTATGGCCGCAAGGTCAAGTTAAAACCTTTACGCTGGTCGGTGATCGTTGGCAGTTATTCGCGCAAGTGTGGGTGTGGCAGCGCTGGCTACAGTATTTGGGTATGAAGAATGATTACCGCTTGCAGGCATTGCAAAGCTACACCCATTGGCAAGGCCATGGTACGCAGACAATTCATGTTTATCCATTATCTGCCACGCCTGATAATGCTTTTTGGCAGTGGGGCGCACGGCATATTATTCAACGGTACTTTGCGCAAACTATTTTCGGCAGTGCAGTGTATATGCCCATGGTAGATCAGGCCCATTACCAAGTCGTTTTTGAGCAGACTAGCCTAGTGGCTCAGCCACTAAATCAAGTGGCGCGGCATGCAGTGGGTCTCAGTTGAGGTTAGACATCAGTTGGCTCAGGGTCTGGTAAAGCGTCCGTGCAGTTAAACCATGTCGTGTTAATTGTTGCTCACGGGTGGCATGTGCGATGAACTCATCTGGAATGCCAAAAAGGTGCAGTTTGCCAGTGTAATGCACTGTGGCGAGATATTCGCCGACGGCGCTGCCCGCACCACCCGCAATAGCATGGTCTTCTAAGGTGGCGATGATGTCATGGCTGTGTGCAATGTGGCTTAGGCATTCTATATCCAAGGGTTTGACGAAACGCATGTCGATCAAGGTTACATCGAGCCGTTCTGCCACTTGGTAAGCAGTATCGAGCAATGGACCGAAATTCAATATGGCGACACGTTTACCAGTGCGGATGTTTTTGGCTTTGCCCCACACAATATCGTGTTGCTGATCTGCAGGTTGTGTGGGCGCCTTAGGGTAGCGAACACAGACTAAGCCGGGTTGAGTTAGGCCGAGTGTGAGCATGTGGTGCAAGTCATGGCCATTCGACGGTGTCAGAATATGAGTATTGGGAATGCAGCGTAGATAGCTGATGTCATAATTGCCTTGATGCGTTTTGCCATCAGAGCCGACTAGACCTGCGCGATCAATAGCTATCAGGGCATTGGCCTGTGGTAATGCCAAATCATGGATCAATTGGTCATATGCTCTTTGTAGAAAGGTCGAATAGATGGCGACCACCGGTTTCTGGCCTTGGTTAGCCAAGCCGCCTGCCAAAGCTAAGGCATGTTGTTCAGCGATGCCGGTGTCGATATAGCGTTCGGGATATTGCTGTCGAAAAGCTTTTAAATCTGAGCCCTCACACATGGCTGGCGTGATGGCGATCAATTCGGGATGTTGTTGTGCTGCTTCACACAGCCAATGGCCAAATACATTGGCGTACAGGTAATGGGTCGGTGGCGGTGTCGATTGAAACTGCTTGGTAACATGATGATACCTGATGGGTGACCGTTCAGCGGCAGCAAAACCTTTGCCTTTTTGGGTGCGGGCATGAATGACCCGCGGCCCACTCTGCATACTAGTTTCTACGAATGCACTGAGGCACGCATCGAGATCATGACCATCTATAGGAACACTGTAGGCGATGCCCAGTGCAGCAAAAAAAGGTTCCAAAGGGTGTTTAGACAAGTGGCCAACATTTTCAGAAATCGACATGCCATTGTCGTTGACCAGGATGATCAGATTGGCGTGTGTGGTTGCGGCATGGTTCAACGCTTCAAATGCTAAGCCACCGGTGAGGCCCGCATCGCCGATGATGGCAATGGTATGACTGTTATCACCAGCCAATTGTTTGCCCAATGCAATACCCAAAGCCACGCTAATGGCCGTACAAGCATGGCCGGTGTGGCTGCTGTCATACGGCGTTTCATCAGGGCAAATAAAGGGCGCAAGTCCATCTAATTGCTTGATGGTATGCAAACTGTGTTGGCGGCCAGTGAACATTTTGTGCACATAAGCCTGATGGCCAACATCCCAGACCAAGGTGTCGGTCGGTGTATTGAAGTAGTAATGCAAGGCGATCGTTAATTCAACCATGCCCAAGCTAGCGGCAAAGTGACCGCCGCATTGGTCCAGTGTATCGATTAAATACTGGCGGCAATCTGCAGCGAGCGCGGGTAATTCAGTAGGATAAAATCGGCGCAAGTCTGTAGGCGTGATGATGTGAGTAAGACCGTTTGGCATGAGTTTATGCAATGCGTTGCACGATGTGATTAGCCAAGCATTCTAGTAAATCTGTGTGCGTGGGAAAAGTCTGAAGTGCGGTTAAAGCCTGAGTATGATGTTGCTTTAATGAGCTTACGGCGCCGTCTAAGCCCAATGCTTGGACATAGGTGAATTTACCTTGGTGTAAATCTTTCTGCTGGGTTTTGCCGAGGATCTCACTGGTCTGTGTTGCATCTAAAATATCGTCCTGGATTTGGAAGGCAATGCCGATGTGAAACGCATAAGTATCCAGCGCCTGGCGTTGTGCTGCACTACATGATTCGCTGGCCAAGTAACCGAGCGCAACAGCGGCCTCGATTAATTTTCCAGTCTTGTGGTGGTGTAGGTTCTGTAGATCAGTCAGTGTATTGGCTTGTTGTTGGACATCCAAATACTGTCCGCCCGCCATACCGTGGTGACCACTGGCTTTTGCCAAAGTATGTAGCATGCTGAGTTGCTGGTCCGCATTGAGTTGATCAGTAGCAGTGCTGAGTATTTCAAAGGCTAAGGTTTGTAAGGCATCGCCTGCCAGAATCGCAGTGGCTTCATCAAAGGCAATGTGACATGTCGGTTGGCCGCGCCGCAGGGTGTCATCATCCATTGCCGGTAAATCATCATGCACCAAAGAATAGGCATGAACCATCTCGACGGCTATGGCAGCAGGCAGTAAGATTTCGCGATCCACCCCAAGAGCCGCACCTAAGGATAAAATACAAAAAGGTCTGATACGCTTACCGCCGCCTAAAGCCGCGTAACTTACGGCCTCTTGCATGGTATCATCAAGGGCGGTGCGCTGTATCGCGGCGTGAAAACAAGGTTCAAAATCCGCAAGCTGGCGCGTGATTGCCTCAGAAGGGCAGTTCATCCGAAGCCTGTTCTGTGCGTGCTGGTGCGCTTGGCTGTGGCCGTGCGCTGATTTTTTCGATTCTCAGCTCCGTGGCTTTCAGCTTGTCGTTCAAATGCACCTGCAAGGCGTGTCCGCGCTCAAAGGCTTCGAGTGATTCCTCAAGGCCAATATCCCGCGCCTCTAGGCGTGTGACCAATGTTTCAAGTTCCGCCATTCCAGCTTCAAAGCTCATTGCGGCGATGTCTGTGTTTTTTTCAGTCAAAGTGTATCTTCTTCCTTAAAGTAAATTATGCCTTCGTTTTCAGCAATCAAATCAAAGCGTGAGAAGCTTAAATATCTTAGAGTCTCCCAATCTAAGCCGTCTTCTATCGTGTGTGACGAAGGCAGCAAGGCGGTATTCAAACGGCTTAATTCCTTGATGTCTTGTTTCAGGGCATCCTGTTCATTTTGTAAAATATCCAACTGAGACTGCAAACTTCTGGCGAGCTCTTGTCGATCGAGGATATTCAACAGCAAGCCACTATAGAAAACCGCCCCTAAGGTAAGAACCGCGAAAAAAGTCCAAAAACTTGAAAGTTCTTCGTCTATACCCCAAGACAATCCAGAGAAATACGATCGGATTTTCCCCATCTTCTATACATCCGCATAACAAGATTTTTCAGCTTTCGCCCCTGGATGCGTAATCGCGCCTTTTTCAGCAGAGCCAACATTTTGCCCGTAACGCCAGATTGTGCCAGAGCCAAAGCTGGCCTCCCGTGGTTGCCAATCTTTTCGGCGCGCTTCTAGTTCTTCTTCGCTTAAATCTACGTCAATCGTGCCAGCATCAGCATCAATACGAATAATATCTCCGTCACGCAAAAGACCAATCGGGCCGCCTACCGCTGCTTCTGGGCCAACGTGACCAACACAAAAACCACGGGTTGCACCAGAAAAACGCCCATCAGTGATCAGCGCAACATCGTCACCCATTCCCTGCCCGTAAATCGCGGCGGTGGTCGAAAGCATCTCACGCATTCCCGGGCCGCCTTTTGGGCCTTCGTTACGGATAACCAGAACTTGACCAGCCTTATAATCTTTGGCGGTGACAGCAGCAAAGCAATCTTCTTCACATTCAAAGACTCGTGCAACCCCTTCAAATTGGCGGTTCTTCATTCCTGCAACCTTCACAATCGCCCCTTCAGGTGCAAGAGAGCCGCGCAAACCCACGACTCCACCAGTTGGGGTAATCGGGTTCGATACCGGACGCACCACATTTTGATCCGTGGGGAATTTCACCCGTTCAAGATTTTCACCGATGGTTTTTCCTGTGACGGTAATGCAATCGCCGTTCAAATACCCACCATCTAAAAGCGCGCGCATGATGACTTCGATACCGCCAATATCATAAAGGTCTTTCGCGACATACTGCCCACCGGGTTTCAAATCGGCGATATACGGCGTGTCTTTGAAAATATCCGCAACATCATGTAAATCAAAATCAATACCAGCCTCGCTTGCCATAGCCGGTAAATGCAGCGCGGCATTGGTTGAGCCACCAGAAGCCGCAACGACTCGGGCGGCGTTGATAAAGGCTTCACGGGTGGCAATATCACGGGGACGCAAGTTTCTTTTCACCAACTCCATCACCGCCGCGCCGCTTTGAATGGCATAATCATCTCGCGATTCATAGACCGCTGGCGCACCTGCTGAACCGGGCAAGGCAAGACCAATGGCCTCAGAAACGCAAGCCATTGTATTTGCAGTAAATTGCCCGCCACAAGACCCACCGCCAGGGCAAGCACAGCCTTCGATTTTATCTAAGCGATCATCCGTGATTTTCCCTGCTGCATGTGCGCCCACTGCTTCAAAAACATCCTGTACGGTAATATCTTTGCCTTCAAGCTTACCTGGTAGGATAGAGCCGCCATACATAAACACCGAAGGGATATTCAAACGAAGTTGCGCCATCATCATGGCTGGTAAAGATTTATCACAGCCAGCCAAGCATACCATAGCATCATAAGAATGACCGCGAATCGTGAGTTCCACCGAATCAGTGATGACTTCGCGGCTCACCAGCGAAGATTTCATGCCTTCGTGACCCATAGCAATACCGTCTGTTACGGTGATTGTGGTGAACTCACGCGGCGTTCCGCCATTTTCTGCTACGCCTTTTTTCACTGATTGCGCTTGACGTGCCAACGTAATATTGCACGGTGCGGCTTCGTTCCAGCAGGTCGCAACCCCGACAAAGGGCTGGGCAATTTCTTCTTTCGTCATGCTCATATCATAGTAATACGAACGATGCGGCGCGCTTGCAGGGCCAACACTCACATGACGCGAAGGTAAACGTGACTTATCAATCATTTTTTTAGCTCTCTTCAAATTCATCGAAACTATTCCTAGCATACAGACTTCTCTGGTGCTTGTCAGCAAGCGTCTTAACTGTTATTTGTAGCAGGAAGCAGATTTTTACTACAGAGGCACCCCATGAGCCAGAAACTCGAATTTGAAGCCAACGTCAACACTCTTGAAGCCCGTATTCGCGAATTGCGTCTTACGGCCTCTGACGGCGATATTGACGTTGCCGAAGAAATAGAGAAACTTAGCGTCAAAGTCGAATCTGGACTAAAAAGCGTCTATCAAAAACTCACCCCGTGGCAAAAGGTCGAGGTTTCACGCCATGAAGCGCGGCCTCATGCTCAGGACTATATTGATCATCTGATCACGGACTATCAACCTTTGGCTGGTGATCGTGCCTTTGCCGAAGATTGCGCGATTGTTGGCGGCATGGGATATTTCAAAGACAAGCCCTGCATGGTCATCGGTCACGAAAAAGGCCGCGACACACGGGGGCGCATCAAACACAATTTTGGCATGCCACGCCCTGAAGGCTTTCGCAAGGCACGCCGCTTGATTGACCTTGCTGGAAAATTTCATCTGCCAGTGATTTCTTTTATTGATACTGCTGGTGCGTATCCTGGCCTTGATGCCGAAGCACGCGGTCAAGCCGAAGCCATTGCCCGTTCTATACAAGCCTGCATTCGCGTTCCCTCGCCTTTTGTTTCGGTAATCACTGGCGAAGGTGGCTCTGGCGGCGCGATGGCTATCGCCGCCGCAGACAGACTATTGATGCTAGAACATGCGGTCTATTCGGTGATCTCGCCCGAAGGTTGTGCATCGATTCTTTGGCGTGATGCCTCGCATCGTGAAGTGGCGGCAAAGTCGCTACAGGTCACCGCGCAATCACTGGAAGAACTCAAAATTGCTGATGAGGTCATTCCAGAACCTACTGGCGCGGCGCACCGTGACCATCCCACCACTTATGCACGGGTTGGGGATGCAATCGAAAAGCATTTGAATGACCTTGCCAGCCTTTCTAGCGAAGATTTAATTGCGTCTCGTTGGCAGCGTTACTTGAAACTCCATGCCGCATAAAATGACGCTGGTGGCAACAGCCTACGAGAGCAAAATCACCAGCGGAGAACTCCAACATGATCCTGCTCAGGCTCAAGCCATTGCCGCACTTGCCGATTTAGAAACGCGCCTGCTTAGTCATACGAAAAAATCAGGGTTTTTAGCAAAAATACTGAAAAATCAAATAGAAAGCCCGAAAGGTCTGTATATTTACGGCGGCGTTGGACGCGGAAAATCTTTGCTGATGGACTGTTTTGCCACGGCTATCTCAGAAAAAATCTCTACTAGGCGCGTACATTTTCATGCCTTCATGCACGAGGTGCATAATCGGCTTGATCACTATCGCCAGTCACAGCTTCGTGATCCTTTAGTCCAGATTGCCAAAGAAATTCGCCAGAAAAACCGCCTGCTCTGTTTCGATGAGTTCTTTGTTCAAGATATTACCGATGCCATGATCCTTGGGCGGCTGTTTACATTGCTGTTCGCCGACGGAGTCATCGTGGTGGCAACGTCAAATATCCCGATAGATAATCTGTATAAAAACGGCCTACAGCGCGCGCAATTCGTGCCTTTTCTTCGCCTTTTTCATCAAAACATGTCCGAACACCACCTTGATAGCCCTCAAGACTATCGACAGATTTCCTTAAATAATCTACCGCGCTATTTCACACCAGAGCGGCATAAGGACTACGAAAAGGCTTATAAGACTCTTATCGCTCACCTAGAGAAAAATACTTTAATATTAGAAGTTTATGGCAGAAAAAATATTCTTGAAAATCACTATCGCGGCCTTGTCCGCACGTCTTTTGATGCGCTTTGTCGGGCGGACTTAGGCACGGCAGATTATCTGGAACTGGCAGCCCAAACAAACATACTGTTTCTGGATTTCGTCCCTGCCCTATCAGGATCGGACAACGACAGTATCGCTAGACGCTTTTTGCATCTCATCGATTGCCTTTATGAGGCTCGTTGCCAGCTTTTTCTTGACTTGATGATGCCGCTTGAACAACTATACACCAAAGGCAAGCTGGACTTTGAATTTCAACGCTGTCTGTCACGCCTGAATGAAATGCAAACCTCTGAATATATTCAGTGTAAAGGAGCTTAAATCATGTCTCAGATTTCTGGTCAATATCGTGCTGTTATTATCGGCGGCGGAATGCTTGGCGTTTCGACACTGTACCATTTGGCGAAAGACGGCTGGAAAGATGTCCTTCTCATCGAAAAAGGCGAGATTTCTTCTGGCTCAACGTGGCACGCCGCTGGTCAATGTCCGCATTTTGCTGGCAGCTATAGCCTGATGAAAATCCATGATTATGGTATCAAGACCTATGCGAACATGAAAGAAGAGCTTGGTCATTCGGCTGGCTGGCATGGTTGTGGCGGTGTTCGCTTGGCTTATAGCGAGGCTGAGGTCTCGTGGTTCAAGCATATCCAAGGCATTGCACGTCTTGTCGGTGCAGAGTTTGAAATTATCCCACCCGAAGAAATAGCCAAAGTCCATCCTTATCTGAATTTGGATGGGGTACTTATGGGGGCGCAAACCTTCAGTGACGGACATACTGACCCAAGTAGCGGCGCAAACGGCTTCATTGCAGGGGCAAAAGCCTTAGGGGCAACAGTGTCCTTGCGCAATCGCGTCTTGGGGATAAAACGTCACGGTGATGCTTGGCTAGTCGAAACCGAACAAGGCAACGTGCTTGCTGAACATGTGGTCAATGCCGCAGGAAGCTACGCCGATGCTGTTGCTCAAATGGTTGATAAGCGTGTGCCTTTGACCAATATGGTGCATCAATATGTCGTCACCGAAGCCGTGCCTGAGCTGATGGAACGCAGCACAGAACTTCCTGTCATCCGTGACCCTTCGTGCAAAGCGTATCTTAGACAGGAACAAAAAGGCTTGCTGATTGGACCTTACGAAAACCAAGGCGCGCGAACCATCTGGCAAGAAAAAAATTACCCACATTGGGATTTCGAAATGGAACTTCTGCCCGAAGAACTTGATCGGATTATGCCTTGGCTTGAACAGGCTATCGAACGGATGCCGCTGTTTGGCTCAGTCGGCTTAAAGCGCGTCATTTGCGGTGCAATTACCCACAGTCCAGACGGCAATTTCCTTGTTGGTCCAGCCGCAGGACTCGAAAATTTCTGGCATGCCACAGGTTGCGGTATCGGAATTGCTCAAGGCCCTGGTGTTGGTAAATACCTCGCGCAATGGATGATGCACGGCGAAGCAGAAATCAATATGGCCGCCTTTGACCCTCGGCGTTTTGGCGATTGGGCTATCGGCGAATACACCGTCACAAAGTCCATCGATGACTATGAAAATATGTACACCATGCACCACCCCGATGTTCATCGCTCTGCTGGTCGCCCTGTTCGAGTCTCTGGCCTTGATAGCGTTTTACGCAAAGCCGGCGCGGATATGACGGAAACCCACGGCTGGGAACGGCCTTTGCACTTTAGCGGCGCGGAAACTCCCGAAGCACTTGGCTATAAGCGCAACGAAGATTTCAGCCAAGTCCTCAAAGAATCCGCCGCCATTGAACACAGCATTGGATTGATTGACCTCTCCAGCTTCTCTTGCTTCAAAATCACTGGTGCAGACAGCGCAGCTTTCCTTGATCAACTAACCCCTGCCCGTCTGCCCAAAATTGGCCGCGCCGCCTTATGCCACGCGCTTAATGACAATGGGACATTTCTCGCGGAATGGACAATCACGCGACTTACCGAACAGAAATTTATTATCTTCTCAGGTGCTGCCGCCGAAGCCACCGATATGCACCTATTGGAACTTGCAGCAGCAAAATTCTCTGGCACGGTCAATATCACAAACGGCACAGAAAAAACCGCCAGCATTCTCCTTAGTGGGCCAAAATCACGCGAAGCACTGAGAAAAATCACCGAAACAGACCTTAGCTCCGCAGCAATGCCTTGGATGAGCGCGCGCTTAACAACCATTGCGGGCTGCCCTGCCCTGTTGGTGCGTATGTCTTACACTGGCGCATTAGGCTACGAAATACACACCGAACCGCAATATATCACCGCCATACATGACGCACTAAAAGCATCCTCTGAACAGCTAAATTACGTTGGCATGAAAGCCCTGAATGGCTTGCGCCTCGAAAAAGCCTTCCCTGCCTATGGTAGCGAACTCACCAACGAAGTCACCTTCATCGAAGCAGGAATGACGCGCTTTTGGGATCGCAATAAACCAAACTTCCGCGGCAAAAGCGCAATAGAAACCGCTGAAAAAGAAAATAAAAAACAAATGCTTGTCTATCTGGAACTTGATCAAGCCATGACTAAATCTCTACAGGTTGATTCAATGGGCAACGAGCCTATCTATGACGGCGATAACATCGTTGGCTTAACCACTAGCGGAGGTTTCGGCGCACGAGTCAAAAAATCCCTCGCATTCGGCTATATCGAACCCATTGCACAGAACAAAGCACTAAGCGCGCTGATTCAAGGCGAAATGATCCCACTCAAGATACTTGACCAAGCACAGTTTGATCCAGATTATCGCATCATCAAAGCCTAGAAGGTGTCGCAAAAAGCCTTGCGTATTTGGCGCGCTTAAGTGTAGATAATGCTGTATTGGAGAGATGCCAGAGTGGTCGAATGGGGCGGTCTCGAAAACCGTTGTGCGTGCAAACGTACCCAGGGTTCGAATCCCTGTCTCTCCGCCAAATATTTCATTGACATTGTCGCGTTGATTTTTCAAAAGCCGCCTATTGCGCTGTTTTTGCAGTCTTATTTTTCATTTCGCCTTGCCTTTATCTGTCTTGTTATTTGCCTCTTTAACGGTTTCTTAACCTTTTTCTACGTTTTCTGGTAGGTTTGTGTGGATAAATTGTGGAAGAAAAATGGCAAATATCCGTAAGAAAACCTCTGGTCGTTTTGAGGCTCAAGTCCGTATCAAAGGATTTGCGCAATCAAAGACCTTTCGAACGCGCTCTGAAGCCATGAAATGGGCATATCAGCTTGAAGACGATTTGCATATGGGTCATGAAGGCTATGTGCGTGGTAAAACGCTGTTTCAGGCTCTGGATCGCTATGTTCAGGATGTTACGCCAAAGAAACGCGGCTGGAAAGCAGAGCGCAATCGGATATTGCGGATACAAAAAGAAGGCTTTGCCCACCTTATGCTGGATGATTTGAATAGTATGCACATTCAGCACTATATCGACTCGGAGATGGAACGCGGTTTGAAAGGCTCTAGCGTCAATCGAGACTTGAGCCTATTATCGGCGGTTTTCACGACTTGTCGCAAAAGATGGAAGTGGATGACGCATAATCCGATGGACGGTCTGGACAAGCCGAAAGAACCAGCCGCACGAGATCGGCGCATATCCGATGAAGAGATAGCGGCGATTTTAGATAAATG
>CAZIIK010000142.1:0-5691 GCA_964539235.1 uncultured Gammaproteobacteria bacterium | reverse complement strand
TCGGCTTAGAAGGCCGATGCTCTATCCAGATGAGCTACGGGCGCAATAGTGAAGCGCTGGATTCTATCACAAATGTGCTTTGAATGGTTAGCAGCCGTTTAAAACGGTATCAACCCCATGGGCTTGCATAAAATGTTAATTTATATAGACCTAATATTAGTTAAAGTTAATTATAAATATCATTATGGTCCAGCATAAGCCGCTATCTAGGCAAACATTATTCTCAATGCAAGTCCTGGGAAAAGTCATTCGAACCACCCGACAAAAACATAACTTGACCCAACAATCTTTAGCTGAGCGCATTGGGGCCAGGTTATTTGTAGCACATTCTCCTGCCAAGGATGGCAATAGACACCAAACTACTGTGCAACCAAATCCAATTCCCGCGCAGCTTTCACATCATCCATACGACGAACGGGTAAAGTCTTTGGCATGGCTTTCAGCGCAGCCGGATCTTTTAAGGCCAATTCACGCAGTTCCACCATGGTGTCGACGAAAGCGTCCAAGGTCTGCTTGCTCTCTGTTTCTGTCGGTTCAATCAACAAGCACTCTGGCACAATCAACGGAAAATACATGGTAGGCGCGTGGACACTATGATCCAAAAGCCCTTTAGAGAAATCCAGTGCGGTAATGCCAGCCTGCTTCATTTCAGGCTGTAGCGTCACAATGAATTCATGTGTGGCACGTCGCTCTGGCAAGGCAATGGTAAAACCCGCAGCCTTCAATTTCACCATCAAATAATTAGCATTCAATACGGCAAATTCTGACGCGCGCGTTAAGCCATCGCGACCTAATAAACGCGCATAAATATAGGCACGCACTAAAATGCCGGCATTGCCCATAAAAGCAGATAAACGGCCAATACTGGTCGGTAATTCCTGCTGGGTAACCCAGTCATAGCCTTGAGCAGTTTTTTGCACAAAAGGCGTTGGCAAATACGGTAATAAACGCTCACCTACAGCAACCGGACCAGCACCTGGACCACCACCGCCATGTGGTGTTGCAAAGGTTTTATGCAGATTCATATGCATCACATCAAAGCCCATATCACCCGGACGCACTTTGCCCATGATGGCATTCAAATTTGCACCATCGTAATACAATAAACCACCGGCTTCGTGCACCATTTTGGCAACCTGTTCAATACCTCGATCAAACACGCCTAAAGTCGATGGATTCGTCAACATGATACCCGCTGTTTGTGGGCCTAATGCTTGTGCCAATGCTTCAAGATCGATATCACCATTGGCCTGCGTCGGAATTTCCTTAACCCGATAACCGCACATCATTGCAGTTGCAGGGTTTGTGCCGTGTGCGGCATCTGGCACGATAATCTCACAACGTGCAGTATCACCACGTGCTTGGTGATACGCTTTAATCATCGCAACACCAGAAAATTCACCCTGCGCACCGGCCATGGGTGACAGCGAAATACCTTTCATGCCGGTTAAAGCCACTAGGATTTCTTGCAAGTCGTGTAAACAGGCCATCACACCTTGGCTGTTAGTGTTATGCGTTAATGGATGTCGATCTAAGAACCCCGGCAGTGATGCTAATTTATGCGCACCACGTGGGTTGTACTTCATCGTACAGGAGCCCAAAGGATAAAAATTGGTATCAATGGAAAAGTTTTTCTGCGACAGCTGCGTGTAGTGACGCACAACTTCCATTTCGGATACTTCTGGCAAACCCGCCACCTCATCACGCAACAGTGCAGGTGATAAATCACTGATATCCGGTTCACCGTAAGGTGCCTGAACGTGCTTATCGCGCGCTGCCCGAGACTTCTCAAAAATTAACATGTCGCAGCCTCCTGTTGCTTGGCACCATCTGTTGCATCTGCCAATACGGATGACAGTGCAGCTGCATAACGCTGATGGTCTTCTGATTCATGCACCTCTGTACTACAGATTAACAAGGCATTACCCAACTCTGGAAAATGCTGCGATAAATCATAACCTCCTTGAATATGCTGCTCAGCCAACTGATCTAGCACTTGGCTAACCGGTTGCGGCAAACGCACAACACATTCATGAAAAAATTCGTCCTGCGACAACAGTTCAACACCTGGAATCGCTGTTAAAGTTTGTGCTAACTGACGGGTGTGCGCATGGCATTGCGCGGCAACCTGCTTCAGGCCAACACCACCTAACAAACCCATATAGATCGTTGCAGACGTGACCAATAACCCTTGGTTAGTGCAGATATTCGATGTCGCTTTAGCACGTCGAATATGTTGCTCACGCGCTTGTAATGTCAGGCAATAACCCACTTTTCCGGTTTCATCATGCGAACGCCCAACAATACGGCCCGGCATTTGACGCACATACACCTGCTTGCAGCACATAAAACCAAAATAAGGTCCGCCAGACGCCAATGGCACACCCAAAGGTTGACCTTCGCCACACACAATATCGGCACCTGTTTCGCCCCATTGGCCAGGCGGCTTTAACAATGCCATCGCTGTAGGATTCACCAATGCGACAACCAACGCACCTTGTGCATGTGCCCAATCGGTTAATGCATCTGCAGATACGATACGACCCAAGAAATTCGGCTGCGCAATCACAACAGCCGCGATGTCACCGGCATATGCATTGAGTTGCTGTAAGTATTCCGACGAATTTGTCATGCCAAAGTGACAATACTCAATCTCAATATTCTGATGCGGCAGAATCGTTTCAATCACTTGACGATACTGCGGTGAGATCTCACCCAAGACCACAATTCGTCTCGACTTAGCTCGACGATTCGCCCGAATGGCCATCAACATTGATTCTGCCAATGCCGAAGCCCCTTCGTACAAAGAAGCATTGGACACGTCCATCTGCATCAAGCGTGCCATCATGGTTTGATATTCATAAATCACTTGCAAACCGCCTTGACTGGCTTCTGCTTGATACGGCGTATAAGCCGTCATGAACTCACCACGACCGACCAAATCCCAGACAGCGGCTGGGATGTGATGTTGATAAACACCCGCACCGATAAAATTCAACTGCTCGCGGTCCTGCGCTGCGTGTGCTTTCATGATGCGAGTCATCTGATGCTCGTTGATACCTTCTGGTATCGTCGTCATTGGCTGCGCACGCAGACCTTGTGGAATTTCATCAAATAATTGCTCAATCGATTCAGCCCCAATCACTTGGAGCATTTCCTCAACTTCTGCTGGACTATGCGGAACAAACGGCATAACACTCTTCCTCGTTTACTACTCTTCTATGCAGTTCTGATAAGCTTCAGCGGACAACATGCTCTTCACTTCCTCTGGCTGACTCAAACGAATCCGATATAACCAACCTTCGGCATAAGGTTCGCTGTTAACCAACTCAGGATTCGCTTCTAAGGCTTCGTTAATGGCAACTACAGTACCACTCACCGGCGTATAAACATCTGATGCCGCTTTGACGGATTCAACCACACCGGCTTCATCACCACTGTTCAATTCAGCATCCACTTCTGGCAACTCGACATACACCAAGTCACCCAATAAAGCCTGCGCATGATCGGTAATACCGACTGTCGCAACATCGCCCTCAACTAACACCCATTCATGACTGTCAGTGTAATGTAAACCTGTCTCAACCTGACTCATAATCGTTCCCCTTTCTATTCACTCAATTCAAATGTTTTCTGCCCATGGCGGACAAATGGATATTTCACGCGTTGCACAGGCAGACGTTTATTACGCACTTCCACTTCCGCGGTCGTAGCTTGCG
Organism: uncultured Gammaproteobacteria bacterium; assembly: GCA_964539235.1. Lineage (GTDB taxonomy): Bacteria > Pseudomonadota > Gammaproteobacteria > Francisellales > CACEW01 > CAZIIK01. The sequence continues at coordinate 1,972 of CAZIIK010000142.1, read as the reverse complement.
TCACTGGGATACGCGCAAGCGCAATCGCATGCCCTAAAGTCGGCGAAAAGGTCCCGCTGGTGATTTCACCACTGCCAACACCGGCAATATTGACTGACTGATGACCCCGCAACACACCTTTTTCTGTCATGACAAAACCGAATAATTGACGTTGAACGCCGGCTGCCTTCTGAGCCTCTAATGCTTGACGCCCAATAAACTGACGATCGTCTTTCATCGCCACGGTCCAAGCCAAACCCGATTCCAATGGCGTCACTGTTTCATCCATGTCGGTGCCATATAAATTCATACCCGCTTCCAAACGCAAGGTATCACGCGCACCTAAGCCACATGGACGCACACCTGCGTCGACCAAACTCTGCCAAAAGTCTACGGCTTGCTCACTGGACAACACAATTTCAAAACCATCCTCACCGGTATAGCCCGTGCGTGCCGCCATAAAGTTGTGATGCTCAGTAAAATGAAATGGCTTCAGATCGGCCAGTGACTGCACACATTCAGATGGTAATACTGACATCACCAATTCACGCGCCTTTGGACCTTGTACAGCAATAATGCTCAAATCGCTGCGCGGTGTAATATCAACCGAAAAATCAGCGGCTTGCGCACGCATCCATTGCACATCTTTTTCAGCAGTTCCGGCATTTACCACCACGCGGAAACCTTGGTCACCACGATGGTAAACAATCAAATCATCCAACACGCCGCCTTGTTCATTCAGCATGCAAGAATACAGCGCCTGATGTGGGGACAGTTTGGCAATATCATTGGCCAACAGATAACGCAAAAATTCTGTCACCTGTGCGCCGGTGAGATCGACCGCAACCATATGTGACACATCAAACATGCCGGCATGCTGACGCACCGCGTGATGTTCTTCAATTTGCGACCCGTAATGCAACGGCATATCCCAGCCCGCAAAATCAACTAACTTGGCCCCCGATTCAGCATGAACCGCGTGCAAAACTGTTTGCTTCATACGCCTCAATAACCCCCAGATTTATAGAGCCGATAATGTACTGTAGTGATCAGGCTGTTGCAAGCTCAAAATGACGTCAAAATCACCTGCCCATTAGCGCTAGAAAAAAGGTTAGATTATGGCGAAACCTGAGTCGGATCCAACGTGGATTGCGCAACCATAGCCTCACGTCTTTGAGTCGAGTCCAGAATAGGCGTTGACACACCAGGCAAAGTTGGATCTTTTACGTCTGTGACAGTCGAAACGCCTACACTGGACAATGCTTGTTGACCCAGTTCACCAGCACGAGCATGAGCATGAGCAGCAGACACAGCCGTTCCTAACACGTCATAGAATGGACGCACCATATCATGAGATGCTGAAAAAAGTTCACAATGATCTGCTGTTTGTTCGGCCAACATCCAGACTAACTCTAATGCACGCTGCCCGAATATGGGCCTACCAGAATTACGACTAAACTCATCAGCGACCATGCCAACTAAATTGTCCTGCCTAAACACTGCCCGCGCTGCGGCTGTCGTGCCACCTTTAGAAGTGACCTGATCAGCTAAGGCTGCCATAGACACTGGCTGGGCTAAACCAGCACTATGCATGGCATAAGACACTGCGCCGCGAAAGGTTTCCACAACCAATTGAGTAGCTACTTCACGCGTTAATCCCAACTCGCAACCCTGCTGGATCATAGCAAAAGCAGCACTGTCTAAAATGGCTTGTGCTACGCCAATACCGTCGAACTCAATCCTTTGTAAATGGGGCAATAATGCCAAACATAATTCCCAAACATAGGCCGGACCACTGCCTGACAGAGCTGTCACCACATCCAAATCTGCTTCTTCAGATACAGCAACCACTTGGTTCTGTCGCATTAATTTTTTGAATTTGGGTTATACTTATTTTTTTGAAGGGATGGATGATGCAATGATCAGTTTTAAGTTTCGCCGATATCCAGAAGATATTATTTTGATGGCAGTGCGCTGGAAATTGGCTTATCCA
>CAZIIK010000141.1:0-2109 GCA_964539235.1 uncultured Gammaproteobacteria bacterium | reverse complement strand
ATAATGGCCCTTTGGTTAGGTATCAATTTTGCCACTGCTACTGCATTGATTATGAACCAAGGCGCAACCTGCGCTGCAGAGTCATTAGATGAAGACCCGAATCAAATGCTCAACCTTTGGGCAACCATCAATACAGCCATTCTGTATTTCCCGGATATTCTTAGATTAATGACTAACTGGCTGGAAAAGCGTGTATATGGCACTACAGAAACTGCTCTCAATGAAAAGTGGGCAGAGTTGATTGACGTTATTGAAACGTGTCAAAACTATGGCAATACTGAAGATCTCGAGGCATTGGCAAGCGCATTACCGGATGCTAATGACCCAAAGGCAGTTGTGGCAGTTGTGGCATTTCTGGATTCTTTTGACCCTAAAGAATTACTCAAATCACTGGGCACAGCCAACACTGTTTTAGACCGACTGCGCGTCTGGCTGTTCGCACCACTTTCTTGGTTATCTGCCGGCGTCGTCACATTGGCTCAAGCACCTTTGGTTTGGTTAGGAGAACGCTTGCTCCCGACCTGGGGTTATGGCATCTTTGCGCCCATTACACTGGCAGATCGCATTCCACAAGCTGGCATCTTTGCCGCGTTGATGTCCAGTTTTGCCTTATATGCTTTTGACCAACGTCTCATTGCTGCCGGAATTAAAGATCTGTTTTTTAAATTTTTTGGACTGTTCCGAGCCGATCATTGGATTCTGTATCTCCCCACCGCAGCATCATTGCTAATAGCTAGCTTATCTACAGCACTTTCTGTTGTCGTGGTTGAAAATCAGAGTAATTGTGGCGAATCCGAAATGCCACGCGATCATATCGATAAAGGCACACAACTTTACCTAGCTGCCTTAGACAGTGATTTTGTTGCTGGCACCTCAGATTTAATGTCAATCATCGACGCCGCAGCCATTAATTTTTCCGGTAACGTCAGTTTCTGGTCCTTCATGATTGCTTCTTTAATACAACAAGGCGCACTGACCTACGCACCTAAAACAAGCGCTGGAAAAGCTGTTGGCGCCCTAAGAGATGAACGAAAAAAATTAGGTGATAAACATACTCAACTAAAGGCCGCTTATTCAATCGCACTGGCGATGGCTGCAAAAGTGGACGCTGAGGCAACAGCAGGAGCCACACCAGTAGCTGTCTAGTTATTTGCTAAATATCCCAAACAAAAAGGCACAAACCCCGGCTGCGTGAAAAGCCACACAGCAAGAATTTATGCCTTTTTTATAATCTTCTTGAAACAGAGCCGTCAGCGCTTAGCTCATTGCCTTGATTTGCGCACTCAGACGAGACTTATAACGCGCGGCTTTATTGTCGTGGATCAAACCTTTATTTGCAAAACGGTCAACCACTTTTTCCATTTGCTGAAACGCCTGCTTGGCGGTTTCTTTTTCACCACCATCAATGGCAGCACGCACCTTTTTAATTGCGGTGCGCATCATGGAACGCAAGCCTACGTTATGTTGACGACGTTTTTCTGCTTGGCGTGCACGCTTACGTGCTTGTCTGCTATTAGCCAATTTAAGTACTCCAAAACTATCAATTCTGTACAGATAACTGCCTGCTCAACCAACGTGTTAACGCACACCTTTCCGGATAGTTGAGCGACCCACTCAATTGAGAGCGGCAGCCTCCAGGGAGCGGTATTCTGCCGAGGTTGATGGCGAAAGTCAAATACCAATGCACATCGACGCTACATAAAAAAGACATAATATACGCAGACAAGGCGAGAAGTTTCAGAGATTGCCGCCAACCATGCTCATGACGATGACCAACCGCAAAAAATGCTAATCAATATCTGATTTTTTGACAGCGGCAATTTGTGCTGAATCCAAACCTGTTATCTCAGTGATAATCACTTCATCAATCCCTTTTTTAATCATATTGTATGCGACTTCCTTTTTACCCAGGTCAACACCCTTTTGCATGCCTTGTTGTCTTAACTGATCAGCAACGGATCACTTGCCCCTTAGAGTCTGTCCGAAAAGGGGTATTTTTCTTGTTATGCATTCAAACAGATGCGGATTTTTGGGATGTGCAGGGTCATAATACCGATTTGTCACGTGATATGCAGCACACAAGCCATGGAAAAGGTATACCCGAGTGAT
>CAZIIK010000140.1:0-16533 GCA_964539235.1 uncultured Gammaproteobacteria bacterium | reverse complement strand
GATAGCTCAGCAGCCAAATTTCCTGTAACATTTTGCATGTGGCGTATCTCCTATTTTTGTTGACTTATTTTTGCTGAAAATAGACAACAGGATACGCCGCTTCACTCACACTGTCATACACCAGAAATTATCATAACTCTGCTTGATTGATGCCGGCAGCTAATATCAGGCCATTGGGTTTTAAGATACGGTAAGCTTCATCCACGGCAGCTTGGCGGTCAGCCAGATTAGCCAAATGATAAAATGGGCCGAGCATCAGGGTCGCATCTAGAGATTGATCCGCTAAATGAGAAAGATCTGTTGCAGAAGCGTGCGTGATGCTTTTTATTTTGGCAGAGAGACCTTGGTTGGCAAGGCGTTCTTCGGCAGATTTTAAGAGGTTTTTGTGCGATATCTACCAATTCAAGCTTGCAACCTTTTTGTGCTAAATGTTGCGCATAGTGGCCAACACCGACACCAATATCGGCTACTAACATTTCAGGCTGGATCCAACGGTCTAGCGTCCGTAGAGTCATTTCATATTCAACAGGTGAGTGAATATCTAGCCGGTCAGATTCATAATCCAGTATATGATTGTCGTAGAGGTCTTCGATTTTTTGGTGACGTGGGTGCATAAGCTCAAGCATCATCTAAATCGCTCCAGACTTCAGCCATGGAGTGGTATCGAGTTCCTCTTCCTGATTCCAATTCATCAATTGCAGTCATTGTTTCAGTATTAGGTAGCCTGACTTCAAACGGAAGGCCTTTTTTTAGGCATATTTGTGTGTAGAAGATCCGGATGGCTTCTGCAGTCGATAGGCCAACACTATGCAATATATGTTCAGCCTTTTGCTTAAGATATGGTTCAATTCTAGCGTTAATTGTTGCGGCTTTATTCATGGTCTCACCTATGTGCTTTATGAGATTTGTAATTGTAAGACATATGCGTTACATGTTCAAGTTTCGATCATTTTGATGCGTTGACGAAACTGATTCAAAAAATGCATATAGATTGACAGGCTCTAGATGGCTAGGCAGAACTCCGCTAGACTGCGGTCTTTGTTTTCAGCATGACGATTCATATGAAATGCGTCACGGTATTTGGTGCCAGGCCCCAATTTATTAAAGCTTTACCAGTCAGTCGTGCGTTGGCCAATCAAGGTATAGCAGAAGTTATGGTGCACACTGGGCAACATTTTGACGCCCAGATGAGTCAGGTTTTTTTTGATGAATTGCAACTGCCGACACCGCAGTATCATTTAGGTATTTCACGGCTGCATCACAGTGCCATGACGGGGCGTATGTTGGAAAAAATTGGTGAGATTTTACAACGGGAACAGCCAGACGGTGTGTTGGTGTATGGCGACACCAATTCAACCTTGGCAGGTGCTTTAGCTGCGCGCCAATGCCGAATTCCATTGGCACATGTCGAAGCCGGATTGCGTAATGGTGACCGGCATATGCCGGAAGAATTGAATCGTATTTTGACTGATCGCATCAGTGATATTTTATTGTGTCCAAGCGTACAAGCACTGGAAAATTTATCGCGGGAAGGCTTTAAGCATTTTGAATGTGAGCTGCATAATGTCGGTGATGTGATGCGTGATGCGGTCGAACTCATGGCGAATAAAGTACCAACTACACAGATTTGTCAGGCAGTGGGTGTCGAACCGGGCAAATATCTATTGGCAACTGTGCATCGTGATGCCAATACTACGCCAAGTGCATTGCGCAAAATTATTAGTGCATTTGCCGCCATTGCGTCTGCACAGTAACCGATTGTCCTGCCGCTGCATCCACGCACACGGCAGGCATTGGGCGCGGCAGGGCTGAGTTTTTCTGAGCATGTCATCCAGTGTAATCCGTTAGGATATGCCGATATGTTAGCTTTGCTTCACGAGGCAAAAACGGTGATCACGGACAGTGGCGGTTTGCAGAAGGAAGCTTACTGGCTGCACAAAAAATCATTGGTGCTCATGCCGCAAACACCGTGGCAAGAACTGGTTGACTACCAGTTTGTACAGACGACTGAATTTGAATCAGTGGCTATTCAACAGGCTTACCAGAAATTACAGGCATTAACCCCGGATTTTTCTATTACGTTATATGGTGACGGTCAGGCAGCACCTTCCATTGCACAGATTTTACGAGCCACTTGGCAATGATTATTTGGCTATTTAATCATTATGCCTATACCCCAGAGCAGTCAGGTATCACACGGCATTATGATTTGGCACAAAGTTTGATTGCACGTGGTCACCAGGTGCGTATTTTTGCGGCAGGGTTTCACCATGGTCGTCAGGTTGAGATGTGTGAATATGCACCCGGTAAAAATGTGCAGCATACGTGTGTGGGTGATATCCAGTACAGCTGGATAAAAGTGCCTGCTTATCAGAGCAGTGGTTGGCGACGTTTACTGGGGATGTGGTTATATCGATGTCGGGCTTATGCTGCAGCTTGTGAGTTATCATCGCAAGAAACGCCAGATGTGATTGTCGGCAGTTCACCGCATTTATGGGCGGCGCAAGCAGCTGCCAAAGTGGCTCGGCGTTTAAAGTGCGGGTTTGGCTTGGAAATTCGTGATATTTGGCCAGATACTTTGATTGAATTGGGTGTGGCGCGTTGGCACCCCTTGGTGCTCAATTGGCAGCGCTTAGCAAAACGCTTGTATCAGCAAGCCGATGCGATTGTCAGTCCATTGCCCGATTTTAAACGCTACTTGCAAGACCAGGGTTATGATCGTGCCGTCATGTGGTTACCGAACGGGATTTCCGTGCAACCTGCGCAAGTCTTTACAGCGCCAAAATCCAACTCGGCAGAACCTTTTCGGGTAATTTATGCCGGGAATTTGGGTGCGGCAAATAATCTATCCGTTGCAATTGAAGCAGCAGAGATAGTGCAGCAACAAGGTGTGTCAGTCGAGTGGCATATCTATGGTCATGGCGTTATGCAAGAGACTTTGCAGCAGCAAATCAATCGCCAGGCACAGCCGCATGTATTTTTACATACGCCAGTGGCTAAGCAGGCATTAGGCCCTATTTTACAGAGCGCGGATGCCTTGTTATTTACCTTGCCAGATTTGCCGGTTTTTCAATATGGTATCGCGCCAAATAAGCTGAATGACTACTTTCTGGCGGGGCGTCCAATTTTATTCGTATGTAACGCTGCCAATAATCCTGTGTCAGCAGCACAGGCAGGTTTGAGTGTGCCGGTTGCAGATCCTATGGCTTTGGCTGATGCGGTGCATAACTTAATGAAATTACCGCTGTCTGAACGTATAAAAATGGGGCGCAATGGCTTTGACTATGTACATCAGCATTACAACCTCGATCGTGTGGCAGAACAGTTACAAAGCGTTTTATTAGCGATTGCCCAGAAGCCCGACATAGCGTCTTAATTCAGCTGAGATTTTTATGCTGAAATTTATGACCAATGAGGTTATTCAATGGTCTTTGATATTTGTGTTATGGTGTGCGCGTCCTAATACCTGAGAGAAACACATGGCCGTTATTCGACTATATGGTCCTCGTATTTTAGTAGCGGACAATAGCAATCCCATTGAACAATATCTTTGGAAAACATTTCACGCAGATGCTGATGTGATTCAGACGATGTTTTGGGTCGAAATTGCCGGTGAATTATCCGATGCCCATACCGCGGCGTTGACCCATTTGTTACCGGTAGACATGCCGGATCAATCTGTTGAAACAGAATGGTTTCTGCTACCAGAACAGCCCTATACCAGCACTTGGTCATTACAAGTGACTAAGCTCGCACATGACTGTGGTTTATTGGCGGTCAAGCGTATTGAAAAAGGCTATGCCATTCAATTTAATCGTGCGTTGGAAGATGCGTATGCTGTGACTATCCCGAATTTGACACAGTATGCCGATGTCTCCGCAGTTCAAGCAGCCCTAGGTTTGGTCAATGCTGGTAGGCATAGTGCAGATGCACAGTCGCAAACAATCTTGTCGCGCCGCCAGCCGATGTTGCATGCCCATTGGGCACAGGCACAAGATGAAGCTCAGTCAACATGGAGTAAACGTTTGCTATCGGCTGTTGTGGAAACGATTTTGCAGCGTTATCCAGATTACGCGGTTGTGCTACCCGGTGTGGAAGCGCCATTCCGGCAGATTGATCCAGAAACGCATGTCTATCGTCTGCGCCAGGAAGAGCGTCGACTGAGCTTTCAATTAGCAGCGCGTTGCCGATCCGATTATGGCTGTTCTTTATTGGGTGAAGTAGGGCAAGGCAATACGATTAAAGCCGCGCTACTTGCGGTTTTAACCTGTCAAGCGCCTGGTCAATCAGAGTTGGCACAAATTTATCGTCGTATCCACACCAATAATACACGTGGGGTGCCAACTTTATGTGGGTTTTGGCAGCCGGCATTATCATTGAAAACACGGATGATTTCGGGTGAATATGGTTATATTCGACCGGAACATACTACGCCAGGCGTGAGTGCTGAATGGGTGTATGTGCGTATTGAATCATTGGAAACTTTTCGCAGCGCACAAACCATTGTTGAGCGTTGTATTGAGCTTGGTGGTGACAATCCGTTATGTGAAATTCGTTTAACGCAATGTCAACAACCCATTTTTTGTGTGGATCAATCTCGGTGGGATTGCTTTTTGAAGGTGATAGAACGAGAAGGGTGTCATTATCAAGTGTTGGCGGATATTCATCACATTGAAACTATGTTTAAGCCAGTGGCATTAAGTCCGGCTATAGTGAATGCAGCAAGCGACACTGAAAACGGTATGCTGCCACCATTGCCGGTTTTGGCAGAAAAAGTGTTGTCAGCACCTGCAGTGGCTGATAAAAGCTTTCTGGTGCGCCATGTCGATCGCAGTGCTGGCGGGCTGGTTGCACGTGATGCAATGGTAGGTCTGTGGCAAGTGCCAATTTCTAATGCAGTTGCGACGTGCCATTCTTTCCAGGGTTTTTCTGGTGAAGCTATGGCCATGGGTGAATGCCTGGGTTTAAGTCGTGTTGATTTACCAGCATCAGCTCGCATGGCAGTCGCTGAAGCCATTACCAATTTATTATGTGTGGACATTGAAAGCCCTGAGAATATCACCCTGAATGTCAGCTTAATTGCATCTGAAAATCCGACGGCAGATTTTGATACAGCGATTGATGAATTAGCAGAGTTTTGTGCGCGATTAGATGTGCAAATGGGTATGACGCACTTTGTTGAGGCTGAGCAGCTGGATGCAGAAGGTATTGCGATTACCGCTTTAGCGCGTGTGACCGATGTGCGGCGTATTATACAGCCACGCTTACGTCAACATATTGGTTCAAGTTGCTTGGTGTTGATTGATTTGGGTCTGGGGCGTCATCGTTTGGCAGGTTCAGTGCTATCACATGTGGTAGATGTGAGTTTTGCTGATGCCGCGCCTGATATTGCAGCGGAAACTTTGCAGCAATTCATCAATTTAATGCTAGTGCTGCATCAGACGGGACAGGCGCATGCGTATCATGATCGTTCTGATGGTGGGTTATTTGCCGTTCTGTCCAAGTTGATGTTTGCTGCACGGAGTGGCATGACGGTGTCATTAGATACTTTAGAACATGCTTATGTGGCGGCTTTATTTTGTGAAGAAGCAGGCGCGGTGATTCAAGTTCAGGAGGAAGATTTAGATGAAGTGCTGAATCTGATTGAAGCACACGATTTGCCTGCGCATGTGCTGGGTGAGGTTAACGTCGAAGACCGTTTATCCATTCGTCATGATGATGAAGAAGTGTTTGCGGCTGATCGGTCGGTGCTGCAGTCATATTGGGCATATTATGGTCAGCAATTGGCTCATAATCAGCCGTGGGCAACTTTCGCAGCGCAAGAGTATGAACAAGTGCATGCGGTAGATGATCTGGGGCTGACAGCGTCATTAACATTTAATCCAGAGGATGATGTGGCTGCACCGTATTGTGCCAAAGGCACTGTGCCTAAAGTGGCCGTTTTGCGTCAGCAAGATGGTTTTGGGCAGATGGAATTGGCTGCAGCTTTTAGCATGGCAGGCTTTGAGTGTCATGATGTTCATGTGAATGATCTAAAAACTGGGCGATTGGATTTAAGTCAGTTTCATGGTTTGGCCATTACCGGTGCTTTTTCCTACGGTGATGTGCTAGGTGCTGGGCTGGGGTGGGCTAAAACAATTTTATTGCGCCCGCGCCTAGTTGAATGCTTTCGTGACTTTTTTGCGCGTTCAGACACCTTTACGCTGGGTATCGGTAATGGTGCACAACTATTGAGTCATTTGCGTGAATTAATACCGGGTAGCAGTGCTTGGCCCTATTTTTATGAGAATGCTTCGAAACGTTTTGAAGCGCGTTTAAGTATGGTGGAGGTGCAACCTTCAAACTGTATTTTTATGCATGGCATGGCAGGCACTCAATTACCCATTGTGGTTTCACATACCCATGGTCGGGCTGTTTTTACAACCACAGGTGGCGCTGAGCATTTGTTGGCACAACAACAGGGTGTGTTGCAGTATCTCAATGCTGACTTAGAAAGCACCGAGGTATATCCATTTAATCCAGATGGGTCAGCTGCGGGATTGTCATCTTGTTGCAGTTTGGATGGTCGTGTTTTAGCCATGTTGCCACATATTGAACGTGCATTTCGTACCGTGCAGTTTTCCTGGCATCCGCATGAGTGGGGTGAATTTTCACCTTGGATGCGTGTCTTTCGCAATGCCCGTGTTTGGGTGGGTGAATGCTAAAGTTGATGATATTAGCTTTCTAATTTGATTCGATATTGCCCACTATGCACGGCGAGTGTCTCACCTGTTGTACTGCATTTAAATTTCAATAAGCCTTCGGGGGTGATGCCCTGCGCAATACCGTGGCGGGTTGTTTGGTCGTGGCCAATCAAAGTAATAGGCTGCTGATAGAAACGGTCGTATTGTGACCATTCCGTTTGAAAGGGTGTTAGACCTTGTTCTAGATACAGCGGGATTGCAGCAAACAGTTCGTTGGTAAAATCGCGTATAAATACGTTGCGATCTAATACTTGACCCGTGATTTGGTAATGGTCAGTCCGGGTCTGTTCAATCTGTTGACCGCTATTGGGTGGTAAAAAGCCATTAATACCAATACTCATCACGCAATGTGAAGTGCCGGTATTTTGTGCGCGCATTTCGACCAGAACGCCGGCCAGTTTTTTGCCGTTGAAAAAAATATCATTTGGCCATTTTAATTCTATACCTGGCGGAAATTCCGGTATGGCCGTCAGTAGTCGGCAGGCAATAATCGCCAACATAATGCTCAGGCCTAACAGTGCTTGTGGCGGGTGTTGGAAATGCCAAAGCAGCGAGTAATACACGTTGTAACCGTAAGGAGACTGCCAGGTCTGACCTCTGCGGCCAATCCCTGCGGTTTGCATTTCAGCAATACAAAGACGGGGTCGTCGTTCGGTTTCGCAAATGCGTTGATAGAGATGTTGTGAGGTTGAATCAATGTGTGAATAGCAATCCAAAGAAAGGAGTTGTGTTTGATATTCGGGGCTTAAGCCTTGCCAGATATATTTGCGATCTAACAATAAGGGTGCAGGTATTAAGTGATAACCTTTGCCTGTCTTAGACGTAATAGGCAGTTGGAGGGTCTCCCGTGCAAAATGAATATGCTTCCAGATGGCTGTTCGGGTCAGGCCAAGCGCTTGGCCTAATTTCTCACCTGAATGGTAGTGGCCATCACTGAGTATTTCGATTAAAGCCGTTTGTGTCGGAGATAGTATTTTCATGCGCACACACTAGCACATTGAAATTTAAAAATCCTTATGCGAACCTCAGCCGTCGTTTGTATTTATTTCGGAGAATCCCGTGCGTAAAACTTTATTATCGATTGCATTGCTGAGCGCAATTCCAGCCCTTACTTTGGCAGCTGATTGTACATTTCCTGGTTACGTAGCCACGTATCAAATGACGGCAAAAGGCACGCATGTCGGAAGCCTAGTCCAGCGCCTATCAGTGAATAAAAGTGGTCAGTACCATTTAACTTCAAAAGCCTATGCGCATTTCTTGTTTTTTCATGACACGATTGTCGAAACATCTTCAGGTCATATTACGCGAGGTGAGATTCTGCCGACGCGGTATACCATGACGAGCTCACGTGGCCATCATCCTGTTAAAATTCATTTTGAATGGTCGAAAGGTAAAGCTATTTTTGCGGTTGGGAAAACCCAAAAAACCTATCCACTACATGCGGGGCTGTATGATAATTTGAGTTATCAATTAGCATTGCGGCATGATTTATTAACAGAATCTAAGCATGCATATAAGGTTCATTTTTTGGCACTCGGTAAGAATCATCAGCCTGAACTCAGGACGCAAACCTTTACAGTCAAGCAAGGTGCAACTTTGACGTTTCCGCGTTTAGGCAAAGTTAAAACAGTTGAAGTTCAAGCAACTGATCCGTCTACACAAGATAAGGCGCTGTTCTGGTTCGCGCCGAAGTATGGTGATTTGTTGGTGAAAAGCGCAACAGTAGAGCCAGGTGGTAAAGTGTTGGCTGCAGCAGAGTTGGTGCGTTACCAAGTGAAGCAGGGGTGTGCGTTTTAGTTTATTGTTCTATAAATCCAATGGCCTGGAGAATATTTCCTTCAGACCGTTGTGAGGCTTTTTAAGTAGCATACCTGTTGTGCTTAATTTGAATAGACATGTGGGGTGCTTTTTTGGCAAGGGCTTTAGGGGCGCGTTTGCTCAGTAACGCGGTAAATACATCCCTGTACGTTCGACTTCGGCATCCATGCCTCAGACGCACTGATCAAGCGTGCCCCTAAAGCCCATGAGCGTTCAATGCCAGCCGATTGCTGCGCTTATCCGAAGCGTCTTATGAAGAAAGAGCATCCCGCAGCCTGTGCAAATTAAGCGGAAATTCTCGTAATACGCTTGCCCCATATGGTCAGCAATAACTCATAGTCTTTTAAAATCATTTCCGATAGAATCGTCGCAGCCAAAAAACACCCAAAATAAAGTAGGAATCTATGAAGCGTTTGCTTGCCGTTTCGATACTGGCATGTTTGTCTGTCGTTGGCTCTGCCTATGCCATGGACAGTTTCGTGGTCCGCCATATTCAAGTCGAAGGCTTGCAACGAATTTCTGAGCATACTGTGCTGGCTGATTTGCCTTTTAAACAAGGTGATGACTTAACAGCTGCACTGAGCAATTCAGCTATTACAGATCTTTACCAATCCGGCTATTTTTCCAATATTTCGTTGTGGCGCAAAGGGCAGACTCTCGTCGTTAAAGTAGCTGAATTACCCACAATTGGATCGATTCAGATTAAAGGTAACTCGGCCATCAAAACGAAAGAGCTTAAACAGGTACTATTAGAAGCCGGTGTGCAAGTGGGTAATATGTACGACGCAACAGTACTTCGCCAAGTTAAGCAGTCCTTACAACAAGCCTATTACAAATTGGGTAAATATGCGGTCCGTGTGCATGTCGATATTGTCAAAATGTCGCGCAACCGCGTCAAAGTTGTATTGCACATTTCAGAAGGGCTTTCAGCGGAAATTAGACATATCACATTCGTTGGGAATCACGCTTTTTCATCCGGTGAATTAAGTGATCAACTAGCGCTTACTACGCCCGGATTATTGACATTCTTTACCAAAAAAGATGTCTATTCGACGATTAAACTGCAGCAATCCATCAAAGCCTTATCTGACTATTACATGAACCGAGGATACTTGAATTTTCATGTGCTGTCGCAGCAAGTTGCACTAACCCCGACACATAATCAGGTTTATCTCACCTTTAACTTGCATGAAGGTGCGAAATATACATTCTCGGGCTATCAGTTAGAAGGTAAATTGGTATTGCCGAAAGCTGAATTAGACGCTTTAGTGAAGATCCACGCAGGCCAAACTTTTTCCCGTCAGTCCGTATTAGATGCGGCCAAGGCAATCACAGATCGTTTGGGCAATATGGGTTATGCTTTTGCAACGGTTAATCCAATTCCGAGTATCGATGAGAAAAAACATACCGTTAAGATTCGGTTCTATATAAACCCTGGCCGTAAGGTGTATGTGCGGCAGATCAATTTTTCCGGTAACACTGTCACGAACGATAAAGTGCTAAGGCAGAAGATGCGTTTCGTCGAGGGCAGTCGATTTAACTTGAAAAAAGTGAATGACTCAAAGATTTTCGTACGTCGTGCCTATGCTTATATCACCAATATTGAAGATAAAATAACACCTGTCCCAGATGCAAATAATCAAGTAGACGTTGATTATCGTGTTAAAGAGCGTTCTGCCAATACGGTAAGCGCAGATATTGGCGTGTCAGATCTGGATGGTTTCATTATTGGCGGCAGTCTGAATATGCCGAATATTTTCGGTACCGGAAATATTTTCTCGATCAATGCTTCTATCAGTCGTCCGGTTAAATCGGTGAGTTTTAATTACACTGAACCTTTCTTTACGATGGCAGGCGTGTCGCAATCGATCGGTATCTATGTATCAAATGTTGATAACTCTGCGCGTGATTTAGTTAACTTCACGACAAACTCTGTGGGAGCAACTTTAGGCTATTCAATTCCATTGACGGGTATTGATAATTTTAATTTTGGCGGGGGTGTTGATTATACCAACCTGGTGCAACCGTCTGATGGCACTTCAGAAACTGTGACACAATTCGTTAAAGATAACGGTAATAACTTTAATACCTTTACCTTAAATTTGGGGTGGTCGCGCAATTCAACGAATACAGCATGGTTCCCAAGCAAGGGGACTAAAATGAGCCTGGGTACACAAGTTGCTGTGCCCGGCAGTACTTTGCCGTGGTACAAGTTGTTGGCCTCTATGACCTGGTACCATCCGGTAACTGAACATGGTTCGTTGTCGATCGGCGGGCATGCAAATTTTGGTGATGGTTATGCAGGTAATGACCATCTGCCTATTTTTAATAATTTTTACGGTGGTGGTTGGGGTTCTGTGCGTGGCTTTTCTGCAGGCACTTTAGGCCCAGTTGATACGGTGACATGTGATCCTAATAACAATAATGGCTGTACAGGTGTTGAGCCAGGACAATCTTTAGGGGGCAATTTATCGTTAAGCGCCAGTGTTAATTATTATTTTCCTGTGCCGTTTGTGCATTACAGTCCAAAATTTCGCATGGGTGTTTTTGCGGATATGGGGAATGTTTACGATACCTATAAACTTGATACTGCCTGGGACTATGATGGTCAACCGACTTCGCCTGACTTTGGAAACTTGCGTTATTCCGTTGGGCTTGAGTTTGAGTGGTTATCACCGCTAGGGCCTCTGGCGTTTAGTATCGCGAAACCCTTCAACGTTAAGCCAGGAGATGATACACAGTTCTTCCAGTTTACGTTAGGTACTTCATTTTAACGCAATATCAAAGGAGCATTGCTATGAAAAAAACCATTATTACTGCTGTCACAGCAGCAGCACTTTCGCTGTCTGCGGCGGTATATGCCGGCCATACTAATAAAATTGGTGTGGTGAATTACGTATCCGTTTTTCAACAAGTGCCACAAGGCCAAGCAAAATTGACACAATTAAAGGCAGAGTTGAAGCCGGAAGTTGCCAAGTTAAAGTCTTCTCAAATGGCGTTAACCCAGCAAATGAAAGCATTAGAGAAAAATGCACCGACGATGAGTGCATCACAGAAAAAAGCTAAGGAAGCTGATCTAAATAAAGAGCAACAAGCTTTCCAACAAAAAGTGATGACTTTGCGTCAAGCTGAAATGGGAAAAGAGCAGAAGGCTGCCAAAACATTTGAGGCTGATTTGCAAAAAGCGATTACGCAAGTCTCACAGCCCGGTGGTTACAGCATGATCTTAACCAAGCAAGCGGTACCGTATTACAACAGTGATTTGGATGTGACCAATTCTGTTGTTAAAGACATGAAAAAACTGAGTGACTAAACCATAAGGCCTTTGCATTTGCAAAGGCCTGTGCTATTCCGAAGACCGTGATGAACAAACATTACACACTGAGTGATATTGCTGAGAAACTTTCTGCACGCTGTATGGCTGTTGACCCCAAGTTGACCATTTCTGGTGTGATGCCATTGCATTTAGCACAGCTTGGACAATTAAGTTTTTTAGCCAATGCGAAGTATCGTGACCAGTTGGCGAATACAGTAGCCACAGCTGTATTGATTGATCCACAAACAGCAGAAAGCTATAAAGGCCCAGCTTTAGTGGTGGATAATCCTTACCTGGCGTTGGCACAGGTTGCTAGGCTATTTGATACAGCTCCAATTTTCGCGCCGGGTGTGCATGCGGCAAGTGCAGCCATCGGGGCAGATTGCCATATTGATCCATCAGTGCATTTGGCGAGTCATGTAGTGTTGGGTGATCGAGTTACCTTAGAAAAAGGGGTTGTTATCGAAGCCAATACCGTTATTTCTGCCGATGTGGTGATTGCAGAAGATACGCATGTTAAGTCAAATGTCACCATTGCGCATGGCGTTACGATCGGTGCGCGTTGCATTGTGCACCCTGGTGCGGTTATTGGTTCTGATGGGTTTGGTAATGCGCATCACCAAGGGCGTTGGATTAAAGTGCCTCAGTTGGGGGGTGTGTCCATCGGAGACGATGTTGAAATTGGTGCTAACACCACAGTTGATCGGGGTGCTTTAGATGATACGCGGATTGGTCACGGTGTGCGTATCGATAACCTGGTGCAAATTGCGCACAACGTCGTGATTGGTGATCATACTGCGATTGCTGCGAATGTCGGTATCGCTGGCAGTACGCGTATTGGTGCACAGTGTCTAATTGCCGGTGCGGTTAATATTAACGGTCATATTGAAATTGCCGATCGCGTGATTGTGACAGGTGCGAGTTCAGTATCAACTTCGATTTCACAGCCAGGTGCTGTGTACTCGAGTAGTATTCCGGCCGAACCTGCTGCAAAATGGCGCCGCATGATTGGACGCTTCCGTCATTTAGATGAGCTGGCAAAGCGCGTTAAACGATTGGAAAAATAAGTTTAGGCTTATCCTAAATAAATGAGTAAATAAAACTTTAGGTAGAGTCATCGAGTGCCGATGGTCTGCTATGTAATGATTAAGAGCATATAACAATGGAAACGTTAGAAAATATTCGCGAAATTTTGCAATTAATGCCACACCGTTACCCGTTTTTGTTGATTGATCGTGTGATTTCATTTGAGCCTGTTAAAACGTTAACCGCATTGAAGAACGTCACGGTAAACGAGCCTTATTTTCCAGGTCATTTTCCCGGCCAACCGATTATGCCAGGGGTGTTACAATTAGAAGCTTTGGCACAAGCATCCGCTATTTTGGCGTTTAAAAGTCTGAAAGCGCTAGGTGAAAGTGCAAAAGGGATGTTCTACTTTGCCGGTGTTGATAATGCACGTTTCAAACGCATGGTTGTACCGGGTGACCAACTGTTACTTAAAGTTGATGTGATCAAAGAGAAGAGAGGTATCTGGAAAATTTCAGCACAAGCCACGGTGGATGGCGAGTTAGCCTGTTCAGCAGATTTGTTAGCTGCTTTTAAGGGAGATGTCGCGTGATCCATCCGACGGCCATTGTTGATTCAAAAGCTGAGCTGGCGACCGATGTAAAAGTCGGGCCTTATACAGTGATTGGTCGGGGTGTGCAAATTGGTGCGGGGTCAGAAATTGGTAGCCATGTTTTGATTAAAGGCCCTACGCGATTAGGGTGCAATACGCGAATTTATGCATTTGCCTCGATTGGCGATGATCCGCAGGATAAGAAATTCCAAGGTGAAGCTAATAGTTTTTTAGAAATGGGTGATAATAATATTATTCGTGAGTACGTCACGATTAACCGCGGTACAGAAGATGGCGGTGGTGTTACAAAAATCGGTAACGATAATTTATTGATGACCCATGCGCATATTGCCCATGATTGCCAGATTGGCAATGGCAACGTATTTGTTAACTCAGTCACCATTGGTGGTCACGTTATTATTGGTGATCAAGTGATTTTTAGTGCGTTTGTCGCGATACACCAGTTTTGTCAGGTTGGTAGTCATGCCTTTTTATCTCGTGCGGCGATTGTGACCAAAGATGTATTACCTTATTTAATGGTCGTCGGCGGTGGTTCGGGTGCAACAGTCTGTGGTTTGAATGTTGAAGGGCTGAAACGCCGAGGATTTTCTGCTGAAGAACTGCAGTCTTTACGACGTGCCTATAAGGTCATTTATCGCCAAGGCTTGCGTGTTGAAGATGCTTTAACTCAGCTGCAAGCAATGGCTCAAGGTTGTGCCAAAATTCAACCTTTTCATCAGGCACTTGCTGCTTCAACGCGTGGTGTTTTGCGTTAGATTCAAGTGCTTCAAATTCCAACATTGACGCTTATGCTTTGGGCTTTTCCGGTGTGCTGGGATAGACATATACACTAAACGCGTACATCACGAACGCACCAGCCAAAATCAGCCCAAAGAAACTAACTGGGTTAAGCCAGTTGCATCCACCGTAAGCTGTAGGGCCCATCCAAGAAACTAATGCCAAAAATGCTAGATATACAAGAAGAGGGCATGCTCTCAAGAGCATTTTGCAAGTAAGTTTTTTTTGTACGGCTTGTGTCAGTAGATAAGCGCCAAAGGCGAGGGCAATAAACCCAGCAGCGTATAACGTAAAAGGTGCTTTAGCAAAAATAAACAGTGTGGATAAGAACATAAACATAAGCGGCAGCAATATTTGAATCAAGGGCAGTGAAAAACGGCCTTTAATTTTATGTTTGCGCAGCTTCCCAAGGCACAAGGGGATCGACATATAAGAGATGACATAAAACAAAGATAAAAATGATACCAATGACGCCCAGGATCTGAAAAAGCATAGAAATAAGATGGCTAATAAAATAGTGGCGATGAGTGAACGGCGACTGAAGTTATAAGCGCAGAGTTTTTTAAAAAAAGCAGGCATATGGCGATCTTCTGCCATACCTGTGAGCATTCGGGTGGTTGAGCCGGTATAAATGAGTCCCGTGCCGGAGGGTGAAATCACTGCATCTGCGTATAAAATAATACTGATGAGGTTAAGGTTTAACATGGCCGTTATTTGCACAAATGGACTAGTAAAATCGATATGGCGCCAGCCATCAATCAGACTGTGTGTAGGTAATGCGCCGATAAAAGCAGTTTGTAAGACCACATAAACTAACAGCGTAATCAGCACTGACAGTACCATCGCTAAAGGGATATCACGTTTGGGCTTTTTGGCTTCAGATGAAAATGAAACAATATTCTGAAAGCCGTTGAATGAATAAATCATTCCGGCACCGATCATAGCAGTTAAGATCGAAGAAAAGCCATAAGGCATGAGTCCATTATGTTTTTCCACAAAATTTACGCTGTGGAAGCTGGCGCCTATAATAAAAATAGCCGTGATAACAGGGATCAGGATTTTCGCTGTGGTTAGGGCAGTACTGCTGTGTGATAGTAGTTTGATGCCCCAAAAGTTGATCACACCGAAACCCATGACCATAGCAATGGAAAGCCACAGACCTATCGTGGTTAAATGCTGATGTGCCGCATTGTACAAGTAGTGGCTAATAAAGGGTGATAAAGACGATAAATATTGAATACTGCCTTCAGCTTCTGTTGCAATCACTGCCGTTAAACCTAACCAGGTTGCGATGGTACAAATAAAGGCAAATTCTTCATTGTGACTAATTACTAATAGCCGTGCCATTAAGCCGCGTTTTGGATAATGAAAGGCAATTTCAGCTAGGCTTAAACCTAAAATTAGGATAATAAAAGCAGTGACAAACCAGGCTAGGTAGGCAGCAGGCCCAGCGATTTGTGCAGCATAATAAGCACTGAATAACCAACCAGAGCCAATCATAGTGCCAATACCAATGGCTGTGAGTGCAATCAGACCTATTTGGTGTTTATGGATTTGAACATTCACGGCTTTTCCCCATTGAAGCTAGAGATTTGGACAACGGGTATACCAGAAAAACCATGAGAATGGTAGGCACGATCGGATTTGAACCAACGACACCCACCATGTCAAGATGGGAGTGATAGGATTTCTCATTGTTTGAAAGTTATTGAATCTCTATCAACGCGCCCATGAAATTATTGTAGAGGAACCAACGCAATGCCATTACTCAGCAAAAATCTATTGAAGAAACTAGAGCCGCGAAAAAGTGTATATGATGTGCGTGACACTAGTGTTCGTGGTTTTATGGTTCGTGTTGCACGAAGCGGCAATATATCATTCTCTGTCCAATATGCTAGGGGTAAACGCTACGGCACTATATTGATTGATGACTTTCACTGGCACGATTTGCGCCATAACTTTGCCAGCAAACTAGTGATGACTGGGGTTGATCTTAATACCGTGCGCGCATTGTTTGGCCATGCCGATATTAAAATTATAGCGCCCCTAAATAATCGGACAGTATTTGAGAGTAGTGCTCCTTAAAGTGATATTATTTCTTAATTATTTAGGGAGATCGACATCATGAGTCAAAAGCGTCAAAAGTATCCGGCGGAGTTAAAAGCCAGAGTGGTATTAGATTTATTATCAGGGGATCACACTCTGGGACAGATATGTTCAAAATATGGTGTGACCAACAA
>CAZIIK010000139.1:0-34271 GCA_964539235.1 uncultured Gammaproteobacteria bacterium | reverse complement strand
GGCATATTCATAAATTGGCATCGATATGCACCTCAGCAAAAAAACGCGCTTATTCTACTGAGATCGCACCACAGGATCAAATAATTCGGCCAATGGTTGTGTCAACGAACTCTGCTGCGCCTGCCAAACAGCTGACAATGGCTGCAACAGAGACTTATCCCAAGCAGAATCAGTATAATCTGCTTTGTCACAGGGTACGTAATAGCGCAACGCTTTAATCAAATCCCCCAGCGTTTTTTGGTGCACATCAGCAGCTAAGAGATAAACCTCTCGCATTTCCTTCACCCATTTGCGTTGCGCTAATAATGCAAGCACTGCACGCATGGACGATACAGAACAGTCTGGCACTCGATCCAGCAGCTGCGATAAATTAAGCGGATTACCTTGTCGTTGCGCTGTATATAGGTGTCCTAAAATCTGATAGGCGACTAGAAACAAAGGCACGTCATGCTGACTACTCAACGCATGTTGATGACGCAAACCATTCACCACTTCTGCACCAAACAAAAACATGATCCAACACAGATAAAGCCATAACAAGAAAATCGGAATCGTGGCCAAAGCACCATATAACAGCGCATAGGTGGGAAAAAACGTAATGTACAGCGTGAATAAGCGCTTAGCACACTCAAATAAAACAGTCGCAACCAGCGCACCTAGTAATGCATAACGCAAACGAATCAACCCATGGGGTACCACCAAGTATAAAAAAGACATGGCAAAAAATTCAGCCAACACTGGAAAAACCCATAGCAACTGATGCGCACCGGCTAATGTAAAACCATGCAACCACTGAAAGGACGCCAGATAAGAACTAATGGCGATACTCACGCCAATCAGTAAAGGACCCAGGGTTAACATCGCCCAATACAGCAGCAAAGAACCGGTAAAATGCCGTTGGTAGCGAATGCTTAAAATGTCATTCAAATTTTTCTCAATATTCACCATCATCAACAAAGCGGTCACAATCAAAAAAGCAAACCCCATAATAGGCAAGCGGCCAGCTTGGGTCTCAAAGCCCAATACATATTTCTGGATCACAGCACCGGAATGCGGCACGAAATTATTGAAGATAAAAGCTTGTATCTGACCACTTAACTGATCAAACACTGGCAAGACGCGAATCACCGAAAAAATCACCACCAACAAAGGCACCAGCGCCAGCAAAGAAGCAAACGTCAAACCAGAAGACCGAATCAAACATTGATCTTTCACAAATTGCCGAAGCACCCATAGCCAAAAAAAAGCGAGACGTTTAGAATGCGGGCTGGTTTTCATACTTAACTTTGTTCTGATGTCATACGTACTGGTCCTCTATTATAGCCGATATGGTTCTACACAAAATCTCGCACACGCCATTGCGCGCGGGGTTGAGCAAACGGGCATTGAAGCACGCGTGCGCACCGGTCCACCGGTGTCACCCAATTGCGAAGCAACTGAACCCGCCGTACCGGAAGAAGGCGCGATATATGTCACCAAAGATGATTTAAAAAATTGTACCGGCTTAGCACTGGGCAGCCCAACTCGCTTCGGCAATATGGCAGCACCGATGAAATACTTTTGGGATACCACGTCTGACTTATGGCTCAACGGCGATCTGATTGACAAACCAGCTACCGTTTTCACGTCTACCAGTTCTTTACACGGCGGCCAAGAAACCACTTTACTGACCATGATGATCCCGTTGCTTCACCATGGCATGGTCATGCTTGGCATGCCTTATAGTGAGCCCGCGTTATCGACCACAACCGCTGGCGGCACACCGTATGGTGCCACACACGTCACCGGCTCAGACAATCGTAGCAACCTCACTGATGCGGAAAAAGCCATTGCCATTAGCACGGGCAAACGCCTAGGCCAATTTGCACAGAAATAAGCAGATGCACCAGACACTCCCATTAATTTTGGCATCCTCATCACCGGCGCGTGCTGAGTTACTGAGAAAGCTCAAGATACCGTTTACCTGTGTGTCGCCGGATATCGACGAAACCCCCTACCCACAAGAAAATGCCGAAGCACTGGTCAAACGCTTGGCGCAAGAAAAAGCACAAGCCATTGCCAATCGGCAGGCAAAACCAAGCCTTATCATCGGCTCTGACCAGGTCGCTGTACTGCCGAATGGCACCATATTAGGCAAACCGAAAACTTTCCCTAAAGCTCAAGCGCAGCTACGTCAGATGTCGGGACAAACCATTGCCTTTCATACCGGCTTATGTTTGCTAGATACACACGCGCAGGCACATGAGGTTATTTTGGAAACGACACAGGTTAGATTCCGCAGCTTAAGCGACGCAGACATTCAAACTTATTTAGACAAAGACCAGCCGTTCAATTGTGCCGGCGGCTTTCGCTCCGAAGGCTTAGGGATCACCTTGGCCACAGCGTATACAGGTCGCGACCCCAATACACTGATCGGTTTACCGTTAATGGCATTGGTCGATTTACTGAAAAAAATGGGGCATGGCGACCGTATCTAGCGGCACCATTGTGCAGCGTATAAAGTATTCTCTAATAAAGTCGCAACGGTCATTGGTCCAACGCCACCCGGCACCGGCGTAATCCATCCGGCGACTTGACTGACCGAGTCGTAATCAACATCACCCACCAATTTACCGTTTGATAATCGGTTAATGCCCACATCAATCACAATCGCACCCGGCTTCACCCAATCCGCCGTGACTAATCCTGGCTTACCAACAGCAGCAATCACAATATCGGCCTGACGTGCGATATGCGTAATATCGCGACTAAAACGGTGACACACTGTCGCAGTGCATTTGGCTAATAAAAGTTCCATGCTCATTGGACGACCGACAATATTCGACGCACCGACGATCACAGCATGCAGCCCAGCAATATCTTTCACCGTACGCTGCAGTAACGTCATCACACCCTTAGGTGTGCAAGGCCGTAATTTGGGGCGACGTTGTGCCAATAAGCCCAGATTATAAGGATGGAAACCATCCACATCTTTGCTCGGCGCAATCGCCTCAATCACACGATCTGGATCAATATGGTCGGGCAATGGCAATTGCACCAAAATACCATCGACCTGGTCATCCTGATTAAGCTCAGCAATTAACCTCAATAGTTTTTCTTCACTGACATTGGCAGGCAAATCATAGTGTTGCGATAAAAAGCCAACCTGTTCACAAGCTTTGCGCTTGTGATTCACATAGACTTTAGAGACTGGGTCTTTGCCAACAATAATGACCGCAAGCCCTGGCACACGCAAACCTTGATGGATAAGCATTTGCACAGCATTCGCAACTTCGGTTTTAATTTGCTGGGCAATTGCCCGACCATCAATAATTCTTGCACTCACCAGGCGATTCCTTAAATCATGTGCTCATCAGCCACTGCATAAATCGCTGGTACGTTACGTAGATAATCGTGATAGTCCAAACCAAAACCAAATACATACCGATTTTCAATCGACAAACCCGTAAAATCTGCAGATTGCAGACCATCTTCAACTCGAGCATCAGTCTTGTCGAGCAATACGGCTGTATGCATCCCTTTAACACCATTGCCTTCGCAATATTCCACAATCGCAGCCAAGGTGACACCGCCATCTAAAATATCATCGACAATCACCACATGACGGTCATGCAGCAAATCAGCTGGTGGCTCACGCCGCCAATGCATACTGGTACCACCGGTGGTTTCACCCGCATAACGACTGACGTGGATGTATTCCATTTGCATCGGAAAATTTAACCGTTTGGCAAGCTCTGCCATTGTCATCAGTCCGCCGTTCATGACCGACAGAAAAACAGGGTTTTTATCCGCTAATACGGGACGCATTTCGTCTGCCATGAGGTCTAGTGCTGTCATAATTTCAGCTTCACTGCGCAGTAACGTTGCTTGTTCTTGAACCTGGCGAATAAACGCTGGGGTCATTTTCATAATGTTAACTCCTTACTTGGCGGTTGCTTGGTACCAGGCCGCAGCAATCACACCCCAAAATCCATTCACTAATAAAACCAAGGCAAAGGTTAGCGCGCCCAGGTCAATGCCACACATGCCGGCATCAAGTCGATACGGCAGTAGGTAAAATAATACAATCGCTGTCGGTACCAAGCTCATTGCCAATCCGCGCAGAAACCAGCCGTCTTTGAGCAATGGCAGCAATAACAAAAGACCAAAGACCCCACCCCAGACAATTTGTTGGTAAAGCAGCGTTTCTTTGCCATAAAACGACAATGGTAAATCAATATGGATGCCCACTGATTGAGCAACACCAAAGTGCACCAGGAACCAGAGCACCAAAGCGCTCACAAAACCACCGAGTGCACCGGCAAAAAATCCGAGGGATAATTTCGTATAAAATCTCATGAAATTGTCAGACTAAAATTTAAAGTAGGCTTAAATAACATAGGGTGTGCTGGGACTCAAGCCTGGGAGCCTATTTTTAGGCAAGGAAAATATTTCAACTTCTCTATGCATTTAAGCGACCTGCAACCACTTTCCAGGTAATGCCGTAAAGCCCTCCTTGGCGGCTCGACTTCTGCATCCATGCCTCAGACGCACCTGAAAAGCGGTCACCCGTCACCTGAAAATCATCGCCAACCAAGGCCTCACAGAATAAAGTTGCGTAGCCACTTTAGTCATCGTCTTCTACTGAAAAAGAAGAGCCACACCCACAGGTTGTTTTGGCATTGGGATTGCGAATCACAAACTGTTCACCCTCCACATCTTTTTTATAATCGATTTCTGCGCCAACCAGATATTGAAAACTCATCGGATCAATCAACAATGTCACATCGCCATTGTGAATTTGCATATCATCTTCGGCCGTTGCTTCATCAAAGGTAAAGCCATATTGAAAACCTGAGCAACCGCCACCGGTAATGAAAGCACGTAGTTTCAGTTGAGGGTTGCCCTCTTCTTCAATCAATGCCCGCACTTTCTGCGCGGCAGAGTCTGTAAAAATAACCGGCTGTGCAACTTGTACACTCATGACTGTACATCTCTATTTCTGAAAAACCCGGGCATTCTAACATTGAAAAAGCGCAGTGACATGGTTCAATTTAAAATTGACCATAAAAAGGTCTATATGTATATTTAATAACCATTTTATTAAAAGACTAGCATCGATGAGTCGATACATTGGCCAACATTACGAAAGATTTGCGACACGGTTCTTACAGAAGCAACATGTTCGGATCTTATACAAGAACTATACCTGTAAATTGGGTGAAATTGACTTGATTGGTTGCCAAGGTCAGTTATTGATTTTCTTTGAAGTGAAATATCGCACACATAGCGAATATGGCAGCAGTATTGAGATGGTTGCCTTTAGTAAACAGCTCAAACTGCAGAAAACAGCTGAACATTTTCTGATGCAGTATCCGGCATATCAATCGTTTAATTGTCGGTTTGATTTATTGGCGATTGAAAGCACACCGAGATTTGTGATGCATTGGATAGAAAACATTATTTAGGCCTAATACCGATCATCACCTAACTCTGCCGCCATGCGAAACCAGCGTGCTGCAGATAAATAATCCCGCCGATGACCCGACAAACCAAAATAATCAAGCACACCGCGTGCAATCGGTTTTTGTGTATAACGATTCGGTCGTATCGCCGCATAATAAAACAGTGCCGCACGTTGGCCATCTTTGGGCACACCACGACCAAATTCATACAAATACCCAATCTCCAGTCGCGCCTGAATACTACCGACTCTGGCCCAAGGTTTATTAGCCGCTAAAGATTGTGGGAATTTCTCCTGTTGAAACAACTGATTGGCCATTTGCAAATCTACGCTATTGGCATTAGGCAATGGCAAAGCTTTTAACAGCTGGTCCGCCGCTTGCTGTAGGCGTGATTGATAATGCTCGAGCCCTTGTACCTTTGCATGAGCTGTACCTAAGACGAAGAGCATTAACACGCTTGCGCAGAGCGTTTGATATAACCGCATACTAATGCTGCTGTTCATTGCCAGACCCAGCTGCACGAAATAAAGCCGTAACATCCACACGATCGAAAGCAAACGGTTGCTGACAAAACTCACAGGTCACTTCGATTGCATCATGCTCAGCCAGTACTTGCTCAGCTTCATGCCGCCCCATGGCCAGTACAGCATTTTCAAAACGCCGCTGACGGCCAGAACAGCCAAAGGTTAAAGGACTAGATTCGAATATGCGCACGTCTTCTTCATGATAAAGCCGGTGCAGCAGAACCTAATTGTCACACGTGAATAATTCTTCTTCTGCTAAAGTTTGTGCCAAAGTCAGCACATGCGACCAGCGTTCCTCCAGATCTTGACCCGCTTCAGGTAGTGCTTGCAGCATAAATCCGACCACGGCTTGACTATTAAAGACAATTTGCAGATGCGTCGCTTGCTGCTCAGACTGCATGTAATAATGTTGCAATGACTCCGTCAATGAATCACCAACAAACGGCACCACACTTTGATACTGCCGCCCTGCATGATCGGCTTGATACACAACAGACAGCACGCCACTGTTTAGATCGTGTAAAACGGCTGCTTTATCTAAAGTCGTTACGCCTTCTACCAGTTGCACCAAGCCACGCACAAAACCACCGGCCATATATTGCACTGATAACATTTGGATGGCTTTACCGCCCTGAAATTGTAGACTCAAACGGCCGGCAACTTTATTAATGCTGGCGAGTAATAAAACACCCGCTAACGCTTCAGCCAATACAGCCTGCACAGCAGCGGAATAATCATTAAGCGTCAATACTTTCTGCGCGACTTGATCCAACCGCACCAACGCACCACGCACGCCCTGATTTTCTATGATAAAACTTTGCACACTATCCATAAGACCGCACCGCCTGACAAAACGCCTCAATTTTGGCGCGCGATTTTACGCCCTTAGACTGCTCAACACCACTGCATACATCGACAGCATAAGGTTGAGTGACGGCTAATAAATCGCCCACATTTTCAGCGGTTAAACCACCCGCTATCACCAATGGCAGCGAGGTTTTCTGTGGAATCCAACGCCAATCAAAAGTTTGACCACTGCCACCTTTTTGCTTGGCATCATAGGCATCCAATAGCAAAGCAGCCGCAGTTGGGTAATTCGACAAGGCCTGCAGAATATCTTGTTGCGACCGTACCCGCACCGCCTTTAAATAAGGTCGACCGAATTGCGAACAAAACGCTTCTGACTCATCGCCATGGAATTGTAATACTGACAAAGGCACTGCGGATAATACCGCTCGCACGTCTGCAGCTTCAGGATCAACAAACAGCCCAACCGAGGTAATAAAAGGTGGAAGATCAGTCACAATTGCTTGCGCCGTTTCGATCGATACATGCCGTGGACTATCGGGATAAAACACTAAGCCTAAGGCATTGGCACCAGATGCAACGACAAATCGTGCATCCTGCACCGATGTCACACCACAAATCTTGATACACATCATTTTCAACATTCAGATCACTGTCAGGGTCTGCTATTCTAGCGCCACCCAAATCTGCCGTACATGCCACAGCCATGGAAGACCATATTAAAACCGTAGAAACCACACTCTTTACGCTACAAGATGCCATTTGCAACATGATCGAAACGGAAGACGGCACTGCAACTTTCATGGAAGAACAGTGGACACGACCTACTGGTGGCGGCGGACGCACTCGCGTATTGTCAAATGGTGACGTATTTGAACAAGCAGGCGTCAATTTTTCACATGTCACTGGAGACCAGCTGCCAGCAAGCGCGACGGCACAGCGGCCCGAACTTGCCGGTCGCCACTATGAAGCCTTAGGTGTTTCAGTGGTGATTCACCCAAAAAATCCTTATGTGCCCACTTCTCACTTTAATGTGCGTTTTTTCTGCGCACACCAGGCAGGTGCAGAACCGATTTGGTGGTACGGCGGTGGTTTTGATTTAACCCCATACTACGGGTTCACTGAAGATTGTGTGCACTGGCACCAAATGGCCAAACAAGCCTGTGATCCGTTTAATCCAGCGTACTATACAAAGTTTAAACACTGGTGTGATGAATACTTCTACCTCAAACATCGCCAAGAAGCCCGCGGCATTGGCGGTTTATTTTTTGATGATGTCAATGAACTGGACTTGGCAACAGGCCTAAGATTCATTGACAGCGTGGGTCAACACTACATCAAAGCCTATCAACCGATCGTCCAACGACGTAAAACGCATACCTACGGCGAACGTGAACGTAATTTTCAGTTATACCGGCGTGGTCGTTATGTGGAATTTAACCTTGTCTACGACCGCGGCACCCTGTTTGGCCTGCAAAGTGGCGGACGCACCGAATCGATTTTGATGTCATTGCCGCCAGAAGTGCATTGGCAATATAACTGGTCACCTGAGCCGAACACACCTGAAGACCAAGTGTACCAAGAATTTTTACCCGCACGGGATTGGTTAGCATCAACGAACAGCTAAGCAACTTGACTCGATGATGTTTCGACTTATGCTAGAGGCCCTTTCAAAGTACAGCAGATCACGATGAATAAATTTGGCCCTGATATTGCCGAGCAACTCTGGCACGACAACGATACCGAATCCTTTAGCAACGATACTTTCCATACCTTGCTGATGGAACAATACAAAATCTATGTTGAAATGTCGGACCGTATTAACGCGCGCCGCAGCTTAGCCAATACGTTCTTTCTCACTGTACACGCTGTTATTTTGAGCGTACTGGGCTTATCGATCATCCAAAATCCTTCCATCCCACAGCCCGTATTCATGTTATTCCCGCTGTTTGGCTTACTGTTGTTATGCTATGCCTGGTGGCGTTTGGTGCAATATTTCCGCCGCCTCAGCCGCGCCAAAGCAGCCGTGATTGCGGAACTGGAGCAGCGACTGCCATCTTCGTCATCCCACGCTGAATTGATGGCTCTTGGTGAATACAACAAGCCGTATAACCCGCTAAAAAGAATGGAAGTCACCTTGCCCTTCTTATTTGCGATCTTATATGTAATTGCGTACTTATACGTTGCGGTCATCTAATGCTAAACCATTTGTTTAGCCATTTTTCGCAATCCATTACGAATATTCAACTGCTTATCCTGCTGCTCAATGTGTTGCTACACATTATTTTTGCAGCAGGCACAGCCCATGATATTAATCAACTGCACCGCGTCGGCATTACGCCACGCTTCATTCCAGCTTTTGCCTGGGTATTGGCAACATTGATTGGTGGCATCTTTGTCCTAGCCTTGTATTGGTTGATGCATCATTCAACTTTGGCTAGAAAATAATTAATGTTAATAGGCCTTTGCACAAACCGATGATTGAGTGTATTTCTACGCGATCTTCTTTTTTACGTTTCTTTAGGTAAACACTCTGAGATGGATTCTAGACACCTCGGTAATAAACACTGTGCAAACGTCGGCCTCGTGGCGTTTTAACCACTTGCAATATCACATCAATCACCGCCTCTAATAAGCTTAAAATATCCTGATCAGTCATGGTTGGCACTGCGTTTAACTTATACATTTGCACCATGCGCATAAAGGCCATTTTTGGTGTATTGGCATGTACACTCGCCAACGCACCCTCATGCCCAGTCGAACAGGCATGAACAAAATACATGATTTCAGCACCACGCATTTCCCCCATTAAAATGCGATCAGGACGCAAGCGTAAACAACACTGCACGAGCATCTGCATGTCGACTTGTGCTTCGCCTTGATCAACCTTGCTCGCCAGCAAGCAAACATGGTTATCATGCGGCACTTTGACTTCGCGCGCATCCTCCAGAACTAACAATCGATCTTGTGGTTCCATCTCATACAGGCAGGCATTTAAAAAAGTGGTTTTACCGCTGGAAGTACCACCAGAAATCACGATATTTTTACGCAAACGAATCGCCGTCTGGATAAAGGCAGGCCAATCCTCCTGGACATAATAAGTGTGTAATAAATCTTCAGTGGGCACGGTATGCGTCTCTGAACACGCAACGTTCTGTTGATAAAAGCCCTGCGCTGCATAGTCCGCAAGTTGAAAATGCTGCACCGTCTGACGGCGAATCGCACACACTGGATGCTGCGAAACCGGTGGCAAACACAATTGCACGCGACTGCCATCGGGCAAATTACCGGATAGTAACGGACGTTGGCGTGAGATCACCTGATGATTTTCATTGGCAATCAACTGGAATAGGCGCAATAAATACACCCGTGTTAACACCGGAAGACTAAAGGCCTGCAAATGTCCTTCATATTCTATCCAAATCTCACCCGGTCGATTAATCATAATTTCTGACACGTGTGTATCTGCCAGCCAAGGTGCTAAAGGCTGCAATAATTCGGCGACTGCAGACATACCTAATCCATCAACAGATCATGGGCGACAAAAATATTAATCGCCTGCCCTTGATACACATGCAAAGTCGGTTTAATGGCATTGGTTTGCTGCAACACTTGATTGGATGACTGCTGAAAGGCTTGCGCAATCGCCTGACGATAAGCATCGGCACTATTGGGCTGATCCGTACTGTTCACACCATAACTCGACACACCAGCGCCTAAAATCGATAACAAAATCGCTTGGCCAAAAATGCGCATAAAATGATGTGAAATCGCATTAGCCCCTTGACCCGAACGCCCTAGCGCATCGACATTTGGACTGTTAATCATCACTGATACACCCGCAGGCGTAATCACCCGATTCCACACGATGAAAACCCGTGCACTTGAAGCACCGTTATTCAACATATCGGTATATTGGCCAATCAGTCGTGAACCAGCCGGAATCAAAATATGTGAACCCACATAGCTATACACCGGTCGACTGACCACTGCGCGCACCATGCCTGGCAACTCGCTGTTAATCGCGGTTTCTAACACCGCGTGAATAAATTCACCCGATAAAATAGTTTTTTCAGGATGGGCAATTTTGTGCGCCTTCACCGTGTTAGGACTGCTCGGTTGTTGACCAACATACTGCGCAAAGCGCCCTTTCCCGGCAATCCAGGCCTGATGCTGTGGTGCAGTCTGCCGCATAGAGGCTGCTTCATAAACCCGTGTTGGCGCATTTTCACGCGCACGGTATTGGCGACTTTCACGATTGTGATGCGTTGCGGATTGATGCTGCCATTTCTGCTGGGCCAGTGCTGCCATTTCACGCGCACTTTGGGCCAGGAGTGCAGCATCTGCTTTTTGTACAGGTCGCCTATGCGATACAACATGCGCTGAATGTTGGCCAAATAGCATCAAGATCATGATCAATGCTAATACGGCCAACAGAACCATGCCGGCCAATAGATGGCGAGAAGATTTATGACTCACCACTGAACTCATGCGCGAAAATTGAAAACCACCCGTTGGCCGAGCCTTTTTTGTCGAAACCACTGCATTTTACTCACCAAAAATGATGTGCTTGTCGCAATTGCGCAATCAAGCGGTTATTAAAAATACTGGCCTCTTGGTATTTGCCAACACGCAAAGTTAGTTGTGGCACAACCTGATGAATCACTAAGTACTGACCGCGACGCCGATAATTCACTACGGCTTCACGCCCCTGTGGATTATTGACCACAAAGATCGCGGGCACGGGTTGCTCAGGCTGCAACTGCAAATAAGTATTACGCCCATCATCAAAAACATGTAACGGCACAATACGGCGATCACCATGAAAACTGTAATCCCAATGGTATTGATTGGGATGATCAAAAGCAGAGACCTGACTTTGACTCGCTCGCGAAGCCACTAGGCTGGCAATTGCTTGTTGATCTTTCAGTTGCTGCGGATAACTAAACTGTAAGGCATAGGTCACCGGTAAATGATTTTTCTGCCCGACAGCCAAATGAAAGTAATACGTATGTCGATTGGTTACGACGGTCATATTCGTGCGTGATTCTTGAGCGGTTGGCTTCACGAACAACATATACGGCAAATGTTTATCAATTGACACAGTCCATGCCGCTAAATCGCCGCTCTGTACATCCTCGATATACTCATCTTTAGCAAACACAATCTGCGTGGCAACAAACGGCGCGCCCCGAATCTTCACCACGTTATGCGGCACATAGTTCACCACCTGCAATCGCTGATCCGATAATCGTTTGAGCGGCACTTGTTCAGCCAGAGCAGTCGGTGCCAAAACCATCATCAAGCAACACCATAAAAAAATCTTCAAAATGCTTGCCTCCTTTATTAAATATCTGTCTCAAGTTTTGTATAAATCTGTGAACCCAAAGCGTCCCTATTGGGCATTCAAGGCGGTGATGTGATAACGCGTCACCACAAAACCATCCCAATCAAATAACAAGTCCTGTGGATCCTTCGGCACACCGAGATACTGCCAACTGACCAAGGCGGTAAAATGCACCTGACGCACGGGATGACTGTCACCAAAGGCATAGTACTGCACCATGAAATTTACTTGCGCCAAATTATGCGCTGCCTGCTGTTGATGCAGTTTGGTATGACTTAAAATCAACACGCTTTGCACAATCACACGCCGATAACCTTGATGCTTTAATAAATGCAGTGGCGCCAACTCATCGGTACTCAGCATAAATTGCTGATACTGCTGAAAGACGTGACGACTACTCAACAAAGCCACCATTCGAGCTTGTGCACGGTAAAGTCCTGGATCATAGGACTCCCGCGTGACGACATAATGCGCAATTTCAGCACGCGTGCGCTGTAAATTAAGGCTGATAGCATGGGCATGTTGCGGTACTGATACCTAGACATAACCCGATGCACCCGTATGCACCACCACCAACTGCTCACGCCGCAAAGGCAACAAAATGCACAGGCACATGATCGACAAACCCAGCAGCAACATTGCCAATACAAATGCCCATTGATAACGGTTTCGACTGACCAAAACACGAGCATGCAAGTCATCCTACCAATTCATCGCCTGCGAAAAGTAATCAGGCTCAGCAGGTTTTTGAGATGAAGTAGACCGAGCCATCACACACCACCTTGCACGCCTGAATGCACTTTGGACACAAAGGTCACACTGCGCGCATGTTGAGAACTGCCCCAAATCGGATCATTGCCCCAAAAGGGTTTTTCCGGTTTGATACGTTTTGCACGACGTGAACGTGTCACTCGCCCAGTCAAAAAACCGCCCACGAATGCACCCATGCCAGAACGATGTGAAGCAACAATCACAAGTCCACCTATTGCATAGGCAAATTCAGCCACGCGAAAAATCAAACCAATGGCAATCACTCCGATAATTATCACCGGTAGCGTGCCAAAGTTACCGATTTGTAATGCTTGCTCACTGGCGTGGAAACTGACCCACCAATACCCCATCGAAAGTCCCACGGTTAAAGCTGCCGTGACAAATAACTGCAATAAAGCCACGCCGACAATGGCACCTAACCAACGTTCGAAAACGCCTTGCAAAACCTCGAAAAAACAGCCCAAAGCCATGAGTGGCAGAAAGATCAACAAGATCGCCAATAAAATCTTGGTCAGCACAATCTGAAATAAAGCAACCGCAACCAAAATATAACCAAATGCCCAAACCACCAGACCATCTAACCAGCCACCTAGATTGGTCCAACCACCAATACGGAATAACACACTGCCGAGCTTGGTGAATTCAATTAAGACTTCCTGCATCGCACCATCAATACCATCGACGCCCGGAATACGAACCGGTACAGCAGCTAAAATCGCATCGCTGATGCCCCCAATAATTTGGTTAATGCCATCGACCAAGTAATGTGACACCCAAGACCATTGCGTTGCTGCCATATAAATCAAGCCAATGCGCAGACACACGCGTATAAATGACCCGACATGCACTTGCACCCATCCGACAGCCACGCCATAGCCCAATAAAACCAAGTAGATACTGGCGATCACACCCAATGGTGCACGCAAAAAATTAGAAATCGCGCTGTAACCGTTGTACACATAGTCTTGCAGCAAGGTGTCGGTTTCTGAAAAAACTGACAGCACCGCATGGTCATACGTTGGGATCATGCGCCACCCTCAGACATCACCAATTGAGTCAAAGCTTTACCCACGCGTTTCACCACAGCGTGATCCTGCAAATCTTGTACCGTGAGTGACTGAAAATGCGGATTATCCTGCGCCAAATCGACCAAAGCCTTAAATAACCGCTGGCATGATTACCGACCT
Source organism: uncultured Gammaproteobacteria bacterium (assembly GCA_964539235.1). Taxonomy (GTDB): domain Bacteria; phylum Pseudomonadota; class Gammaproteobacteria; order Francisellales; family CACEW01; genus CAZIIK01. Next base: position 20,191 of record CAZIIK010000139.1, on the reverse strand, counting down.
GTCTGTTGTGTGACGGGATTGTCGAATTGATGTGAATTGCGCATACAGGCCAAATAAACACTGCCATTGGTGTCATAAAAATGCAGTAATTCCATGGCGGAAAGTTCTGCCTTATACAGCCATTTTGCGACCATGTGTGTCGGTTGCTGCAACAATGAATTGCTGTGAGCGCCACACGCAGCTAAGCCCATACAACCGATTAATACTAAAAGTTTTCTATGTAGCATGCGTTTTAGCTCCTGTTTGTGAATTGATTGCTTTTAATAAGTTTGATTTTGACAAAAGGATCCGGCCCTTCGACAGGCTCAGGGACCTATTAGCGCTGACTGAGTCCCGGCCCTTCGACAAGCTCAGGGACCTCTTAGTGGTTCCTGAGCCTGTCGAAGGATGTCAAAGAACAGTCCCCAAACACCTGCTAACCTGACCATCCATTAATCGGGGTTTTATGGCACCACAACCCATAATGTGGACAAGGTGCCTTTAAGTGCGCAGGCGCACATCCAACCAAACACCCCAAAATCACCCATATAACTAACCATTTCATCGCACCCCCCCTTGATTAAAACGTGCGGCTTCGGTTTCTTGTGCAATTCGACCCGATTGCGACTCAGCGAGCTGTTCGTTTAGCAATGCCTGCATACGCAATTCCGCCACACTGATATAGCCGATTTCCAATTCAATCCGTGAATTCAAATCCACTGCCGATTTTAAATTATGATTCTTATGTGCGTTCTCAATGGCCTGACCCAGTGAATACAACGTCTTCAAATGAGTATTGATGTTGTTAAAGGCATAACTAGCCTGAGTTGCACTGGCGCGCGCGCTATTCACCTGATTATGGTAGCGCTGAGCCAATGCCGTATCAGCGCCTTTGGCATAGTCTGTTTGCGCCATGATGATATGGGCCGAAACATACTGCTTAAGCAACTGTTGATAACGCTGCGGATTGCCACCTGACAAACCTTGTAATGCATCCTGCCAATGGGCTGGCGCCCATTCACGCACCTTCTGTAATTCAGACAAATCATTTTGAAATGCGCCCCACCCATAATTACCCACGATCGACTGATACTGTTGTTTTAAAGTGGTGTATTGGTTCATCAGTGTCTGGTACTGTGTGCGCAACTGACTGACAACCGTTGCCGTTTGCGTAATATTGGCAAAATCCACAACCGGAATGGTGGCATTGTCCTGCAGAGCCCAGCATGCAAAACCGATAAGCAATCGTTTCCTCATGCCTCCATCTCCTGACAACGTTGATAAAACATCGGCAGCCAATGCTCTGGTTGTTCACCTGCCAAGGCACGCACTTCTTCACAGAGTGCAACCGTTTGGCGGTTGGCGGAATAGACCCACAAAGCATCTTTCAGGCTACTCAAATTTAAACGTGCAATCGCACTCATCTGATTTTGCTTGTAAAGGAATAAGCGCTTACTCGGCAGCGTCTATTTGATGAACTTGAATTCATTCTGGCTGATATTGAAATGTTGGTAATGTTTCTCGAAGTTGGCTCGGGGATTACAAAAGAAAATATTGGTTGCGCAGTTGTCCAAAAACTGCGCACTGATTTCCGATTGTAAAACTGATGACGGCGATTGCGTCGCTAAAACGATATGCGCACTCAGTTTACGGAAGGTTGGTAGATCTTGTTTTAGCTTTTCCAATACGGATGATCCAAAAATTGCCAGCCTTCATCAAAATATAGACTGACGCGTTGACCATCTAAATGCCCTTTCACCCGATGCAATAGATACATCGCTACCGCCGTTAACACATACATCGGTTGCGACAATAAATGAGTAAAATCAAAGCCAATTTTATGTGCATCCATCTGCAGATGGTCAGCGGCATGGTCAAACAAATAGGCATACTCACCTTCACCGCGTTCGTCTTGTAGCCATTTCCTTAAACTTGGCCAACACGGCGAATCCACTGGCAATAAACGCAAGGCATGACGTAATGATCGGTTATCTACTGTCAGACTGTCGTAGGCATAATCAACACATTCCATTAACGTCCAACTGACTTGATCTGGCCAATCGACCTCACCACCACGACTGGCTAAATGCAGCAGCCATTGCTTGAGAAACGAACGGTTCTCAGCCGAATCAGGTAAACAAAAAGGATTGAATTGACAGGATTTGTGTTGGCCTGGTTGAATCACACTGTAAACACCCCCACAGGCCAGCACATAGATTTCTAAACCACGGTCACGGTCAAAAAAGATACTCTTGCCGCCATAGCGTCCCATTTGCGAATCCATAAACCCCATGAACACGGTTTTACCAGAACCGTTGCCACCAATAATGGTGGTATGGCCAGGCGTTAAATCTTGTCGACGACCAGAGCCTGCACTGTGGTAATTAAAAAACACAGGCGTGCGCGATAATGTTTCGATCAGTGTCACGGCCCGCCCTAAATGATGCTGATCAAAATGACCCATGGGGTAATTATGCAAGGCCGTGCAATCGACATAGTTTTGACTGGTTAACAAAGTTGAACGCGCAACATAACGCTGATTACCCGGCATTTGCGCCCAAAAGCAGGCTTCTTGGCCTAAGGTTTCTACAATCCCCACAAAACCAACATCGGCATAAAATTTAATGGCTTGCCGGGACAGCGCTGTTAATGTTTCAAACTGTGGTGATAACAGCATCAAACTATGGTGGTGATAACCGACCAACAACCGCTCTGCAGCCAGATAATCTTGACATTGACCGAGCGCATCCATCTGCGACGTAGCGAGATCATTGGCATTTTCCATACGAATCAAATGGCGCGCTATTTTCTTCTGTGCCGTGTCACGCAACTCTATGGCAAAAACTATTAGTCAGGATAAATTCGCACTCTAACTGCAATAATTTATCGAGAATGATGGGATTAGTTTCTGTCGCATAGTCTTTTACTGAAATCATGCTGGCAAATCGACTCGGCATGCCCTCCGCTTGGAATTCAACCGCGCGCCCGAAAAACATACGATGACTGGCCAGCTGATAGGCCAGGTGTTTCTGTGGATATAACGATGACGCTTGTTCTGCGTGCATATGTGACTGCACCGAACAACCTGGTGCCATACGGTTTCCGGTAAAGGCGTGGGTTAGTCCATTCAGAAAATAAGCCAGAAATTGCAGCAACTCGGCATAGCCCAGTTGCGCATCGCGCTGCCCCAACAACTCTGGTTTAAAAGGTGATAGCGTTGCCAACAATTGCCCAACGGCTTTCTGCAAAGTGCCCATTGTGCCTGGGCTCTAGCCTGTTGATAATGCTGGCTGACAGTCGAACGCGTGATTTTATGTAAAAAGCCTGCATATTGATTAATGCGTGAGAATGTTACGCCACGGTAAAGCAGAACCAGATACAGTTGATTGCGATATAAACAATCTGCCTTAAATTGGCTGTGGTATTGCGCATCAACCGTGCGACTGAAATCATCTTGAAAGGCACCTGAAAAATCCACCGCTACCTTACGGCGCATGACATAGCTGTAAAGACAAAACCCAGCCCCTAGACTGAGCAATGCCTGATTCCATAGATTTCGATAATGATTCAACTGTTCATCAGTTTCGGTATCAAAAGCCACGCCTTGCAAACGCAACACCATACCCAATTGACCATCTGTGGTTTCAAAAACAGTTGGGCTATTCAAGTGACTGACGGGGAAGTGACGACTCACACCTACTTCTTGATGATAGGCATTAAAAGGGCGCATAACTTTGGCACCCCCATAGTTTAGTGTTACGCGTTAGGCCAATCGCTGCACGCACAGACAACAACCGAAAAATATGCCGATCGATCAGACATAAAATCCACCCCAATAGATGCAACGGCGGCAGCACTAAAAAGGCCTTAAATGAACCGGAAAATACAAATGCCAACATCACACCTAAGCCGACGATAAAAAAATAGTCATAGTCCACGCCCATAATGCTCATCGGCCGCGACAAGGCTTTAAACACCGGATGAATCAGCAATTCATGTTGCATTAGGATGCACTCAATACTTTTAAAATCGCACTGGAACCAAAAATAATGCCAACCCCTACCACCACGGCAATCACATAGGCTTTGGGGACGCGCCCCATGGCAAAACACCCAAAACCGACAGCCACAATTGCCAATGCAGCAATGGCTTTTCCAATCCCACCGGTTAGATAATCGAGAAAGCCATTCAGTGTGGCCAACAGATCTGCACACGCGATGGTGGGTAATAAAATGAGATAACACGCCAAGCAGATATGACCTGCGGCTGGGAAAGATTTTTGTGTTTTAAAATGCCAAATTCGCTTCATTGCATTAGTTTAAATAATAATCTATTTGAATAAAATATAAACAATATAAATGTGAAGTCAAGCAGATTTTATGAAATCTAGTTTTAGGGTTGTTCTTGAAGGCTCGACTTTGACGAATGCTTCCGGCCCTTCGACAGGCTCAGGGACCTATTGGCGCTGATTGAACCTCGGCCTTTGGACAAGCTTGACTTCGACAAGCTCAGTCATCGCTATCAGGCTCCAGTCTTTCGACACCCTTCGACAGGCTCAGGAACCGCTTATCGAAAATAGCCAATTCTCGATGACTGTCCTTCGACAGGCGGTCCCTGAGCCTGTCGAAGGGGTATTATAAAAACCTTACCGACACGCGTGATAAACCCGCTGTTGTTCAATCAGCAAGTCTTCTAAAAATAACAGTGGATTCACATGCACAGACTTTTGTAAATCGCGTTGGGCTTGGTAGAGATGATCTAAGAAATGGAACAGTGCCTGTTGACTGATTGTTTTCAAACCTGGCATCTGCAAAGTCTGTACTGCTTTGGCAAACAACCACTCCACCACCACGGGCAAAGGCACGGCTTCGTACTGCTTGGCGAGTTGTAAAGGTGACTGAGTCAAAATATCAACTGCCAGAAATTGTGCTTTTTCTTGCACATATTGCCGCTCGGTTTCCAGAGCGAAACGCAGTGGTTGCCCTTGGCTTAACTGCCACGACGCTTCGGGCGTATATTCACTGGCATGCTGTTGCAGATAGGCACGTGCTTCAGCAAAAGTCACGCGCATTAGCCAACGTTGGCAGCGGCTTAGAATTGTCGCTGGTAATACAGCCGGACGCGCAGAGACCAACAAGATCAGCACCTGTTGACCAGGTTCTTCTAGGGTTTTTAATAATGCATTTGCCGCGGCAGTATTCATACACTCTGCTTGACGAATGCAGACAACGCGAAAACCGCCGCGTTGTGCGGTTTCAGCCAAGAAATGTTTGACCTGGCGGATTTGATCAATTTTCACCACTGGCATTTTGTCAGACTCTGGCACAATATTCAGGTGATCTGGGTGACCGTCTGCAGATTGGCATAAGGCTAAATTCGCTGCATCCACACCGAGCAATGCTTGGGCACAAGCCTGGGAAAAATCCCATTTCCCGGTATAGGGCGCGCCAGTTAGCAATACCGCATGCGGTAATTTTTGCTGCGCTTTGAGCGCCACAAAATGTTGCCAACAATCGTTCTGCCACGCGTAAGGTGCCGTCATAAATTGAGTACTCCTGGAATCTGTTCAAGCTCATTGCACAGTAAAACCTTATCGCAACCGGCCGCTAAGGCTTTTGCAACACGTTGCGTCAAATCCATCTCCCCTAACATGGCCGCTTGCATGCCCAGGTCATCACTGAAAGTAAGACCAGAAAACCGCTGCTCATGGCGTAGATAATCTAACCAACGCTTGGAATACCCGGCGGGTTGATCGTCTACCTGTGGATAAATCACATGCGCCGCCATGATGCCATCAATATGCTGTTGGATCGTCTGCGTAAATGGGTGCAGATCATGGGCAACAATCGTGTCGAAATCACGGGTGTCAACCACCTGCTCTGTGTGTGTATCCAAGGTCACACTGCCATGACCCGGATAATGTTTGCCGACAGTTAGCAAGCCGTGTGCCTGTAGAGTTTTAAAGAATCGCGTCGCCAATTGCGCAACAACCTGTGGGTCGGCATGAAAAGCCCGTGAGCCAATCACCTGACTGTCGGGATTATATAAATCTAAAACTGGTGCGAAAGTCAGATCCACACCAACCTGTTTCAGCTCTGTGGCCAATGTGATGGCGGTTGTTTCAGCAAGCTGCAAACCTGCTGCCGGATCCTGGTCATAACATAAACCAATATCGAACATGGCAGGCAACTGCGTAAAACCTTGACTAAAGCGCTGCACACACCCACCCTCTTGATCGACACACACCCATAGCGTTTCATCTAGCGTATGGATTTCATCGGTTAGACTTTGCAGTTGTTGCGGATTTTCGTAGTTACGCGCAAACAGAATCACACCACCAACAGCTGGGTGCGTTAAATGAATCCGTTCAGCGGCCGTCAAACGGGTACTGGCAATACCAATGATCAAAGACTTTGGTGGGATTTGCATCACCTAATACCTGGGCGATAGAAAGTGCGGATACTAGCACACTCGGCACTGTGGGATCATCACCGGTTAACGCTTCACTGCCAACACGCCTTTCAGTTGAGATAACTTGACGGCAATACGTTGCAATTGCGCACGATCAGGCACCTGAATTCTCAAACGCACACTGGTTTGGCTTTTGCCACGTTGCGTGGTTAAACCCACCAAATCAATATCTTCCTGACTCAGCAACTGAGCAACTTGGCGCACAGTGGCTGAAGTATCGACATACAACAGTAAATCGGCCACAAACGCGTTTTCGTGTTGATCCCCCCATTGCACGTCAACAATGCGTTCAGCACGGGTTTCTGCCAATGCCGTAATGGTGGGACAATCCTGACGATGAACCGTCACACCACGTCCCTGCGTGATATAACCGATGACGTCATCACCATGAATCGGATGACAACAACCCGCCATATGAAACAGCAAATTGCCCACTTCATTGATCACCAAATCAGTCTGCGTTGTTTGACGACGCGTGGGTGTTGTGGCCATATCAGCGACATCAGGCTCCGTTGGCGCTGCAGTTTTGTTGTCTGCCAACAGACTTTTCGAAAAATGCTTTTCAATATACGCCACTACGCTGTATAACTTTGTATCTCCCGTCGCAATAGCTGCATATAAATCTTCGGCATCATGCACGTTAAATTCACGGGCAACTGCCAGGTAGTCGACTTTATTGACAGACAACCGCTTAAGCGCTTTCAGCAAAATTTCTTTCCCTGCAGCAGCATTTTCAGCCTTATTTAACTGACGAAACCAATGCTGTACTTTTTGTCGTGCACGACTACTGGCCAAATAACCGGCATCCGCACGCAACCAATCTCGACTAGGCTGACCTGCTTTGGTTGTCATAATTTCGACACGCTGCCCAGTCTGCAATGGCGTGGTTAACGGCACCATTTTGCCGTCCACTTTGGCGCCTCGACATCGATGCCCAACTTCAGTGTGCACATGGTAGGCAAAATCCAGTGGCGTAGATCCGATCGGCAAATCAAGTACTTCGCCTAATGGCGTAAACACGTAAATCTGACTATCGACCACTTCCGTACGAATGGCTTCAATATGTTCATCACCCTGACTCAGTTCTTTCTGCCAATCCAATAGGCTGCGCAACCATTCTAAGCGTGCTTCAAAACCCGCATCGCGCACCACGCCTTCCTTGTAGCGCCAGTGAGCTGCTACGCCCATCTCTGACGCCTCATGCATGGCATAGGTTCGAATTTGAATTTCAATGGTTTTATCTTCCGGCCCTTGAATCACTAAATGAATCGAGCTATAGCCATTGGGTTTGGGCGTGGCAATGTAATCATCAAATTCACTGGGCAAGCTGGGCCATACCGCTTGAATAGCACTTAAAGCCTGATAGCAGCTGTGCACATCACGCACTAAAACACGTAGCGCACGTACATCGTATAACTGTTCGAATGACAGCTGCTTTTTCTGCATCTTGCGCCAAATACTGTAAATGTGTTTGATACGCCCGTTCACTTCCACTCGGATGCGTTTCGCCTGCAAAACGGCTGTCAACTGCTCGATCATCTGTTCAATATAGGCTTCGCGCTCTTGGCGTTTGTCTTGCAGGGATTGACTGATGTGTTTATAGGTATCGCGTTGTAAATAACGAAAAGCGCGGTCTTCCAGCTCCCATTTCAATTGACCAATACCCAGTCGATTCGCCAGAGGCGCGTAGATATTCATGATTTCATAGGCCAATACTTTCTGTGCAGCGGCAGAGCATTGGGTATCCGCATGGCGTAGCACATAGATACGCTCAGCCAATTTTACTAAAGCAACCCGCACGTCGTTGACCATAGCAATCAGCATTTTACGCAAACGATCGATTTGTTGATGATAAGCGGCGGTTTTCTTTGATTTACGCAGGCCTTGAACCGCTACCATATTGCGCGCACCGACAATAATCGAAGCAATACCTGCATGTTGCTGACGCAGTGTTTCTAATGACAGTACTTCTGCTTCTATCACGGGATAAAGCAATGCAGCCAACAAGGCTTCAGGTCCTGCTGACAAATCTGCCAACACCGTGGCCATTTCAGCCCCTTGGCGCAGAACCGGATGTGCGTCATTCAGTGCGTGGAATGCACTTAGACAAATATCTGATAATTGAGTTTGTACTGCATACTGGGCTGAGAAATCTGCCCACCAAGTTGCGAAGGAGAAGGTTTCAGCTTCAGTGATATGGGTGTGGGTTTGCACCAAAACAAAGTACTTCCAAAATGCGTGAAGCCGTTAAAGTAAGGGCAAGTTGGATCCCGGGTCAAGCCCGGGATGACAAGATGGAAGGTTCCGGTCCTCCAACAGGCTCAAGAACCTTTTATCGAAGTCGAGAGCCTTTATAAACCCAACTGATCCGCTGCGGCATTTAATTCCTTCACGGCATCAATGGAACGGTTCAGATTGGTACGTTCCGCTTCGTTTAATGGCACTTCGATCACAGCTTCAACACCGTTTGCACCAAGTTTGGCAGGCACGCCGACAAACAATGGTTCATCCACACCATACTCACCGACCCTCAATTTAGCGGCGCACGGCAACACGGCTTGCTTATCGCGCAGGTAAGCTTCTGCCATTTGAATCGCTGAAGTCGCTGGTGCATAGAATGCGGAACCGGTTTTCAATAGACCCACGATTTCACCGCCGCCTTTGCGCGTACGATCAACGATTTCATCTAAACGTGCTTGTGTAATGACACCTTTCGCCACTAAGGCATCTAGACTCTCACCGGCGATATTACTCATAACGGTCAAAGGCACCATGGTATCGCCATGACCACCCATCACGTAAGCTTGCACTTGGTTAACGGACACACCGAATTCCCAGGCTAAGAATGTGCGAAAACGGGAAGAATCCAACACGCCGGCCATGCCAACAATTTTATGATCAGGCAGACCTGAAAAGTCTTGTAATAGGCGCACCATAATGTCCAATGGATTGGTAATACAAATCACAAATGCATTCGGACAATTTTGCTGGATACCTTCGCCCACAGATTTCATGACTTTGGCATTAATTGATAACAGATCATCGCGGCTCATACCGGGTTTACGCGCCACACCAGCGGTTACAATCACCACATCAGCATCTTTGATATCGGCATAATCATTGGTACCGATAACCTGAGCATCAAAACCTTCGACAGGTGCACATTGCGCCAAGTCCAGTGCTTTACCCTGTGGCATACCTTCTGCAATATCAAACAGCACCACATCACCCAATTGCTTCAACAGTGCTAAGTGTGCCAAAGTTCCACCGATATTACCGGCACCAATCAGTGCGATTTTTTTACGAGCCATTTCTCTGTATTCCTTGTTGTAACGCCGATACGACGTTGGTTTAAAAACGCGGCCATCATACGTTGTACCACCGGTTTTTGGCAAGAGCCGTGCGGACATTGGTATGGGCTCAAAGATATAACAGCGACTTCGTAAACACGCATTCAATATGATAGACTTACCGGCTTGCTAAAAACCCCAGTGAAATGGGTTAACACTGATGCCAAAAACTTTCATACAAGCCGCAAAACGCTATTATCCTTGGATCATCTTCCTGCTGTCATCCAGCTTTTTCTTTTATAAGTACTTGTTGCAAGTCTCCCCTAGTGTCATGACACAAGAATTGATGCATACGTTTAACTTAAGCGGTTTGCAATTGGGTAACTTGGCTGCCTTCTATTTTTACACCTATTTATTAATGCAATTGCCTGCCGGATTGCTCATCGATCGGTTTAGCCCAAAACGCCTGATGACGTTGGCGATTACTGTCTGCGCTTTGGGGGTCTTACTCTTTGCCGAGGCCAAATATCTCGGCATGGCTGAGTTTGGACGTTTACTGATCGGCCTAGGCGGCGCGGCGGCTGTCATTGGTACGACTAAATTTATTAGCTTGTGGTTTCCGGCTAAACAATTCGCCCTCATTTCTGGTTTGATGATGACCCTTGGCATGCTGGGTGCAGTCTGTGCCCAGGCGCCGCTTTCTTTACTGATGAATCATTTTGGTTGGCGCGGCAGTGCATTAATTCTGGCTATTATTGGATTTTGTATTGCCGTTTTATTCCTGTTTATCGCCCGGGACAAGACCATTGCTGATGAACCACAGCAGCAACCGCACGAGACACACCGTGTCCTGCAAGGGCTCTGGCAAATCATGAAGAACCGTCATTCTTGGAGCATCTCTATCTATTCAGGCCTCGCCTTTGCACCGATTTCTGCTTTCGGCGGTTTGTGGGGCGTGCCCTATTTAATGGAAGTGTATCACTTGGACAAAACAGTGATCGCCAGTTTGACCTCGTTAATTTTCATTGGCTTTGCCATTGGCTCACCCATCGCTGGCTGGTTATCAGACTATATCCAACGGCGTAAGGTGATTATGGCCAGCGGCACCATTCTCAGTCTGGTGGCTATCTTATTGGTTTTATATGTACCTTTAACGACCGTACTACTGGGCATCATGCTATTTGCCATGGGCTTTTTTACAGGCTTTTTCTTTGTCTCTTTTGCGCATATGCGCGAGATGAACAACCCACTACTGTCCGCTACATCCATTGGTTTTATCAATATGTTCAATGCGATGTGCGGTGCTTTTTCCGAGCCGTTAATTGGCAAACTATTGGATATGGGCTGGACACATCTAACACGCAATGGCATTCGGATATTTTCGTTGCATGACTATCATATTGCACTATTAACACTGCCGCTATGCTTGATTGTGTCTTTGGTCGCGTTGTTGATCACTAAGGAAACCCACTGCCAGCAGCAGTAGGTTTTAAACCCTGAAACCTTGTTAGCGACCGATGGCATATTGCGATAATGCAATAATCACCACCAAAATCGCACCAGCCATTGAGAGCAGCAACAGAGGACGACCACCTGCCACGCGATATGGCAATTCTCGTTTCTGATGATAACGCACCCGCCATGCCATCAAAGCTGGCATAAAGGCTTGCAGGATTACACATAACAGCCCCGCAAAACCCAAGAAAAAGATAAATGCTTTAGGATACAAAATCACACACACTAATGGTGGCAAAAATGTCAGTGCAGCAACGATCCATAAGCCACGCCCTTGCTTGCGCTGTCCAACACCATCAGCCACATAATCAGACAAGCCTAATGAAACGCAGAGAAATGCCGTCAATACACAAACCGATGTAAACAAACTGGAAAACGACTTAATCGCTTCACTGTGCATAATATGATTCAAAGAATGTAGCAGATTTGATAAGGGCTGATTGCTATTCATAATCGCCAACAAACTATCTGGACCGTGCAACGGAATCGCAGCAAAAATCACACCATCCCAAATGATGTAGCAGACTAACGGTAACAATGAACCCAAGATAATCACACGGCGTAATACTTTAACATCACCGCCAAAATAGGTGCGCAGGCTGGGGACAATAATGGAAAAACCAAAAGAAGTAATGGTTGCCGTAACAGCCGGTGCTAATGCGCGCCAATGCCCTTCTGTTGTCGGCAATGAAGTGTGCATGAGAATCAAGACGATTAGGATAAATAAAGTAACCAATTTCAAGGTCATAAAAAAGCGGTTAAAACGATCCACGTTACGCGTCCCACGCATCACAATCCAACCAAACACGCCCACAAAAACAACAGCAGACAACCAAATTGGCAGATGAATGCTAATGGTAGATGCCAAACCGCGCAGCAAATCTTGACCACCCGAGATATACATTGCCAATAAAGAATATAAAAACAGAATGTATATGGTCCAACAGATCAAAACACCGGGCCGCCCTAACGTGCCAGATACCATGGTAATAATATTGCTGTGATTCGGAAAAGCGAGATTTACTTCTAAGGTATACAGCGCCGTAATGGTCATTAAGGCCCAAGCCAATAGCAATAAAACACTCGAATAAACAATGCCACCCGCTGCGGTCACAATTGGCAAACCTAACATGCCACCACCAATCGAAGTCCCTGCGATTAAAAACACGCCTCCCCAAATCTTACGCAACTGCATTAGCCTCTCCTTTTTGATTTTTATCACTCAGCCCATACTCACATTGACGCCATGCCAGCGTACCAGAGCCGCCCATAAACCTACCGTCTCAATATTGCTTTTTCAAGTAAAATACACAACTAGTCGATTCTTGCCGTTCGCCTTATGATGCTTACACTTAATATCACCGAATGATTTTTCATGCATATGAAATGGTATCAGGCACTTGCCAATCCACGTATCTTAACCGTCTTTCTGTTAGGCTTTTCATCTGGCCTACCGCTTGCCTTAACCACAGCAACCCTATCTGCTTGGTTTACTGAAGCTCACATTGGCCTATTAGCCATTGGCAGCTTATCGCTTGTTGGCCAACCGTATGTCTATAAATTTCTCTGGGCACCTTTGATGGACCGCTTTATTCCACCTTTTATGGGTCGACGTAGCGGTTGGATTTTGATTACCCAGTTTTTACTGATCATGACCATTGCTGCCATGGCATGCTTTAACCCTGAACAACATGCTGAATTAATGGGGCTATTGGCTTTGCTCATCGCTTTTTGTTCAGCATCGCAGGACATTTCCATTAATGCCTATCAAACCGATGTTTTGCACCAGGAAGAACTGGGTTTTGGGGCTTCGCTCAACGTTTTAGGCTACCGCATTGCCATGGTGGTTTCCGGTGCGTTTGCGCTCATTTTGGCACAATATGCGGGCTGGCATTTGACCTACTCAATCATGAGTGCATTGATGTTAATTGGGGTATTCACCAGCTGGTTTGGGCCAGAAGTGCCGGATGCCAAGCAACAAACACCGGGAACATTAAAATCTGCCGTGATTGAACCATTTGTCGAATTTTTCCAGCGCAAAGGCCCTTGGCTGGCCACAGCATTGTTACTCATTATTATCCTCTACAAAATGGGTGATGCTTTTGCGTTATCACTCAACACCACCTTTTTACTGCGCGGCGTTCACTTTTCACTGGCCGATGTCGGTGTCGCTAACAAAGGTGTAGGGCTGATTGCCAATATTGCCGGCGGCTTGATTGCCGGGATTATTTTGACGCGGATTCGACTGTTCTACGGTTTGATTATTTTCGGCTTCTTGCAAGCGCTGTCGAACCTTAGCTATATGCTGCTAGCCCATGTCGGACATAACTATTCTGTGATGTTATTTGCCATCAGTAGTGAATATTTCTGCAGTGGTTTGGGTACAGCCGCCTTCCTGGCATTAATCATGCAAATTTGTAATGCGCGTTATACCGCGACACAATTCGCGCTGCTTTCGGCACTGAGTGCTGTAGGCCGTGTCTATGTTGGCCCTGTTGCCGCGGTTGTCGTCGAACATGTCGGTTGGACTTGGTTTTACTTTTGGTCTTTTATCATTGCCTTGCCAGGGACACTGGTGATTTTTGTCGTGAATCCTTTTTTGAAAAACGACGCTGAATAGGTAGGCAGCTATGGGCTCGTACTGAGCCCCCATAAAATCACTTTTTTACCTCAGAAAGGCCACAGTTTTTTGAATTTAATTGATTGAAATGGCCTGCGGGTATTCCCTTCGGATCGTCGTGAAGCCATCCATGGCGACTGAAGCTGCGCCATCCTGGCACAGCGTCTCCTCAGTCAATACCCACAAGGCCTTCTGATAAGCCTAGCCACTGATTGGAGAGAAATTCCGAGTTAGGCTCACAGAGTATGAAGAAAAAAGTTAGCGCCAATCCTTAAGCAAAATCATCCCGCAGCCTTAACCCAGTGACTCATATATAAAAAGGCGCTTCTCCCAATGGCCGTGTTTTAAAACGTCGATGTAACCAGTGGTATTGGTCTGGATAGCGCTTAACGTAATCCGCCAAAATTTTGTTGTAGCGCTCCGCATCAGCCTGATCGTCACCTGACGGGAAGTTTGTTAATGGCGGTAATACTTCTATTTCATAACCTTTATCTTTCGGCAAACGATGAAAGAAAATCGGCACCACACTGGCCTTCCCTAAGCGTGCCAAAGTTGCTGTTGCCGTTAATGTTGCGGTTTCGACACCCAAAAAATCTGCAAATACGGTGGGCTTACGCCCAAAATCTTGGTCGGGTGCATACCAAATGGGTTCCCCTGCACGCAGCAAACGCACAACCTGCTTAATGTCACGATGTGCCAAAATTTTCTGATAATGCCGTGCACGATATTCCTCAAACACACGCTGCAAACCTGCTTGACGCGCCGGTTTATACACAACTGAAAATGGGTATTGCTGACCCAAAGCGCGCCCAACAATTTCCAAACACATCATATGGCCACTGCATAAAATAGCGCCCTGTGCTTGTTCGCAGGCAGTTGCCAAATATTCGATGCCTTTTTCCTTGAAATGAATGCGTCGAAAGCAACACTCAGGCATAAACCAAGCTATTAAAGCTTCCATCATCGCCATACCAGCTGATAAGAAAGTCTTCTTTAATAGGGCTTTATGCTCAACTGCACTGAAGTCAGGAAAACAAGCCGCTAGGTTACGCGCAGCAACCTGACGGCGACGCTTTAATAGATAAAAACTTAACCGACCCAGGCCACGCCCAGCGCACATTTGCCAACGATAAGGCAAGCCAACCCATAGATGAGCAATCCCTATCAATAGGGCATACCAAAACTTACGCATCTTCGTATGATCAATCAGCGTGATTGGAGTAGTGAATTTTGGCGCTGGTTTTTAATTGGGTCACATAGTTTTGGTATAACTGCGCTGACCATGACTGCGACAAAACCAATTGATAATTATCACGCTGCGCTTTGGTTAACGTTGTATGCTTAGGCGGCAGAACTTTTGTCACACGAGCCAAATAGGTCACTGGCAATGTTGCATCGCCTAATACAGAAGCCGGTCCAAAGTGTCCTTTATGCGGCACACCTTGATCAAAAACTCCTTTCACTAAAGACATCGGTAATGTATCAGTTTCGCGTGTCGCCGTAGCCATTTTCCATTGCAAATGATGGGCATTAAAAAAAGTTTGTACGGAGCGCCCTTGATTAATCTGCTGCGCTAACGTCTGTGCAATTTTTTTCGCATAACTCACTTCCTGGCGGGCTTGCAAACGGGCAATGATAATTGCTTTCACTTGTTTCAATGGCTTCGGCTTCGCCATACGAACCTGACTCGCACGCACCACAACTGCTCGAGTATCGGATAGATTAATAATGTTGCTGTTATTACCTTGATTTAAAACATTGTCACCAAAAGCGATTTTTAGAACCTTGGTATGAGAAAAAATACCTTTTGGATCACCTTGATGAGTCAGCCAAGATGAATGGTGAACCTTAAGCCCGAGCTCTTTGGAAACAAAAGCCAAAGAATCTGGGTTTTCAAATGCCAAATTAGATAACTTGTCGCCCAAATTAGCATATTGTTGCTGTGCCTGTTGCACCTGAATACTGCGCACAATTTTAGATTTTGCTTGATCAAATGTTTGTTTCGGGAAACTGGCTTTGTGTTGTTGATAATAGCTACGAGCTTCCGTGTTGGAAACATGGACTTGGCGTGCCAATGCTTTTTGTGACAACACGACATAGGCAAATTTCGCACGCGTTTGTGTATAAAAATCTTGCTGATGTTTTTGGTAATAAGCTTTTACCTGTTCTGCGGTCACATGCGTATGTTGACGGAACATGTGATGAGATAACTTGACATACTGGATAACACGAGACGCTTGCTGCAATTTTGCAAAATGCTTGATTTCACTGGGCAGTGCAAAACTTGTTTCCATAAAACTAGCCTCTAATTGATTGGCCAAAATGTTTGCTGATAATTGATCACGCAAAGTTTCTGTTGTCAGCCCCAGTTTCTGCAAAATCATTTGATAACGTGAAGGTGAAAATTGACCATTTTCTTGGAAAGCAGGCATGTGGTACAGCAAAGCATCAAATGACTGGCGCGAGACCCCCAAGCCAATACGTGTTGCATTTTGTGTCAATACACTGCGCAAAACTAATGCTTGTAATGCTGTGTGCTGCAATGCTTTCTGTTGTTGACTGGACAGTACAGTGAGTCCCTGCTGCCGGAGCAAATTGTCGGTCGCTAACTGCAATTGTTTGTCTGTAATCTGTGTCCCATTCACTTCGGCCACAACCTTACCGGCAATTTGGTTGGCATTGAAATAGTAACCCAGCCCAAACAAGGCAAATACCAATATCAAAATAATCACAAAAAACCAGGTCACAAACCCGGCCATTTTCTCACGCATTATTTGTAGCATGATCGCTCCGTCTTCATTTAGCGCCCAAGGTGACGCAAATCAAAAGGGCCACAAAAAAGTGGCCCCCTGAAATAAACCTGCCTAGGTTGCATTGTACACACATAAACGGGCGGCAATAAGACCCAATTAGGCAGACAAATTAGTTAACGCTGTCTTTCAACGCTTTACCTGCTTTAAAGCTTGGCACTTTAGCAGCACTAATTTGAATCACTTCACCTGTGCGTGGGTTACGGCCCGTACGCGCAGCACGGCTTTTAACAGTAAATGTACCGAAACCGACCAATGACACATCATCACCATCACGCAGCGCTGCTGTGATTGCGTTGATTGTTGCATCCAGAACTCGGCTAGCAGTAGCTTTAGAAACGTCCGCGCCAGAAGCAATTGAATCGATAAGTTGAGCTTTATTCACTTGAAGTATCCTCTTTTGGTTAAATTTCGTTGGAAACCCATGTCACCCCAACGATGACACGGGGTTTTATACCAACAGCCACCAAAGCCTGTCAACGCGGCACACACTTTGAATTTACTAGGCTTGAGCATAAATCTGTGGATAGAAGATTGGCATCCACGCTTAAGTGTTTATAATGCGCGGCATCAAAATCATGGAAGCATTTCAATATGTTGCAGAATATTTCCCCTATTGACGGTCGCTATCAATCCAAGACGGCGCCCCTGCAAGCCATCTGCTCAGAGTACGGGCTCATTTATTATCGCGTTATGGTTGAAGTGCGCTGGTTACAAATGCTGGCGTGTACACTAGAGATTAAAGAAGTACCTGAACTGAGTGCTACTGAAATAACTTTTCTGGAAACCATCGTCACTGACTTTTCCGTATCGGATGCGGAACAAGTGAAAGAGATAGAATCCACCACTAATCATGACGTGAAAGCTGTTGAATACTTCATTAAAGCGCGTCTACAAGATCACCCGCAACTGGCTAATTTGAGTGAATTTATTCACTTTGCCTGCACATCCGAAGACATTAATAATTTGGCATATGCCCTGCAGATTCGCGATGCTAGGCAACAGGTTTTGCTGCCTGAGTTGAACAAAATCAATCAGATTCTCAGCCAATATGCCAATACATACGCCAATACACCCATGCTGTCACGCACCCATGGCCAAACAGCTTCTCCAACCACTATGGGCAAAGAATTTCGCAATATTCAACAGCGACTGCAGCAGCAAATTCAAACCATTGAGCATGTTAACATCCTGGGAAAAATCAATGGCGCTGTCGGCAATTTCAATGCACACCATTGTGCCTATCCAGACGTCGATTGGTTGAAACTGTCTCAAACTTTTGTCGAAAGCTTATCGCTACAGTGGAACCCATACACCACACAAATCGAACCGCATGACTATATTGCCGAACTGTTTCATGGTTTGATCCGCGCCCATACCATTTTAATCGACTGTAGCCGCGATATTTGGGGCTATATCTCGCTGGGTTACTTTTCGCAGAAACTTGTTGCAGGTGAAGTTGGTTCATCCACTATGCCGCATAAAGTGAATCCCATTGATTTTGAAAATGCCGAGGGTAATTTTGGCGTTGCCAATGCACTATTAGCTCATTTGGCAGAGAAATTACCGATTTCACGCTGGCAGCGTGATTTAACTGATTCAACCGTCTTACGCAATATTGGTTCTGCTTTTGCTTATAGTTTAATTGGATACCAGTCCCTGCAAAAAGGCTTGGGAAAACTCAACCTAAATACAGAGCGACTCGTGGAAGATCTTGATAATAGCTGGGAAGTATTGGCTGAAGCCATCCAAACCGTGATGCGCCGTTACCATATTGCTGAACCCTACGAAAAGCTAAAATCCTTAACGCGCGGCAAGGCGATTACTGCACCTATTTTGCATGATTTCATTCGCACGCTCGATCTACCCACTGATGTGCAAGATGAGTTATGTGCACTAACGCCCGCTGGATATATTGGCTACGCCACTCAACTCGCGCGCCACCATAAAGACTCAAAATATTAGGGCAAACACTACAGAGTGTTGTAATGAGTTTTTCATCGTGAAAACTGGAATGATTAAGCATCTAATAATTTATTAAAATCAATGATATTAGAAAAATATTGCTCGTCATATATAGCATCGCTAACAGAGCCAAAATGTATTAACACAGGCCGAAAGGAAAAACCGCGCGGAACTTTTAATCGACTAATTTTTTCTTTAACTTCATGAATAATTCCAGCCCTTAATTCTTGCATGGAGAACTTGATTTCACAGATGTACAGCGTGTTATATTTGGTCTGAATGAGATAATCAATTTGGCAGCCTTGTTGTCGGGTGGTCGCTCTTTGGAAGTATGGATTGTCGCTAACAATATCAGCATTTTCTAAATTTAAAGATGCTTTGATTAGATCTCTGTTACTCAATACTAAATTTTCAACCTGCAACCCCATTATAGTATTCCAACCCTTAAGGCTGCTGAGGGATACACCTTTGAGGCCACTGTTATTAATCTGCCTTTTCCTGGGTTCAATGTATTTCAAATAGAAACGAGAATAATTATCTCTTAACCTGTAATGGCTGAGCTTTGATGGTTTATTATCTCTGATGATCCAAGTGTAATCACGCGAGATAAATCCTGCTTGAGACAAGTCATCTAAATAAGCGGAAATATCCCCACCTTTCTTTAATCCAACACGCCGAATAATCTCAGCTTGATCGCAAATACCATTTGCTAAACAAGACACTATTTTTTTATATAATTCTCCGCGCCTAGAGAACAAATCTGAAAAGATCTTGTCAAACTCAGTCACTAAAATACCAGAGGATGTGAAGCATAAATCATGGATATTCTGCTCTGTGGTTTTATCTGGATTAATCGCTTCTAGATATCGTGGCACACCACCTGTTATAGCCAGCATTTTTATTTTTTCACTTGGACTGACTTTTTTGTTTCCCCAAAATCTTACACAATCATGCAACGGCATTTCATCTAATGTTAGCGTAAGAGATTCTCTGCCCAAAAATCCCGTACCGCTCAAAATATTGTGTTCAATCCAACTTGAAACAGAACCACATAACGCTAGCACCAACTGATCATTTTTTTTGAAATGCAAATCCCATGCATTCTTCAACTTGCTTAGAAAGAGCGGATCTTTGGAGCCCATCCAACTGATTTCGTCCAATACCACTAATAC
This sequence comes from uncultured Gammaproteobacteria bacterium, assembly GCA_964539235.1. GTDB lineage: Bacteria > Pseudomonadota > Gammaproteobacteria > Francisellales > CACEW01 > CAZIIK01. The sequence goes on along the minus strand of CAZIIK010000139.1, from coordinate 369 downwards.
AGAACCTGACTGAACTGTTTCACATACACGTAAAAACAAACTCTCCCAAGTATCAAGCGCGCTATCTACATCAATTCCACATTGTGTAACAAGCTGTTCTTTAAAAGCTTCGACTTCCATTTGAGCCGTGGTATCTTCCGTTGGCGCAAGCCCAGAGAAAACGTAGCAATGTCTAAAGGATTGGCCAAATTGTTGTAGCAACCGACTTTTCCCGATTCTGCGACGCCCTTTCACAACAATTAAACTTGCTGAGCGTTTATGCAGCAAACCGTTCAAGAGCTTTAACTCTTCTTTCCTACCGATAAAACCGACCATATTGCCTCACCAAATATGCAAATGAATTTTTGGTGAGGCAATACTACATTAAAA
>CAZIIK010000138.1:0-7948 GCA_964539235.1 uncultured Gammaproteobacteria bacterium | reverse complement strand
CGTTCCCGAGCAACCGTCAACATATCGATATCATCGACATCCTGCCAACAAGCATCGGCCACCGGCACGGCTAAAAATCTGTCAGTCTGAAGCCAAATACGCACCAACTCGGTTAACGAATGCGCGCCCTCATGGCAAGCGTGTTGCAGATCGGCGTGAACATTGTGCGGCAAATAAAATATGCCCATATCGATCCAATCGTAATCACTTAGGTCTTTACCAATCTGCATAATGCAATTCGCCTGCACTTTGACTTTGGTGGCATCGGGCAAATCAAATATACCGTCTACATTGGGGTCACACGCCAGCATAGGTAGTCTTTTCAGTCGATGTTCTGCAAACAGCTGTATAACCGTATCCATCGTCCGAGTTGATAACACGTGGTCTGACACAAAAACCAAACAGTCGTCATCAGCCGCTGATAAGGCATCCACACAGGAAGCGCCATTACCTAAAGCAGCATGTTCACTACAGAGACACACAACCGGACAGCGGGTGCGCTGCTGCATCGCTGCAACAGCCGCGTGCAATGCCGCATGGTTGTCCGCGCAGGTCACGACAATAATTTCCTCAACATCACACCGTGCTGCCGTGCGCAGTACGTGTTCAATTAAGGTGAATTCACCAATTTGGACCAATTGTTTCGGACCAGCAATCGTCTGCGACAACCGCGTGGATTGACCTGCTGCTAATACAACCGCTTTCATACGGCTTCAGTGGCTGCCATAAACGTTGCAATATCACGTAATGCCAACGACTCATCCATTTGCACCGGTGGATGTTTACAACAAAATGCAGAAGGCGCTGGCAAAGGCCCTGCGGTGCCACGTTCACGTGCCAACTGGCAATAACGCACCGCATCGACAACAACAGCCGCGGAATTCGGCGAATCTTCTACAGACAACCGCACTTCTAAATTCATCGGCACACCACCAAATAATTCACCTTCCACGCGCATGAAAGCCACTTTGTTATCGTGCTGCCATGGCACATAGTCACTGGGCCCCACGTGAATGTCTTGGGCTTGCAATGGTTCTGCCAAGGCAGCCTGCACAGCATCTGTTTTCGACTGTTTCTTAGACTCAATACGCTGATGATCCCGCATATTCAGAAAATCGGTATTGCCACCGGTATTCAATTGATATGTGCGCTTCACCGATACCCCGCGCTCCCGACACAACTGCATCAAACGCCGATGCAAAATCGTCGCGCCACATTGCGCCTTAATATCATCACCAACAATGGGCACACCGGCCGTTTTAAAACGAGCCTGCCATACAGCATCGCTGGCGATAAACACCGGAATGCAATTCACCACACCAACCCCGGCTTGCAGAGCGCATTCCATATAAAACTCAGTTGCGTGTTGCGAACCTACCGGCAAATAGTTAATCAACACGTCAACTTGGGCTTCCTGCAAACATTGCACCACTTCAGCCATGGTCGGCTCAGCCACATCTGCTAAACGAAACGATTGCTCAGCCTCGTACTGCAACATATGCTCCGCCACACCATCGAAACGGCAACCCATGCGCACCGCTACATCTGTCTTCGGTAGCACCTCACAAAACCGCGCTGTACAATTTGGCTGAGCAAAAATCGACTCATGCAGATTCTGCCCAACCTTGCGTGCATCGACATCAAAGGCAACCACCGGCTCGATATCCGCTACTGAGTAAGGCCCAATCTCTGCGGACATCAGGCCCGCGACTGAGTGCGCGGCATAGTGATGAATACCCTGCACCAATGAGCTGGCACAATTACCAACCCCAATGATTGCAATACGGATTTTTGTCGATTGTTGCATCTTTAAGTTCCTTTTCAATGCACGTTAATTGCCACATTAAAGCAACTGAGACAGGGTATTAAAAAGTGCAATGCTATCACGCACAGTGGGCCCTTCTAACAGTTCCCTCGCTCGCACATTAGTTAAAAAAAACTGCATCTGCGCATTGAATAAATTCAAGCCTTCAGATGCTAAGTCATGACGACCCACTGCATAATCACCTACAGGGGACAGTAACTGGATATAAGCTGGCAATTCAGATTGAATAGAACCAATAAAACTACCATTTGTGCCCTGAACCTCAATATATTGGCGAAAAGTTGGCGTCAATAAATCTGCCTGAAAGACTAATTGGACACCGGCATGTGATGCGGCACTCAGCAATACAAAATCTTCAGCATCTGCAGTAACGGATTCACCATTAATCTGACGTGTTGGCGCGAGCAATCGTTGTTCACAAGAATAAATTTCACAGGTATCACCAAACAACCAAAATGCTAGATCCAGCATGTGTACCAGCATCTCATTAACTGCACCACCACCCGTGTCTTTTTTATGTTTCCATGCGCTGTGCGAACCACGCCCACCAATGCGCAGCAAAGCTGTAACTGGCTTACCCAATGGCTGTGATGGGTCATCCAAAATCTTTTTTAATGCGCGAAAAGCTGGCACTTGACGATATACATAACCCACTTGAACAAATTGTCCAGTTGTCTGCATCACCTGTTCTAAATGATGCAACTGTTCCTGTGTCTCACATAATGGCTTTTCACAAAAAACTGGCTTGCCCGACTGCAGCACCTGCACCATCGCTTCATAATGAAACGGTGTTGGCGTCGCGATAATCACACCATCCAGTTGACTATCCTGCAACATGTCTTCTAGAGATCCAGCCACATGAACGCTTTGTTCCTTCGCCAGCCGATCTGCAGCCTGACGATGCAAATCACAGACTACGATATCAACAGAAGTATTGCCCGAACGTAAACCAGCAATATGCTTAGGTGCCTGTTTCCCACACCCGACAATCCCTATCTTCATGCTGTTTTACTCTCCTTAAATCATATGAAACAATTTAGATACTTTCTTTTTCGCTTGACCCAAACTTACTTGATGTGCATTCAGACGTCTTAATAAATCGGCTTTCTGTATCGCCAAATTATTGTTGCGTTCCTGTAATACTCAATTCAGGGCCTTCAACCTAAGCACATGATCGCGATACCTAGATACAGTCGCCTTAAGTGCTTCCTGCCGATCAGCATGCTCAGTCTTCACGGACTTTAAGGATGCACGCAATACCTGTTTCTCCTGGTTTAATACATCTATTTTTTCCTTCAAGGAATGAATATGCTTAGCTTTACTTGCCAGTTTTTCTAACAACTGCGCTTTCTTTTGACCAAATTTTTCTACCATTGCAGTCTGTTTGTTGCCAAAATTATCCAGTGTGGCTAATTGTTTGGAGACTAGCCTATCCAAATTTTTCTTGTTTAAAGATTCACGTCGAGCAGCAAACCTCTCCATACCTTTAATCTGCTTATTCTTTGATTTAATAGTATCGCCAGCGCGCTGTACCACTTGCAAATAGTAACGCTCTATATACTCCATATTATGCGCAGATTGATCGGTATCACACCTCACCAAAATATCTAATGGATAATCAAGCCCACGCGACATCGGGACACGCATTTTTTCAACATACTGCCAATGCTTTGGATAAGCGTATTGCCTGGAATAATGATATTCGCGTGAATTCCGCAACATCAATGCACCCCCTTCAGCTAAATGCGCTTCAAAAAATTGTAAATAGGCCTCACTCGCCTGAGCTTCCATTTCCTGCATACTGGCAATATTCACAATCATATCCAAAGCACAGTCGGCGAGAACCTCCTGTAACTGCCATGCTGGCACTAGAAACGCATCAAATTTTTGCGCATTGAACTCATCACCTGCAAAGGCACTACCGATTGATATCTCTGGGAACTTCGCACGCAAATGAGCCTCTTGATAAAGCAATGACTCTGGGATTGCATCTGACAGGATATAACAGGCCGTTCCTTGTTTCTCTTTAAGCACATGACTGGCTAATAGCCCGGAACCTGCACCAATCTCAAGAACCGTTGCACGCTTTACCGATACTTTTGGTAAATACTTGAGTAATAACTGCGCATCGACAAAATGAGAAATATCAGCTTCTGTTAGCAAACTATTCGTGTGTTGATAAGCCGTCAAAAAACTGGATAGCTGAGGACCAAAACCTTTCACCTCAGCAAAAGATAAGTACTCGCTTTTTTTATCCTCGTGCAGAGGGTTTAAACTGGCACGGCCATGCCATAAAGCTTCCATCTCCTCAAATGTGGCGGGCTCAGCCTTGGAAACATCGCGATCCAATAACGCGGACAGCGTCCAATATTCAATTTCAGAGAATGGTGAACTTGACTGACCACACTCTTTATATAGCTGTTCAAGCATTTTGCTATCCAAAGTCAATTGGTTTCCTGCCGATATAACGTTTGACTGAGAATTTGATCGAGTTGATCGCGAAGATTTTTTTGGCATAAGCACCTCCCATAGCATGGACAAAATCGCGGAGAAATTTTAGCAAACAACCCATGTTGACGATAGCGAACACAACCACCCAACTCCCACCCTTGAAAAGTTTTTGGTAAAGGTGCTCTAATGTCGTCCTACTCTCGCATAGCCGAATAGAGAAACATGCCCAGAAAGAATCAAAAAAAACCTAAAATATTGCTCGCACCCATGAATCTGGCCAATATGCCAATTCAGATTGTCAACGCTTTAAAAAAACAAGGCTATACGGCCGAACACGTGCAATACACCTTGGGTCAAGGGCATAAATTTGGCTATGCCTTGGATCGTGAAATCAATTTACGCGAGCTAGGTGGACGTGTAAAAGCACATGCTCACACACTAAAAGACTATTTAGATCGGGATTTTGATATCTTCCATTTTTGGAACAAATCGTTGTTTTACAAACTCGACTATACACATATGACAGGCTTTGATATTCCTCTCATCAAAGCACGCAACAAACGCGTACTGTTTCGCTTTTCCGGATTTGATGTACGCCTACCCAGCAAAGATATTGAAGTAAATCCTTATAGCCCTTTTCGATATGGCTACCAACATAAAGTTGACGAAACTGCACAACAGAAATTCCTCGACTTTGCACATGAATACGTCGACCAATTTCTGGTGCAAGATCCTGAACTCCAACAATTTTGCCCAGAAGCGCGCGTCATTCCAAGGGCTTTGGATCTAGATGAGTGGCAATTTGTGGGTATTCGCAATAACCCTCGGCCATTAGTGGTACATGCCCCATCCAATAATGCTGTTAAAGGTACTGACTTTGTACTAAAGGCCGTGGAAAAACTACAAATCGAACAAAAGCTTCCCTTTGAGTTCAAGCTTATCAAAGGCATGAAACACGAAGAAGCCCGCAAATGGTATGAAAAAGCTGATATTGTCGTAGACCAGTTAATGATCGGTGCAACAGGTGTATTGTCATTGGAAGCGATGGCGCTCGGGAAACCCGTGATCCTTTACTTGCGCGAGGACCTATTCAAACCTTTCTATGGATCAGAATTGCCTTGCGCTAACGCAAACCCAGATACCATTACCGATGTACTGAGAGAATTAATTTCTGATTACGAGTGGCGCCAACACTTGTCAGTACTTGGGCGCAAAACTGTTGAAAAGCACCATGATGTGAATCAAGTCATCAAATCCTTCACTTCACTTTATGAAGAAGTCATGACAAAGCCCGTTAAAACGCCTACTGGCACTCGGGATATCGATTATTTGGAATTCCAAACTGAAATCACTCAGAAGTATGAAATCCTATCGCGCAATTCACGCAAACAATTTCTGGAGCTGCGCAAAGTAGCGGCAAAGCCACCACAAGGTGATACATATGCTGACTATCTAGATGCCGGTAAGAAAACGGGAACAGATTTCCGCCTGGCCGTACTTTCTCTGTATTTACCCAAATTCTTGTTTAAATGGATACAAAAACTTATGACTAAGCAAAGTCAAAAACACAGGTAACCAATAAGTGCTTATCATTAAATGGCTTACCCGAATCTAAAAGAGATTCAGGTAAGCCACCTGATTAGAAACTAAAAACAGAATACCGATAGATCATCCAACTCAATCCGCACACTTAAGCCAGAATAGCCTGAACATGTTCAATCACATATTCCACATCTTCCTGCGTCATCCCATGATGCACGGGCAGCGCAACGATTTGCTCACATAAACGTTCGGTAACGGGTAAAGATTGTGCGCCGTAACGTTCGATAAAAACTGGTTGCTGATGCAGACCACGCGGATAATGAATACCGGTCATAATGCCTTCTGCTTTGAGTTTGGCCATCAATGTATCACGCGAAACACCGGTTTTGTCTGCGTCGATCACCATGCAATATTGATGCACTGCATGTTCGGTATTAGGCAGTACTTTTTGAATGGTGATACCGGGCATGGCGCCAAATGCAGCATTATACAAAGCGAAATTACGCCGGCGCACGGCCAACATGTCGTCCAAACGCTTGAGTTGCTCACGACCGATTGCTGCTTCAACATCGGTCATACGATAATTAAGGCCTGGCATGGTGTGGTTATATTTACCGGTTTGACCATGCATGCGTAGGTAACGCAGCTGATTCGCTGTTGCGTCATCGTCCGTCAAAATCATGCCACCCTCACCGACAAACATGTTTTTCGACGGGTAAAAAGAGTAAGACGCAAAGTCACCAAAACCACCGACGTCTTGGCCATGATAAGTCGCACCATGGCACTGGGCATTATCCCAAATAATCTTCAGGTTATGTTGCTTTGCAAAAGCTTGTACTGCTTCAACATCACACGCATTACCAAACAAATGCACAGGGGAAATAGCAACCGTACGTTCGGTAACCCGGCTAGCGGCGTCTTCCAAATCCAGCAGAAAAGTCTCGGGATCCACATCACACATCACTGGTTTTCCACCTGCCATCATCACCATGGAGCCCGTGGCAATAAACGTGAAAGAAGGCACCAGAACCTCGTCACTGGGTTGTAAAAACGTCATATAAGCCAAATGCAAAGAAGCTGAGCCATTGGCGCATGTCACTGCATGCTTCGCACCTACTTTAGCCGCAAATTCAGCTTCAAATGCTTCACATTGCTGTCCTTGGCGTAGCGCACCTGAACGCAACACCGCAGTTGCTGCATCAATCTCAGCTTCAGTCAGCTTAATTTCCGCCATCGCGATATTTCTCGTTGCACATTCCGTCATTATATTTCACTCCTGAAGTTGCTTTAAAATTCTCAAACTTTTACGTCAAAATGATCCGCAAAATCTCATGCCAAATATTTTTGCCAGCTCAGCGCCATATTGGTCTCACGCAATTCTGCTGGCAAAGCTGATACCCGACCCGGCACACCCACAACCAAACTCATGGGTGGAATGTCTTTGGTCACCACAGCACCTGCTGCAACAAAAGAACCGGCACCAATTGTCACGCCCGGCACAATAGTGACACCACCTCCAATGGTTACGCCATCTTCAATCGTCGGACCTTCAGGGCGGTATTGATCGCGCATTTTTAAGGGATAACGATCATTGGTAATCGTAATACCCGGCCCTAAAAACACACGTGAGCCAATGGTCATATGAGTTGGGATGTAAACATTTGATTCAATTTTGACGAAATCGCCAATCTGCACATAGCCATCAATCACTACGTTGGTACCGACCACCACATGATCACCCAGCACGGTATGCTCACGAATCATGGCATTGTGACCCGTTTGCAAATAATCTCCGCAGGTAACATCAGCATAAATCACACTGCCAGCACGCACACAGCTGTGCGCTCCAAAACGTGCAGGTGCTGCATCTGGTTGATATTGCAACCCAACGATTGCACCGGATTGCACAACAAAATCTTCCGGCGCTTCAAACACACACGCCAATTCTTGCTCTGGCATTAGCCTTCTACCGCCACACTGTTTAAAACGTGGCAGAGTATACCCAGAGCACTTGATAACTCAACATCGACATAGAGGACTTGCACCACCAAGGCACCTCCTTATAATGACGCACTGATTACATAGGATGAGTTTCTCTAAACATTGATATGAGAATAATGGTCATGGGTG
>CAZIIK010000137.1:0-10789 GCA_964539235.1 uncultured Gammaproteobacteria bacterium | reverse complement strand
TATCAGAATGGCATGCTGCTGCATGTTGCTATGTTGCTGTGCGCCAATAGAAGGAATAACAAGCATGTCTCTAAGGAACTGGTGGAATGGTATTGATGGCGATGACGAGATGCGCTACCTCCTGAGTCGGGCTGCTGGTGGCGGTGATGATGATGGTGGCGACGCAGCAAGACAAAGAGCAGATGCCTTAAAAGCCCTCCACGGAAGACGAAAAGTTGCAAGGCGCTGTGTAGTATTGGGCGGCGTAGTAGCCGCTGCTATGGTGTCGGGTATTGTGCATCAAGTATTTTTTGCAGATGCTGGCAATAATGGCGGCGACACCCCAATTCCTGACTTCTGTGCAAGCCATGACGAAGGCACTTACCTAGCTGATGCCGCTGGCCATCTGGTCACAGGCGGCAGCGCCCATATGGCGATTAACGGCACCACCCCCTATTCCCTGCAGATACTGCGGTTAAAATCTGCAATGCAATGGGCGAAGAATTCACTTCATTGGCAGCAGGTTGTGTGAGCTTTATTGCCAACAATGGCCTCGTGGTTGCAATCCGCAAAGGTGTAGGAACCATCACCAGCGGTGAATGTTTTCAGGCAGACGGCGCACTACAACGTTTGAAAGATATTATCGCCTCAGCCGAGATAGAACGCCTAGCGGGCAACGGTACTGTTGAGGTCGTATTCGACGCCATCCCAAACGCAGAGTCAGGCTGGTTTCAAACTGCCTACAGTTTTGCTGTTGATGCTTCAACTGCCTTGCGTGGTGCAGCCAACAGCGCAGGCGAATTAATCGCAAGTATCGACGGCTAAATAATCTGACCGACAGGACACAAACCTATGAAACTCTTCTCTACACTCCGCACACACTGCATTAAACTGTTACCCTTGGTGCTGACACCAACCCTTGCCTGCGCTGCTTCAACACCAGTTGGCTTGCAAATTATTGTCCGCAACCTGGGTGGTTATGCTTACAGCAAAATTCAATTTCACACTATTGGCCCTGCCGATTTTGAATCTATCGGCTCGTATCCAATACTCGCTAATGGCGCAATTGTTACACCGAACACCTCTGCTCGTTCCCCCAACAATATCCTCACCGGTGCTTTCTAAGCGCCCGCACAAGGGCCCGCCATTTTAAAATTCTACATCAATACCTACGGCCTACTTTATAATGGCGCCCGACATTACTGTGGCTACAGCCTAAACTACCAGTCAAGCTCAGCGACCAACCCTTACGACCTAGCACCTGGCATGCTGGTATCGCAAGAACAAGAACAGAATGTCGCCAGCATTTGCGGCTCGCCTTATGTCAAACTGATTAATAGTGGCATCCATACGCTTTCAAACGGTGATGTTGTGCAGATCTACCACATCTGGTTTTGCGACAGAACCAACCCAGGCCCCTGCAGCAGCTAGATAATAGGTGCACAAGCGCTTTGCAACCAAGTCTTGACGCTTGGCTCGGATAACAGCGGCATCAACCTCTTCAAAACCATCTGATGATAATCATTGAGCCAAGCTATTTCCATGTCAGTTAAATGCTCTAATGCCAGTAAATCACGCGCGTATGGCACACAAGTTAAAGGTTCAAAACAATAAAACGCCTCGCCTTCAACTGATTTCACCACATCGCTTTCGCGCACCACCTGCAGATTTTCAATCCGCATACCCCATTGGTCTGGCAAATAAACACCGGGCTCGTTACTCACCACCATTCCCGGCAATAACGACTGCTGTCGCGGCGCCGGTGAAATACTCTGCGGGCCTTCGTGCACACACAAATAAGCGCCGACACCATGACCCGTGCCATGACCATAATCTAATCCTGCTGCCCATAAAAATTGACGCGCCAAAGCGTCCAACTGAAACCCTTGCGTACCCGCTGGAAACACCACTCGCGATAAAGCAATATGACCCTTCAATACCCAGGTGTAATGTTGTTTATGCGCAATACTGGGCTCACCCAGATGCACAACCCGCGTGATGTCGGTGGTACCTAAATCATATTGACCACCTGAATCAAACAACAATGGCAACTCATCACTCACAACCGCACCACCGGTTGATGGTGCTTGATAATGCACGATCGCCCCATTGGCGCCGTAACCCATAATGGTCGGAAAACTGGCCCCGCGATAACCATCACATTCAGCACGAAACTGCGCCAACTGCTCAGCCAATTCTGATTCGCTACACCCAATCCCATACTGATCCAACCACGCTAAAAAACGCACCATGGCAACACCATCAGCCACATGTGCAGCCTGCATGCCCGCCAATTCTGTCGAATTTTTGCAGGCACGCCACAGCACACAGGGCAATGTCGCCGCATGTTGTTCGCAGTTGGATAATAAGCGCGTCACCCACCAACTGGTCTCAGCGGGATCCAGCCAAACACGACCCGCACAACGCGACAAAAAAGCTTTGAGGGATGCATAAGACTGAATCTCAACACCCATTTCGATCAGTAACACACGATCTGCCGGCTGCATGCCATCAGCTTCAACAAACCATACCAAGCGTGTTGCTTCGACCCACAGATAACTGGTCACCACAGGGTTATACGCTGCCGCCACATCACGCACATTCAACAGCCAAGCAATATCAGCCAAACCACTGATCAACATCCCATCAGTTGCGGCAGTCACCATCGCCTGCCTCAAGCGCTGTAACTTATGCGCCACCGATTCACCTGTATTCTGCATATGAATAATGTTTGCAGCTGATGATGCCTCTTCAACATCACCGCGCACAGCATCAACCCAATTGTCCTCAATCGCTACTATGGTTTGCGCTGCAGAAAATTTCGCAGACATCGCTTGATAACGCTGCTGTGTGATCAATTGCGGATCGACACCCAATGAGAATGACGGTTGCGCATCGACCAACCAAGCTTCAGGTGAGCTGGGCAAGCCGGGTAACTGCTTCATCAATTGAAATAAGTTAGGATCTAACTCTTGTGCTGCTTGTACAAAGTAACGGCTATCTGTCCATAAATAGGCGGCATCCAAGCCAACCAGCAGATCACCCTGAGAACCGGTAAAGCCGGAAATCCAATCACGCCGACGAAAGTGCGCGGTTAAATATTCATTGAAATGTGGATCAGTGCCTGGAATCATATAGTAATCTAACTGATGCTCTCGCATCAGCGCTCTGAGTGACTCCAGGCGTGTCTGAAATGACAAAACTGTGCTTATTGATCAGTTTTGGCTTTTGCAGAAATCGCACCAAAACCAGCAAAACGCTTGTTAAAGCTATCAACTTTACCTTCTGTATCGACAATGTTTTGTTTACCGGTATAGAAAGGATGACACTTGGAACAGACATCCAGTTTAATTTCGGTTTGCGCAGATGTAGAGCGCGTTTCGAATGTATTGCCACAACTGCAAATGGCTTTGATTGTCTGATAATCAGGATGGATATCTTTTTTCATGTCATGATTTCCTATCGTGCCATGCCACTGGATCGATTCACATCACACAGCACATAAGCGGTTTGAAAGCAGCGCTCATTCTAAAGACTTTCAGCAAGAAGCGCAAATGATTTGTGGGCAATTTGCGTACCGAATTCTCAGGCCAGTCAAGCAAAGCATACCGCATGCCCCCATAAACCAACCGACTCATTTGCACAGTAAAATTTCGCCCTTTCAAGGCAGTCGCAATACCCATTAAAAAATGCTAGATTACGCGCCTTGTGCCACACCCTCAGACACTTTCTGCTATGCAAAAAACCTATCATTCCCAAGCCATTGAACACGCGCTTTATCAAACTTGGGAACAGCAACACTGTTTTCAAGCAACGGGCAAAGGCGAGTCTTATTCAATTGTTTTGCCGCCACCCAATGTTACCGGCAGCTTGCACATGGGGCATGGCTTTCAAGACGTGATAATGGATTGTTTAATTCGTTATCATCGCATGTCAGGTCATAACACTTTATGGCAACCCGGCACGGACCACGCAGGGATTGCGACCCAAATGGTTGTTGAACGCCAATTGCAAGCAGAAGGCAAAAACCGTTATGACCTCGGTCGTGAAGATTTTGTCAAACGCGTTTGGGACTGGAAAGACACTTCAGGCGGCAAAATCGCTCAACAAATGCGGCGCTTAGGCGCTTCCTGTGACTGGACACGTGAACAGTTCAGCATGGATCCACAAATTGCGCACGCCACACAACAAGCCTTTATTCGACTATACAATGATGGCTTGATTTACCGCGGCAAACGCCTGGTTAACTGGGATCCAGTGCTAAAAACGGCCTTATCGGATCTAGAAGTAATTGCCACCGAAGAGAAAGGTCATTTATGGCATTTTCTCTATCCTTTGGCGGATTCGACTGACCATATCATTATCGCAACCACACGCCCGGAAACTTTATTGGGCGATACCGCGGTCGCTGTGCACCCAACCGATGAACGCTATCGTCATTTGATCGGTCAACAGATCCGTTTACCACTCACTGAACGCTTAATTCCCATCATTGCCGATGATTATGTTGACCCTGAATTTGGCAGCGGCTGCGTCAAAATCACACCGGCACACGATTTTAATGATTATGAAATGGGTCAGCGCCATCAGTTACCATTACTGAATATCCTCAATGATGATGCAACACTCAATACCGAAGTACCTGAGGCGTATCAAGGCCTAGACCGTTTTGTTGCACGTGAAAAAATCGTTAAAGATCTAGACGCACTGGGATTGTTGGAAAAAATTGAGCCGCATACCTTAAAAATCCCACGTGGTGACCGAGGCAATACCATTATCGAACCTTACCTCAGTGATCAGTGGTATATCCAAATTGAACCTTTGGCAAAACCTGCTATCGAAGCAGTTGAAAACCGTCGCATCACCTTTGCACCACAAGGCCATGAAAACATGTACTTTGCTTGGATGCGTGATATCCAAGACTGGTGCATTAGTCGTCAACTTTGGTGGGGACATCGTATTCCGGCTTGGTACGACGAAAATGGCCACGTGTATGTTGGCAATTCTGTCGCTGAAATTCGCGCGCAACACCAGTTGGCAGAAAGTGTTGTATTAACGCAAGACACTGATGTGTTAGATACATGGTTTACTGCGGGCTTATGGCCGTTTTCAGCATTGGGCTGGCCAGACAAAACACCTGAACTAGAACAGTTCTACTCCACCAATACCTTGGTCACTGGCTTCGACATCATTTTCTTTTGGGTCGCACGCATGATTATGTTCGGGCTCTATTTTATGGGCGATGTTCCGTTTAAAACGGTTTACATTCATGGCCTGATCCGCGATCAAGATGGTCAAAAAATGTCGAAATCAAAAGGCAACGTCATTGACCCCATCGATCTAATTGATGGCGTGGACTTAGCCACACTCATTGAAAAACGCACCGACAGCATGATGCAACCTCGCTTGAAAGAAAAAGCGATCAAAGCCACGCAACGTCAATTTCCAGAGGGCATTGAAGCCTATGGCACCGATGCCCTACGCTTCACCTACTGCGCCCTGGCCTCAACCAGTCGTGATATTTGCTTTGACATCAAACGCATGGAAGGCTATCGCAATTTCTGTAACAAACTTTGGAATGCTGCACGCTTTGTCTTGATGCAATGTGAAGATCAACCGATTGCGGCAGAGTCTGTCGCCAGTCAGCACCCCGTTGATCAATGGATTCAAACACGGTTTGACCAATGCATAATACAGATGCATGGCCATATCGCGGCCTATCGCTTCGATCATTTAGCACAAAGCCTATACGACTTTGTTTGGAATGAATTCTGTGACTGGTATCTCGAACTAAGCAAAGTAACATTACACACAGCTGATGCCGAGCAAGGTGCACGCACCCGACGCCATCTATTAAATTTATTAGCCAATATTTTACGCGCGGCACATCCTATTATTCCATTTATAACTGAAACCATCTGGCAAAGCTTACAGCCCTATTTTACCGACAGCGCTGATACGTTGCTGATTCAAGGCCCTTGTCCACAAACCGGCACACCTACAGCCGATACCAATCTGATTGAAGACATTGAATGGCTCAAACGTTTAATCAGCGCTATTCGCACCGTGCGCAGTGAAATGAACGTCCCACCGAATCAGAGCAGTGACCTTTATCTGCACCAATACTCAACGGCACAACAACAACGATTGGAAACACATCAGGCATTAGTGAAAGCCCTGCTAAAAATTAATACGCTACATTTTGCGAAAACAGCCGAAGAAATCCCACCTGCCGCGGTGACATTTGTTGATCAACTGGAATGCCATCTGCCATTGGCAGGCCTAATCGATGTTGCAGCAGAACAACAGCGTTTACAAAAACAGCAAGAAAAACTGAATGCAGACATTCAGCGCCTCACACAAAAGCTCGACAACCCTAACTTTAGTGCCAAAGCACCTGCGGCTGTCGTGGAAAAAGAGCAACAAAAACTGGCACTGGCAACAGAAGAATTGACGAGCCTGCAAACTCAACTGGATAAATTATTGGCGACTGATCACTAGTGAGCATGCTAATTCTATAAGATGAACAACAAGCATTCAGGCATATTAGCTATTCTTATGTAGCACAAATAACGCTACAGTGACAAATCAAATATAGAGAGCCAAGGACGACCAAGATGCATACGACGAGGGCAAAACTATCACAAACAGGCAAATATGATCGGCTTATAGATAAAATCATGGATTTTCTGAAGCAGATGCATGACAAGTCATTACCTGCAAGAACAGTCACAGAGCAAGTAGAAATCCAAGGAATAAACCTGGCGCTCCGTGTATTATTGGAGCAAAACGATGCTAGTACCGCGCTCAAAACCCAGCTGGTTGCATTTCTTGTAGAAAACCCTGGTTCAAACGCTCGAACATTAGTATTTCAATATTTGCAGCGTATTTACCACACTGAATTAAAAGGGACTTTAGATTTGTTAACTTTTTGTAAAGTCAGGATAGAGATAGAACCTACTGAGAGACCCGATCGTGTTGAGATATGGGTTGAAGAAAAACTGCATCAAACAATAGGTCCCTTTTCTACAAGGACATGTCTAGAACTTAATACCGAGAGCATGTTTAAAACAACCACTAATGATAGTGAATCCAAAGGGTCTGGTGAATCCAAAGGAGCCGATGAAGCTCCTGATTATCGTACGATTACTCAAGCAGCCAGATATTGCTTAAGGCAGATTAGGACAGAATACCAATGTTTTGCCCAAATCAACATTTCATCTTCAGAAGCCTACCAAGATACAGTTTATGTAATACCGAAAAAACATAACACAGAACCTGAGTCAATCACCCCAAAAAAATCACAACCCTCTTATCAAACAGTGATGAAGTACGTGTACAACAAAAGGGTCATATCAATGGGTTTGAGGTACTTCAAGCAGAACAACAATCCATACGATTAAGAAAACTAAGAAATATAAGTAGTTATAATAGTATGGCCCACTCTGAAGTCTTTAAACCTATGTTGGCACCATTTTTGTTTAATTTAGAAATCCGCGATGATGATCGGTCAATATCGTTCAAACATCAGCATACCTGTGATGACACGAGCATTTCAGCCGAGGCTACTGAAGGCATGGGAAAATTTCCACACAGTTTTCAAGTAGTGCCTGAGGGCTCTTACGCATTAGTACTCATGCGAAAATTCACCGATGTAGCAAAACAACCACTTTGCATGACCGTTCATATCAATCCTGTTGAAAGGTAACTGCTCTCCGCCATCAATGGCAATGTTTTACGGCGCCTTTGGCTAAAAAAGGCATGAACTCTGCAGAGCTTAAAAAACCAATTTGCTGAGACTTTATAATCTGTTCGTGCAAAGGTCTTTTGTTAACTGTTAATTTTTTAACAGCTGCACAATACCATCGCACCCGTCCTCCAGAATATCTAACACCAATGCAAAACCCTCCGCATCGCCGTAATACGGATCCGGTACTTCTGCACGTTTAAAATACGTACAGAAATCCATAAAGCGACGTAATTTGGCCCGCGCACCTTGTTCAGGCAACATCGCCAAAACATGCTGGTAATTACATTCGTCCATGGTGATGATCAAATCGAACTGTTGTAAATCTTCTCGCGTGATCTGGCGTGCGCGGCTGGTCAGCATATAGCCGCGTTGACGCGCTGCTTCACTCATGCGGGCATCGGCCATTTCATCAATGTGATACGCGCCGGTGCCGGCTGAATCAACCTCCACGTGTGATATTGCATCAATGGCTTTTAGTTTCTTGCACAGCACGGCTTCAGCTGCGGCTGAACGACAAATATTGCCCAAACACACAAATAGAATACGCATCGGTTAGTTCTTGATCATGAGTAAGACGTGACACCATAGCGGAAATGGGTCTGATAATGCAAATAGAGACCTATACACCACTGCGCTGAATCATAAATTTCACCGTACCATTTGCATTAATATAAGCCAGCGTCGTATTTGGATGCTGCTGCTGCCAAACGTGGAATAACTCATCAACAAACCCTTGCCCAATCGCGTTCACTCCTTGAAAATCTAATGTCACTCGAGAGAATTTCTCTAAATTCTTAGCCACCCTTTTAGCTTGATAGCGTGAAATCAAACGTTCCCCATGTTGACTAGCCATCTGTACGAGAAGGTGATACTCACTTTGCTGTAACATGTATGCTTGCATCGCCTCTACCTGATTCATCATATTAGTTACCCTTTACTACGCTAGGGTCAGCCTAGCATAAACCATCCAAATCTAGCCGCAACTCATTAATCTCAACAAATGTGAACAGCAATGGCAATTGACTCCACAGGGGCATCGTCTGGCATATTGCGAAATTCCAACACCCTGATAAAATCACGAATCAAAATTTACCACCATGGACTGCCAACCAATGCTGACAGAAGATAAATTGCTCAAAATGTCAGAAGATGACTACATGAATGCTGAGCAACTGGAATTCTTTGAGCACCTCCTCAAAGAGAATCGGGAAGAGCTACTGGGCACTATTCAAGAAGCTAGAGATGGCCTGACTGACAACGAAATCAGTTCTGATCCTTCTGATATTGCAACCAAGCAAGAAATGCAGCAAGTCTATCTGCGTACTGTCGAGCGTCAAAGTAAACTACTACGCAAAGTTGACCAAGCCATGGATCGTATTCGCAGCGGTGATTACGGCTATTGCGAAGAAACGGGTGAACCAATCGGCTTACCACGTTTATTAGCACGCCCAGCGGCAACCATGTCAATTCAGGCCAAAGAAGCGCAGGAATATCACGAGAAAACTGAAGGTGGCGAGTGATTCTCGCCCCAACCTTCCCACCGCATACACATTATCAAGTCTGCTTCACGCCACAACAAAAATGCACCAAACTGATCACTGCATTACTAAGGCGTGCACGTCATTCGATTAAAATCCAAGCCTATAGTTTCACCTCTCACAAAATTGCCCGTGCTCTAGTAAAAGCGCAAGCCCATGGCGTCAAGGTTGAAGCGATCTTGGATAAAAGCAATTTCAAGTCTGGATAGTATTCTGATGTCCACTACCTGATGCGTCATCACATTCCTGTATGGCAAGACAATCAACTGAGCATTGCCCACAATAAAGTCATTATTATTGATGGAAAGATTGTCGAAACCGGTTCATTTAATTTCACCTACAGTGCTCAGCACCGTAATGCTGAAAATGTCTTGGTCATTGCGGATCAACAATTGGCTCAAGCTTATGCACGCAACTGGCAGATACGCCAATCGCATTCCGTCAAGATGTCATCAAATCACGCAAGCAATCGCTAAATAACATCATCACGATATCTGCATTGCACAAATACCGAACCCACCTATAATGAGTGCGATTTTTAACGGGAGAATGACATGAAGAAAATCATTACAAAGACTATTGCCGCCGCTGGTATTGCAGCGGGTGCATCGGCTTATGCCACAGGTGCTAGCCAAGGGTTCTATATAGGTGCCAATATTGGTTCGGCGTGGAACCAACTATGGAACAAAACAGAAGCAAATGAGCTAGCTCAATCAGGATCCTCTGGCACAGACACTGTTACCAGCAAGTCTGAAAACGCACTCGCTTGGGGCCTATTCGCTGGTTACAACTTTGCGCTGGCGCCTAATTGGTTGGTCGGTGGCCAAGTTGGTTACTCAGGCTTAGGCAGCAGCACATACCATGAAAATGATGCCCTACTCGGTCATTTTGATACAAAATTTTCGCTATCTGCTGTTAATATCTTATTAACCGGTACTTACAGCGTGCAAGCAGGCCCAGGTTTCTTCCATGTAGGTCCAGAAATCGGTGCAGCTATAGGCATGATCAACCCAAGTCAAAGCTCACACTTTGGTGGCGAAGATGGCAACACGCAAACTAAGGTGCTATTTGTTCTTGGCGGCACTGCAGGTTACCAGTGGAATAACATCGATATGTTCCTACGTTATGATCACTATTTTGGTAGCGACTTCAAAGTTTCCTCCAATATTAAGGACAACTTCCCATCAATTAATGCAGTCTTTGCAGGTTTGGCGTATACGTTCTAAAGCAACGTTTATTATCAAGCAAAAGCCCCGGCATGCCGGGGCTTTTTTAATTGTCATACTTATAACTCAATAATAAATGCTGTTGCATAACTTCAGTAGCAGATGAAATTCAAGGCGAAATCTGCTGAGAAAAACCTGCCCCAGACCAAGATCCGGGGGAGTTAATGTCAAATCTGGTGTATGGGATGGTTAAGCGGCCTTCCTGTTTATCTGTTCACTAACCAATTCTCCATCTTTGAATTCTACATTGTCGGCGACCAATGTTAACAACTTAAATCCCCTGATTTTTCTCCAGC
>CAZIIK010000136.1:0-11941 GCA_964539235.1 uncultured Gammaproteobacteria bacterium | reverse complement strand
AATCACTCGGGTATACCTTTTCCATGGCTTGTGTGCTGCATATCACGTGACAAATCGGTATTATGACCCTGCACATCCCAAAAATCCGCATCTGTTTGAATGCATAACAAGAAAAATACCCATTTTCGGACAGGCTCTTAGGTACCACTTGATTCAGTGTGATTTTGTACCAATTTTCTTGCTTGAGTGGTTGCACAATGGCTGATTTTGCTAATTGCGTGAATAAGATCGGGATTTTATGCATTGCTTGTTGGTGAGTGTGTGCGCTGGCAATTGAAAAGGTGAGTACTAGAAAACTGGTAGCGAATAAGGGTGAAAGTCTCATGGGCTGGTCTTTTACGAGTGGTCAGTTTTGCGGCATGCTGTCATTTTTTTTGTCTAAATACAACTTATGTGCTATTTCTCAATGGCGAATGTCTGAAAAAGTGCATGAACATTGTTTTAATATGGCTTAAGATAAGGAGTAAATTATTTTTTTATTGAAAAAAGTATAATTAAAAGTTTATTTGTGTTATAATGCTCCCAAATGGTTGATGACATATCTTTAATTTTAAGGAGACAAAAAATGAAATCATTATCGACTTTAGCGTTAGCAACTTTATGTTCTACCGGTCTATTTTTATCCGCGCATGCGGCGCCGTTGTCAGGCAATGTGTCTGTCAACGTTGAAGGTTATTGTGCGCAGGATGATAGCTGTCAACTTTGGTTAGGTGGCCAGGAGCTATCGCCTAGTATTAATGCAGGTTCTGTAACAGTGCCTCGTGCCGATATAATCAAATCTCCAAGCCAAGGTGGTTTATACGTTGCTAATGGTCTGGATGGTAATATTGAAACAGGTTGTGAGTTGACACTGAAGCAGGCGAAAGTTGGTGGCTATTATACTTTTTCCGCGCAGCCGATTAATGGCACTGAAGTGTGCAGGTTGGTTGTTAAATAACCAGATCGGGCGGCGTTAAACCCATCCATGGGTGCATAGCAAGTTTGTGTTCTGTCAGATGAATACAAATGATAGGGATTGCTCAGTTTGCACCTTACAGAATGTCGTGAAGTAAGTAACATGACATTCTGTGTTCAAGAAACGTCTCCTTTGAGGCGGTTTTTTTGTCTTAAAGAACAGTGACTACAAAATACTCGCTAGGCGCATAAAATCAGCTAATGCTAAAGTTTCTGCGCGTGCATTAGGATCAATATCGCAGTCGATCAGCTGCGCTTCAGTTAAGTGCTGTTTTAAGGTATTGCGTAGGGTTTTGCGGCGTTGACTAAAAGCACTTTTGGCAATGGTTTCAAGCCTATCAATGTCAGTGAGTTGACGTGTCTCATCAGGTTTTGGACATAGACGTGCGACAGCCGATAACACCTTGGGTTTCGGGTAAAACGCGTCTGCCGGCACAATCAGTAATGGATCGATATCGCAGTAAAACTGTGCCATCACGCTGAGACGACCGTAGCTTTTATCATGGTGTTGTGCACATAAGCGATCGACCACTTCTTTCTGCAGCATGACATGTATGTCTTGAATGGCATTGATGTGTGTAAATAGATGAAACAGCAAGGGTGTAGAAATGTTGTAAGGCAAATTACCGACAATGCGCAAGGGTTGGTGTGGGTTTAGCTGACTGAAATCCAAGGTTAAAACATCTTGTTGATGCAGAGTTTGAATCCGATGTGTTGCCGTTGCAGTGCGTGCTGGCAATGCAGCGGCTAGATCACGATCGATTTCCACGACATCGACGTGTGCACAATTTTCCAGCAGTGGTCGAGTGATGGCACCTTGCCCTGGACCAATTTCAATAATGTGGTCGTCGATTTGTGGATTAATCGCTTGGACAATGCGGTCAATCAATCCTGTGTCTTGCAGAAAATTTTGGCCAAAGCGTTTGCGTGGGGTGTGTTTCATATCGATGTTGGCTTAATGGGTTGTATTTGACAGGCTTGCTCAATGGCTTTTTGTAAGCTGTCGGCGTTGGCTTGCCCGCTGCCGGCCAAGTCTAATGCAGTACCATGGTCGACAGAAGTGCGGACAATTGGCAGCCCCAGACTGATGTTCACAACATCACCAAAACTCAATGCTTTAAGCGGTGCTAGACCTTGGTCATGGTACATGGCGACAATGCAGTCATATTGCGTTCTATTATGTGGATTGAAAATACTATCGGCTGGCCAAGGCCCGTCGACGCATAAACCGTGTGCCTTGAGCTCGGTGATCACGGGTCGAATCACGGTGTCGTCTTCTGTGCCTAAATAGCCGCCTTCACCAGCATGTGGATTCAAACCACAGACGCCAATGCGCGGTTGAACAATGTTTAACTGTTGCGTTAGGCAATGTGACAAATACTGTAAAAATTTTCGCAGCTGTGCAGTTTGTATGGCCACCGGCACGGTTGCAAGCGGTTGGTGTGTGGTGAATAAAGCGACACGCAAATTAGTATTGGCCAACATCATCATCACGTCATGTTGCGCTTGGCAGCGTTGGGCGATCCACTCGGTATGGCCAGTGAACGGAATTCCTGCAGCATTAATAACGCCTTTGTGCACAGGGCCTGTGACCATGGCATCAGCCTGTTTGGATAAGCAAGCATCACACGCCAGATCAATGGCATCTAGTACCATCGTACTATTGGCTGAATTTAACTGCCCTGGCATGACCGCTTCTGCACAAGACACAGGGTGCACATGCAAAACTCCAGGTGTTAGCTGTGTTGGCCATTCAGTTGTTTCATGAATCGTAATATTAACGTTGAGTTGTTGCGCACGTGTGCGCAGTACAGCAGGGTCTGCAAATGCTAAATAAGCTGCCTGTGGTGTTTGCGCTGCTTGGAGCACAATATCAGGACCGATGCCTGCAGGTTCTCCAACGCTCAGCGCAATATGTTTCATGAAGCCGGGCGCAGGTCAGGATTAAGAATTTTGATATAAGATTCGCCTTTAACCTGTGCTTGCCAAGTGTCTACGGCTTTGGCGGCTTTTTGTTGGAATAAAGCTTGTGCAGCCTGTTGGCGTAACCAATTTTTGGTATCGTTTTTGCGGCGTTTGCCCGTTAATTTCACGATCTGCCAGCCTGCTTTGGTTGTAAAAGGTTGGCTGACTTGATCAACCTTGAGTTGGTGCACAGCCTGTTGGAACTCAGGGGTTTGGTGGCTGAGATTAATCCAGCCCATTTTACCCGCACTGGCTTCAGTCTCTGTGTTTTGGTTGTATGCTTTGGCCAATTGGCTAAAGGTTTGGCCATTTTTCAGATCATTCTGAATAGTCTGCAAAGTTTGCTGCGCCTTCTGTGCATTCATGATGGGGCTTTTTTTAATGAAAATCTGCTGGACTTGGTATTCCTCAACATAGTGCTGTTTTTGCGGTGGAGATTTCACTGCCAGTAATTTAATGATATGGAATCCAGTACTATTTTGAATCGGGCCAGCAATCTGTCCTGGCTTGATATTTTTAATTGCGTTGACGAATACTGTGGGCAATTGATTCAACGTTTCCCAATCCAATACGCCGCCAGTCAGTGCATCAGGTGCTTGGGAAAATTTTACGGCGGCTTGTTTAAATGACAAATTATCTGCCAACAAGCGCATCACTTTATCAGCCTGTTCTCGGACTTTGGCAATATCCTGTGGCGTTGGGTTTGCTGGCAGTGGCAGAAGGATATGAGCCACTGTGTATTCTTTATTGGGTGCACCCAGTTTTTTGCGCTGTGCCAAGTAATTATCAATCTCGCTCGGTGTGACCATAATGCTGCTGGCAACCGCTTTTTGTTCCAATTGGTTGATGATCATTTGACGTCGAATATTACCGCGATAAGCCTGATACGATAGACCTTGTGTTTTGAGGGCGGCTTTCATTTTAGCTAACGAAATGTGATTGCGTTCCGCGATGCTGGAGATGGCGGCATCAATTTGTGCTTCGCTCACTGTGATGCGATTGATCTTAGCCAGTTGCATGGCAACTTTTTGTAGAATTAAATTCTGTAAAATTTTCTTCTCTAAGTCGGTTTTATCAGGGGGTGTGAGTCCATGTGAAGTGATCTGCTGTTCTGCTTGTGTAACTGCCTGTTGCAGGTCGAGTTGTGTGATCACGCCATTGTTGACGATTGCGACAATGTGATTGATCTCTTGCAGAGTGTGTGGTGCTTTTGGGGCCACTTTCGCCACAGGCGCGATGGTTGTTGGGCTACTGGCCCAGGCTAAAGTGAAACATAGAAAAATGTTGGTGAGTAAAACAAGAAGTCGAGTTTTTAACATTAGATTGATCCTGCAAGCGGTTGTCCGTATCCCGGAATTTGTTGGATGAGTTGATTAATGCCAGAGCTGCCCGTGCTGCCAAGGCCTTTGAGTTCAAATTGCACCATCGTAACGGTGTTCATCGCACCATTCAAATTGACCGGTATGTTGGGGTCTGAGTTCTGCATATAACGGCGCACGATAAAGCTTACCGCCCAAGAGCAGCTGTTATATTCGATGCCACCAAAGATGTCGAGGGTGCGATTGGCGTTAATCGAATAGTCCCAATAACCAATTAGGCTCAGGGTTGGGCTGATGCCCCAATACAACGAAGTGGTCAATTGCGATAAGCGTGGTGCACTCTCTCCGGCCAGAATTTGTTGATTGCTGAGTAAAGCATAGTCTGAGGCGTTGGTCTGATAACCAAAATTAAACACATGGTAGGCATCAGGCTGATATTGGAATTGATAGTTTTCGTTATCAAATTGACTGTTA
Organism: uncultured Gammaproteobacteria bacterium; assembly: GCA_964539235.1. Taxonomy (GTDB): domain Bacteria; phylum Pseudomonadota; class Gammaproteobacteria; order Francisellales; family CACEW01; genus CAZIIK01. Next base: position 7,229 of record CAZIIK010000136.1, on the reverse strand, counting down.
TTCGGGTTGAAAGTGATATCGGTATGAAACAGCCAAGCAGGATTAACGTGGTAGTTAAACTGTCCAGCAATATCGGATTTGGCTGCATCATGAAAAGGGTTTTCTGTATCGATACATCCAGGATTGAGGTTATTACGACATAACGACACTTTGCGATGTGCGAAGTAAAAAATTTCGCCGATACCGCCATCTAGGATTTGCCGGCCTTTATCATTACGAATCCCGCTGGTAATAGCAGCGGACAATTGGTTGGCATTGTTAATTCTATCTTCACCTGCAAACCGGTTGGTGACGAATAATTGGCTAAAGTCAAAGTTGGTCAATGTGGTGTCAAACACCGGGATATTGTTTTGATCACGGCATGGAATGTAGAGGTAAAACAGATGGGGCTCTAGGGTTTGTGTGTAGTCATGCCCTTCAAACAAGAAGTTGCGTTGAAACATCAACCCTGCATCGACATCATAAATCGGCATGTTGCGTGCAATATGACTGTCGGGAAAATTGTTATTACCGGCTTGTGTATTATCGAGTGTATAGAACGTATTGCTAAAGGTGATGGCCGGTTTGAAGAATCCGTAACTGGCAGTCAGTGGCAGACTGATTTGTGGGTCGACAATAAACCGTTGTCCTTGTATCGGTATTTCACCATCTGCATTCGCCTTAGTAAAATTGACAAATTGAGTTTGCAAGCTGAAGTTGAACGGGCCAATGAGATGTGGGTAGTTGGCATTGAGGTCTATTTCTGGTAGCCGTTTATAAGGTCGGTTCGTGACTTGTAATGTTTGATCAACCACTTGGTATTGTTGAATCAAGCCATTAAATTGCCAATGATCACTGTTGTAAGTCAGATTGGCCTGTTGGTTTAACAAGGTGGTATTGGCACCCATCAACGAATCAACGGAAATAAAATCATCCATATAAGATTTATCTGACACATAACTGGCATCCGCACTGGCTTGCCAATGTGCGTTAATTTTGGTCTGGTTTTCCGTGTGCGCGTAGAAATGGTGGCTAGGGTCATGGTCACGATCAAAAGGCATATAGCTCATATCTAATATGCCTTGGCTGCTTTCTGCTAACCAATTGGGTGCCAATAAGTAACGGAATGAGTTGCCGAGGACAAAACCACGCTTGCTGTAAATCGCTGGTGTGATCGTGTCATCAAAATTGGGTGCCAGGTTTAGGTAATATGGGACAGATAACGACAAGCCGGTTGAACCGGATTGGCCAATCGAGCCGTAGAGAAAACCTGTTTGGCGTTTTTTGTTGATTGGAAAACTTAAGTACGGGAAATAAAAAATCGGTAGGCCTTGCGCATTCAGTACCACATTGTAGGCGTGACCTCTGCCTGACTTGCGGTTGAGCGTTAGGGTTGAAGCATGTAATGCCCAAGTATCTTCTGTGGGTGGCGCTGTTGCGTAAGTTGCATCGTGTAAGACAAACAAATCCCGGCTCACTTGCTGAATGGTTTTGGTATGTCCATGTGCATAACCGGTAAAGTTTCGGTCAGGTGGTCCAATCATTTCGCCGGATAAACGCGGTGTAATTTTGGTCAAGTAGGTGACATCTTTGGCTTCAGCATTATGGTTATTGATATTGGCACGTAAGTAGCGGCTGAGTATCACTTGCCCGGGTTGGTCAACACGCACGTGGCCGTTTGCTGTGATTTTTTGTAAGCTCCCAGTTTTCAGGTTTGGTTTAATGGTGGCTCGGTCAGCGTACACGACGCGATTGGGTTGGATGACCAATACGCCGCCACTCAACTGGTAATCCCCTGCGACTTTGTATTGTGAATGCCCAAACTTGACTTTGGATTTCGCTTGGCCTAATGGTAGGTGCAGGGTTTTAGGATTGAATTGTTTTTCTACATAGTGGCCACCACAGACGCGACAGTTACTCGAACTGTCACTATTGTCAGGTACCCAGCCTAACTCTGCTGCAACGGCTGCACGGTGTTCTTCCGGCGACAAATGCTGGTTGTAAATAGATTGGCTGTAGTCTTCGGTTTTGTGGCAAACCCATTGGCCTTTGTGGGGTTGGCATTGCCAGTTTACATTGCCAAAATTGGTTGTTTTTACGGCTGCTTGGGCGGTTGTGGCAACGGCGCACCATACTGCAATGGAAAGCAAACATCTTCGATGTCGTGGTGACATTTCCATGCGGAAAGGCGTCCTTGGGGTTCGTCGGGAAATTGGGCCGGGGCATTCTAGCAGCCATCTTATGCGGTGATCAATCAGAGCTTTGCCGGATAGAGGCCTTCTGCTATCATGTCGCGGTCTTAAATCGATGGGAATATTGGGTATGAAAAAAATAACGGCAGCACTGGCGTTGATCATGATGGCAGGCAGTGCATTTGCGGCAAAAATTAATCAAAGCAGCCCGGCTGTTAAATTGATCGATCAGGTATCCAAAGGACAGTTAGTCGTGAAGCAGGTTTTTCCTGCAACAGCGAATTTGGAAGGTTTTGTCGTGCAACCGAAACAAGGGGGTCGTGAAGCGGTTTTATTTGCTGATAAACCAGGTCGTTACGTGATTGCGGGTAATGTATTAACAGCAAAAGGTCAAAATCTAACTGAGCAAGCCACTAAAACTTACATTCAGGCAAAGGTAGCCAAAAAAGCTTATGCGGAAGCTGAAGCCCAACATTGGATCAGTCAAGGAAGCGATAAAGCGCCGCATAAGGCCTACATCATCATTGATCCTAACTGTATTTTTTGTCACATGTTGTTCGAAGAGATTGAACCGATGATCAAGTCAGGCGATTTGCAGGTGCGTTGGATTCCGGCGGGTTTCTTAAAACCTTCTAGTCCAGGTAAGGCGGCTAGCATTATGTTGGCAAAAACCGACCAAGATCGCGTGAAGGCGCTGTTTAATGATGAACATCACTTTAATAAGAAAGCAGAAGAAGGTGGCGCAAAAGACTTAAAGCCGGATCCAAAGAATAAGGCGGTAACCCAAGCATTTGCAGCTGTGAAAGCGAACACAGAGTTCTTCAGTAAATTCGGTTTTCAAGGTACACCAACCATTCTGTATCGCACAGCTAATGGTGAGCCAGCCGTTTATCCGGGTTATTTGAATGGTTCTGCGTTGAAGCAATTAGTCGCCAAAATGAATGCTAAGTGGTAAGACTTGGCTTGATGTTTGGAGGTCGATAGGTAGCCCATGTGGTTAGGTAAAATATTAGGCGGTATCTTTGGCTTTTTGGTTTTTGGACCGATTGGGGCTGTGTTGGGCGTTTTGCTCGGGCACTGGTTCGATAAAAATCAGACGTCCTTTTCGGGTCAAAATGCCAAAATCCGCGAAGCCTACTTTCAGGCCTTGTTCACAACGATGGGCCACCTGGCCAAATTAGACGGGCGTGTTACAGAAAGTGAAATTCACGTTGCGCGCCAAATTATGCAGCACATGCGTTTGAATGCTGCGCAGCAGAAGGCTGCAATTGGCCTTTTCAATACCGGTAAACAACCGGGTTATGATGTCCAGCCGATGCTGACGAGATTGCTCCATACCTGTCGGAATCGGCGCAATCTTCTGCGTATGTTTATGCAATTATTGTTGCAGGCGGCTTATGCAGATGGGCAATTGGCCCAGGCTGAGCAGCAGTTTTTGCACGAAGTTGCTAAGAGCTTGGGGTTTTCCACGCGTGAATTCCAACAAATGCACGCCATGTACCAGGCGCAATTTCAGTTTCGCCAACGCTGGCAGTCATCAGGCCGTGGTGGTCAACAGCAAAGTCATCAATATCAACGCATGGATTCTCGCCGCGATCTGCAGCAGGCCTACGCGGTGTTGGGTGTGAGTGAAAATGCGTCGTCGGAAGACGTGAAAAAAGCTTATCATCGTTTAATGAATCAATATCATCCAGACAAATTGGTTGCCAAGGGTTTGCCAGAGGAAATGATGAAAGCGGCCAATGAAAAAACTCAACAAATCAAAGAAGCCTATGAGATGATCAAGCGATCACAATCAGGTAAATAATGGAGAATAACATGCAGCCTTATTGGATTTGCCCCTCGATTCTATCGGCGGACTTCGCCCGTTTGGGTGAAGAAGTTGACCGAGTGGTTGCAGCAGGTGCAGACCGCATTCATGTGGATGTGATGGATAATCACTACGTACCCAATTTAACGTTTGGGCCGCTGGTGTGTCGTGCACTGCGCGACTATGGTGTGACAGCGCCGTTGGATGTGCACTTGATGGTCGAGCCAGTTGATCAACTGATTCAGGATTTTGCAGCAGCCGGTGCGGATTGCATCGTGTTTCATCCGGAAGCTTCTCGACATGTCGATCGTAGCTTGCAATTGATCTTAGACGCGGGGTGTGAAGCGGGGTTAGCATTAAATCCGTCGACCAGTCTGCACTGTTTAGACTATGTTCTGGAAAAATGTGATCGTGTGCTGTTAATGTCCGTGAACCCTGGGTTTGGTGGACAAGCTTTTATTCCGGCGGTGCTTGAAAAAGCGCGACTTTTGCGTCAACTGTTGGCACAGCTTGAGCGACCGGTGCGTTTGGAAATCGATGGTGGTGTCAAACCGGACAATATTGCTGAAATTGCAGCAGCCGGTGTTGATACTTTTGTCGCCGGTTCAGCTGTGTTTTCACAACCGGACTACGCCGCAGTAATTGCAGCGATGCGTGCGGCATTGCAAGGCCAGTAATGCATGTTGTTAATGATCGACAATTACGATTCATTTACCTATAACCTGGTGCATTATTTTGCGGGCTTAGATATAGCCGTTAAAACGTTTCGGCATGACGAAATTTCGGTTGCAGCCGCAGATGCATTACAGCCAGACTATTTAGTGATTTCCCCCGGGCCATGCACGCCGCATGAATCGGGTATTTCCTTGCCCATGATGGCGCATTTTTCTGGCAAGATTCCCATTCTGGGTATTTGCTTAGGCATGCAATGCATGGTGCAACAATATGGTGGACGTGTTGTACGGGCACCGCAGGTTATGCATGGCAAAACCTCAGTGGTTTCACATACCGCCGAGGGGGTTTTTTCAGGGATTCCATTGCAGTTTAAAGCAGCGCGCTATCATTCATTGGTTGCAGATCAGCCGTTACCCGAACCTTTGGTGAAAACTGCTTGGGCGTATGATGAGCAGACCGGCGTGGAAATTATTATGGGCGTGGCCCATTGTGATTTTCCTACCTACGGTGTGCAATTCCATCCGGAAGCGATTCTAACGGAACATGGTTATCAGTTATTGCAGAATTTTCTGAATGCTAGAGCCTGTAGTCAAATTGCTTGCCTGTAATATTAGGCGTACGATTTACGCTTCGTTAGGATCGTCGTCGGTCAGTAAGTCGTTTTCTTCCAGATAGTTGTAGAGTGTCTGCGGGTGGCAACCCAACAGCTTGGCAATAGAAGCCTTACTGATATTCAAAGCCATATATTTTTTGATCTCAGCTTTATGCCTGTCCAGCTTGCGACTTTTATTCTTGCGGCCTTTAGGGCGACCCAATGGTAAACCCGCTTCACGGCGTCTGCTCAGTGCATCAGTCGTACGGTGAGCGACAAATTCGCCTTCAATGTTCTGCACCAAATGTAGGAAATCTTGCGTATCAGTCATTTCTTCGGGGAGAAAAGTTTCTTCGTGTTTAACGAGTTTGAGTACCAGATCACGATCGGCCAGTAGCTCAAGAATTTCCAGCAGCTGAAGGGTTGAGCAGGCTAGGCTAGCTGCTTCATAAGCGACCAATATATCGCCTTTCTGCATCTTTTTTGTCACCAAATTATGCAAGATGCGCCTGTCCCAACGGACCTTATTGGATTCGGGGTCGCGAATATGGGCATCAGCAGAAAGATTATATTGTGAAAGATAGCGAGTGATTTCTGCTTCTGTGGTTGCGCCCTCTGCTGATTCAGCAGAGGAATATACATATATCATTATGTTCCTCAGCCCTTTTCTGAACAGGGATTCAGCCTAACGCTAAAAAACGACCGTTTTCATCGGCGATTTCCTGGCGAATCCTAATTTCTATACGTTAACTCTTGATAAATTAACCTAGCATTTTGTTGGAGGGCGCATCATATTGCAAGAGCTGATCGAAGTAAAGTTTTATGATCTGATTCTTTTTTGGGCGAAGTAACGATATTCTATCTCCTGTTAACCCTTATTTTCAGCAATTAATCATTATATTTAAATATGATATAATAAATAAAAAATATAATATTTATATACATTATAAATCGGTTTTGATGATGTTTAATTCATCTTTTATGGCTAAATTGTTACCAAAAAAATACATAAAAAACAGATGGTTATGTATATAAGATTGGGACCGCGTATCAGGCGTTACATTTAGTTCTTTGATAAATATCTTATATATTTTTATTATAAATGGGCTAAAGCTTACAAAGTTTTAAGAAAAGACACACTCATACGAGTGGTGACGAGGAGCCCAGTACAGGATGTCAACGGATATAGCGAGTTACAGTCAAGAAATTACCCAGATCCTGAAAAACGATTTGGTGCCGATTTTCCACATGTTGGATCAATCGGTTTGGGTGATTGGCTTTGTGTTGTTGGTGATTGGTGTACATCGTTTAAAGCATCATCAAGGTTCTAATAACCACCGTTACCATTCACCGTTAGCCACGGCCTTTTACGTAGTTGGGGGTGTGCTATTTATGGGATTTGGGCCTGAGCTCATTATGATTAGCCAATCCACATTTGGTGGACAAGGTGCAATCGCATTTCTCAAGAACCCAATTAATCCTATTAATTACTACGTCAAGATTTTGCCTAAAGCCGGTGGTGACATTAACCAACTGTCTTTAGATCTCATGTACGCCGTGTTGGTGATTATTGGCACGTTTGCATTCGTGAGAGGGTTTTTACTGATGATAAAACTCGGAGAAGGTGGCCAAGAGGCAACTTTCCCGAAGGCCATTACCCATATTTTGGCCGGTGCTGTGGCGATTAATTTTCAAGTGATTTACCACATGATGCAAAGCTTCATCTAAGCGAAAATATGGATTTCATAACCGAAAAGGAGAGATAGAAATGAAATTGAGCACTCTATGGAAGGGCAGTCGGGCTAAGGTTGCAAAGCCATTTTCAGAGCCTGTCCGAAAAGGGGTATTTTTCTTGTTATGCATTCAAACAGATGCGGATTTTTGGGATGTGCAGTGTCATAATACCGATTTGTCACGTGATATGCAGCACACAAGCCATGGAAAAGGTATACCCGAGTGATTTGACGGATCAGCAATGGAA
>CAZIIK010000135.1:0-5213 GCA_964539235.1 uncultured Gammaproteobacteria bacterium | reverse complement strand
GGACTTAGCTGGCTAACTATTCTCCGCAAAAGGGAAAATTTTCGCCAGGCCTTCAAAGGGTTTGATTTTCACCAAGTGGCCTGTTTTACAGAAACCGAGGTGGAAATTTTGCTACAAGATGCCGGTATCATTCGCCACCGTAAAAAGATAGAATCGACCATCAATAACGCCAAACAGGCTCAGGTTTTACTCAAGGAATTTGGTAGCATTGATAGTTCAGCAACGTAATTTCCTGGTTCATTTTGCATGTGGCGTATATTCTATTTTTGTTGACTTATTTTCGATCAAAATAGACAACAAGATACGCCGCTTCACTCACTCTGTCATACACCAGAAATTATCATAACTCTTGTAGCTAAGCTTATGACCTTTATAGAGCAGGGTTATTTTGCCTCTTGAATCACAAACTGTTAGCTTGGCATGGCGCATGGTATAGCAAGGAGTTTTTGTCTGGATCTGATAGGTAACGCCCAAATAACTCACCTCAAGTTGTTTCGATATTGTCCGGGTATATTGCTCGCACAGCATGAGATCGAGTTCTTCAGACGTTGGTAACGCTTGCTTATGTGCATCAACTGGGCTTGCCGACTCACAAGCAAAGCGATCGTTGTGTTCCTTCAAGTACTGCGGCAAATAGGCATTGGCTGTTTCAATGTCATTAATATTGCGCAATCGCATTTCTTTCACGAGACGATCCTGCAAGGTGGCGTTTGCGCGTTCAACACGTCCTTTTGCTTGCGGTGTATTGGCACAGATGAGATCAATGCCTAACTCTCGACAAACCCGACCAAACTGCGTCTCTCCTGTTCCGGATTCCGCTTCGGGTATGTTGATCCTAAATATGCCATGCTTATCGCTATAGTAAGCCCCTGGACGGCCGTAGTGTTCTAGATGGAGGCGCAGGGCATCGAGTTATGATAATTTCTGGTGTATGACAGTGTGAGTGCAGCAACAAAGGCAGAGGCTGTTCGGGTATTGCAAGAGCTTGCGCCTACTTTAAATGCGTTTGGCTTGAATAAGCATTTTTACTGGCGTGATCCAGCGGTGCAAAAAATATTTGATGAGGCAGGCGCGTAATGTCAAAACCTAAACGGCCATCAGCTGATGCGACCAGAGCGAAGATATTGCAGGCTGCCAAGTCTGTATTTTTACAGCATGGATTTGATGGGGCGAAGACCAGTGCTATTGTGCGCGAAGCAGGTGTGCATTCGAATTTGGTATTTCATCATTTTGCCAACAAAGAAACGTTATGGCTCAAGGTTAAAGAGGTTATTTTAGACCAATGTGCTGAGCCGCCGCGGTATGATTTAACATCTGCAAAAACCTATTTTGCTTCGCTCTTAGATTATCGATTTCAGTTATACCGAGATAACCCCGAATTAGCGCGTTTGGTTCAATGGCAGTCTGTTACAGAAAAATCAGAGGCATTGATTGGTGAGAATTTTGCTTCACCCTTCCATTGGTTAGATGATATGCGTCTGTTGCAAAACCGTGGAGAATTGATGTCAACCATTGATCCTAAACTTATGATGTTGTTTATTCTCTACAGCTCATACGCGCCTTTTATGCAGTCTATTATTGCGCTGTCAGCAACAGGGGTGGCTCAATATAAACGTATGATTCTCAATGCCTGCCTACAGCAATTTGGGGTGAAGCATGACACGTGAATTGAAATACCCAGCGCTTTGGATCCTGTTATTGTTGATAGGTTTTCCGCAGATTAGTGAGACGATTTATTCGCCAGCATTGCCGAATATCGCCCATGATCTGATGGCGAACAATACGTGGGTGCAATGGACCTTGAGTGTTTATTTTATTGGGTTTGCCTTGGGTGTTTTTCTCTGGGGTTGGGTGTCTGATCATATTGGCAGAAAACGCGCCATGTTGATGGGGCTTTTGCTTTACTGTGTCGCCAGCATATTGTGTTTGAAAGCTGGATCGATTAGTGAATTGTTGCTGTTTCGAGGGGTGCGAGGTTTGGGTGCCAGTTGTGGTTCTGTTATTACACAGGCGATGGCCAGAGAGTCTTTACCAGAACAGCAGCGGCATCAGTTCTTTTCAATGTCAGGTTTTATTTTGGCACTGGCGATTACCTTGGGTCCTTTTGTGGGTGGCTATTTAACACAATGGTTTGATTGGCGCGATAACTTTGTTGCTTTGGTGATGATGGGTGTTTCACTGCTATTGTTATCGACCTTTAAATTACCGGAGACATTGCGGTCGCCCAGTGTTGTTAAGGCTCAATCTTTTGCTGCAATAGCGCGTCGAATGATGACAGACAAACATATTTTAATTTCAGGTTGGATTGTCGGTGCAGTTAACGGCATTTTGTTTAGTTACTATGCCGAAGGCCCATTTATTTTTATTCGTATCATCAAGCTGACCCCGAGTGAATTTGGCTGGTTAGGGTTTTTTATTGCGCTCGCTGCTTTGCTCGGTACTTTAGTTTCTAGGCGGTTGGTTAACATCTATTCACCTGGAAAAATCATGCGTATGGGTATTGCAGTGCTATTAGTGAGTGCATTGATTTTTGTTGTCATTGCCTTGTTTGTACCGATTTCTGCGCACCATCCATTCCTGTCAGTAGCCTTGATGATTCTGCCGATGATGGGTTTGATCTTTGCTGCCTTTGGCTTTTTGGTGCCGATTACATTAAGCATGGCTTTACTGAATTATCAGGCTGTATTAGGCCGAGCTGGCGCACTGTTTGGCTTGGGTTATTATATTTTGGTTTCACTATTCACCGGGTGCATGGGGTTGATCCACAATGAACATGTGTGGCCAATGCCGGTTTATTTTCTGGTGTTGGGCTTGTCAATAGCGATGTTGTCGAGATGGGGGCGGGCGTTTGGGCCAATTCAGAGCTAAATAATGGCATGTCCATGCAAAGGCATGTATTAAAGAATTTCTCAGTTTTCTTTAATTAGGAGGTTGCTTATTAAAGAAGTTTTAATTACATTGAATGTAATTAAAGAACTTTTTGTTTTTCTTTAATAAGAGTACTGGTGTGAATAAAAAAGACCGAATTGGACAATACAGGAAATGTGGTACAGCAAGAGAATACTACCATGCCTACATGCCACAACCTTTGCCGCCATTTCCTGTGTTGGATATGCCGAAACTTTACCCTTTATTAGATAAAGCAAATGTTGTTATTGGGCGTTTGGATGGGGTTGGTCGTTTGCTGCCTGAACCTGATTTATTTCTCTATTTCTACGTGCGTAAAGAAGCTGTGTTATCTTCGCAGATCGAAGGTACGCAATCTTCGTTGTCAGATTTATTGTTGTATGAAAATGATAAAGTTCCAGGTGTTCCTGAGCACGATGTGAAGGAAGTTTCTCATTACGTTGCCGCAATGGAGTACGGATTACAAAGGTTAAGTGATGATGGATTTCCATTGAGTTTGCGTTTGATTCGCGAAATTCACGCCATATTACTTCAAGGTGGGCTAGGGAGTTACAGCCAACCTGGCTCATTTCGCCGTTCTCAAAATTGGATTGGTGGTACGCGTCCTGGTAATGCCAAATATGTGCCACCACCTTCGGAAGAAGTCATGTCTTTAATGGGGGACTTGGAAAAATTTTGGCATGATGATCGGCAGCATTTGCCAACGTTAGTTAAGGCAGCACTAATCCATGTGCAATTTGAAACCATTCACCCGTTTTTAGATGGGAATGGTCGCCTAGGTCGGTTGTTGATCACTTTCTTGTTATGCATTGATGGCTTACTCGATAAACCGTTACTGTATTTGAGCTTATTCTTTAAAACACATCGTCAGCAATACTATGACCATTTGCAATCAGTAAGAGAAACGGGTGACTGGGAAGCTTGGGTTCAATTTTTTTTAGAGGGTGTAATTGATACAACTAATCAAGCCATTAATGTTACTCAGGAAATTTTGGCATTGTTTAAGCAAGATCGGACGAAAATTGAAACTCTAAGGCAATCTGCACCTTCTGCCCTGCAGGTGCATCACTATCTACAGCAACACTGTGTAACGGATATTGCTAGAGTTGTTAAGCAATGCCAATTAAGTCCACCAACAGTTACTAAGGCATTGAGTCATTTGGTTGATTTGGGGATTGCAGAAGAAATCACAGGGAAAGGACGTAACCGAACTTATGTGTATCGGCGATACTTGGAGATATTGGCGCGAGGTGTGGGTGCAAATCAGTAATCAGATTATAACGAGCAAGCGGACTCATAATCCGTTGGTCCTAGGGTCAAGTCATAGCTGGTCCGCCACTGTTTCCAATGGCTGTAGCCATTTTGCGATTTTAAGTTTCAGTCCTCTGCGTGAGTTTCGCGGGAGTTGGTCCGCATACTCAGTGTCATAACTTTGGCGATTAACCGATCCAGTGGAATGCCAACAATGTTTTCTGCTTGCGGAATCATATGGCATGGTGCATCCATATGTGTCCCAATGCCCAGTGGTCTATTTGGTTCGGTATTCGATATTGTGTTTATGGAGTAACAAATAGGCAAGCAAAGATAAACACAGCGCCAGTATACGCCGACTAGGCGGCCCACTCCCAAAATGGCGCATAAAGCACGACTTAAATGGGTGCTGTCATATTTGGTTTCAAATATGAATAAGACAGTATTCATGAAGCAATTCCAAATCATCGGGGGCGGTTAGTGCAAAACCCAACAATACGGAGTGTATCTCAGCCGATGGAAGGCGTTGCTTATTAAAGAAATTTTAATGGCTAGAGTGAGTTAAGTTACATTAACAAAAAATAATCCAATGGTACAAAAATAGTTTTTAACGTCTTATCAATACCCAATTCGGTATTAGAAAAAATTAAATTATAGCCTGAGTTGATTTTTTGCATGCTAGTGACGATTTGTTTTTTATCTTTCTTTCCTATGCCAGCTTCAATGATGATTTGTTTGCTATTCGTGATTTGTAAAATGAAGTCGGCACCGCCTTGTCTGCTATCGTAACGGAAAGCGCCACGGTCTTTTATAATGAATTCTCTATATAAATGTCCGCCAACCAAGTCCTCAAATAATTTGCCTTGTCTCACAGAGTAAGTGCTGTCAATTCCGGTAAATGAAAAAAAGGACATTCTTAGAGCCTGTCCGAAAATGGGTATTTTTCTTGTTATGCATTCAAACAGATGCGGATTTTTGGGATGTGCAGGGTCATAATACCGATTTGTCACGTGATATGCAGCACACAAGCCATGGAAAAGGTATACCCGAGTGAT
>CAZIIK010000134.1:0-30693 GCA_964539235.1 uncultured Gammaproteobacteria bacterium | reverse complement strand
GCTTTCACCAAGCGCTTAATTATCAAAAACCCATGCAGGTGTATTGGGAGAGCATACAAGGAATGAATATGAAAGCAGCTTAGAAAAGAAAAATAGGAGCACTTCCTCAATAACCTGTCTAGACAACAGAGGCACTAAAGTGCCAAAATGTTATAAGCAATGGAAGGCGCCGACTGGGAATAAAAAACTGCCTTCTGTCAGTGTTTGGGCGTAGTCAGCCAGTACTTGATTGAGGGCGGGATTTTCATAGTAACCCTCGGTATGACACAGTTGGTTGTTGAAATGGGTTTCGATGTTTTCCAGTTTAACCGGCTTACCATCTTTTAACTGACCTGGCTTGCAGGTGGCGTTTAATAGCGCTTCGTGCAATTGGCCGTTTTTAACACGAAATACGTCGTGTTTAACGGTATCGAAAATATAGTTGTCCACTAGCACGGCTGGGTTCTGTAGTGTCTCAGGTGTTAGTGCTAAGACTTGGTGGCGTAATTCAATTGTTTCGGGTGTTTCTAGGTTATAGAGAGCAAAGTCCAGCATGCCGTCATCAACAAAAGGGCGCAATATGGCTTGTGATTCCCAGAAAGAGAGGTTGGCTTCGGTAAAGTCTGTCATGACATAACAAATTTTGATGTCAGTCAGTCCAAGTTGTGCTTGCAAAGTTTTCAGTGCGTGTAGGCAGTAGTAACTGAATTGACCTGAGCCGGTGCCGAGCTCAACGACGTAAAAGGGTTGGTTTGAGTCATATCCATGCTTCACACAGTCTTGTACGAAACGAACGATCACCTGGGCATATTGATAGGCAATGTAAGGGTTGCTGGTAATGAAAAAGGGTACCTGGCCATTCCATGCGTTAATCCCTTCGCGCTCAAAATATTCAGCTTGTAGTTGCCACAAGATGGAGTGAGAGAATCGTTGGTTTTTTTCGATGGAAATACTAGCGCCAGACATGAATTTTACTATTGAGAACAAAGGGGCATTATTTTATTTAAAGTAGGTGCTAAGGTAAAGGTTAAATGTGGTTGAAAAATAATCAGTATTGTTTATAATTCGATCAAATTTTGCGTGGGTTTTATGTCAATGCGTTCTCATTTAGGCCTTTGTATCGACGTCGATGAGCAAGTTTCTTATGTGTTATTGCAACAAGCATCACACAGCTATCACTGTGTGCGGCAAGGCATGGTTGCGGGGCTGAGTACTTTATTTTCCCAAACCTTTAAAACGGAGCTGTGGCCCAATCGGCGTGGGCGTTTGCGGCGGTTATACGTGTCGGTGTGTTTGCAGGCAGCTGCCATTCGTTCACATTTTTTGCGCATGGATTTGTCAGGTTTTACGCAGATGTCAGTCTGGTGGCAGCATGAAACCATCGCCGTCGCAATGGCTGATGTACTACCAGGCGATTTAGAGCATGTGTATTGGGATTGGCAGGTTGATCTCGAACAGGGCGGTGTTCAAGTGTTCTACACCGATAAAGCGCATTTGCAGGTGCTGCATACCCATAAGCGCTATTTGCGTTTGCAGACTTTGAGTTATATGGAATCCGCGCAGCATGCTTATCAACAAGCTGTCGTTGACCAGCGCATTACGACACGACAAGCAGCGTCTTTAGGTTCTAAACCTTATCAAGCGGCCTGTGGCGCAGTGATGCTAGAGCGAGCACGTTATGATGCTTGAGCATTATCCGGTTTTGAATCTATTGCCATGGCGTGAAGCATGCCGTGCTCAACAGAAGCGAATGCTTGCTTATTACCTCTGTGGTGCTTTTATATGTGGTGGCTGCATGATGTGGGCGGTAGCTGAGCTTTGTTTGAAACCGACCGCCTTATTATTGACTGATAAGCAAAAATTTTTGCAACTGCATGCCAAGGTTCAGCAGCTGCGTGTTGCAGTGCAGAAAGATACTGCGCAATGGCAAGCTAGGCATACCCAAGCGCGTCAGTGGCAACAGTGGGCACAAGGCCATTATCGCGGGATGTTTCAATGTTTTTCGCAGTATATTGCGCCTGGTTACCTTAAACACTTGCAATGTGTCCAAGGGCGCTGTGATTTGGTATTGGTATTGCCTAAATCTGGCTTGATTGATTCTGTATTACAGCATTTGCGCACTTGCTTACAGACTGGTGCACAGTTGAAGTTGCAACACATACAGCGCATGGCAGAGCAAGTGGTTTATGCGCTGCAATTATATTTTCCGCAACATACGGCACCTGATTTTGATCATGATTTTTAAACTAGCGTTACATCATTTCAAAGTGACTCAATCGGTTGGGTTGAATCTGTCCGCTCAGCAGTGGTGGTTGCTATTGAGTTTGGTGTGGCTATGTGGCTTGTGTTTGATGGGCTACGGTTATGCCTGGCCGTTGTATCAAACCCTGCGTCAAATGCGCCAGCATCAATCGGACTATCCGAAACTTGTACGACGTCAGCAGGCTTTGCAACATCAGCGACAGAAGCTCAAGCAGCAACTGAATACGATTAAACAGCAGCCTATTGCAGAGGGTTTGAATGATCATTGGCAGACCGAGGCTTTGCTGCAAATGCTTCGTGTGGCAACGCGTGCGGCTCAATTGCAAACAGTCCGTTTATCCGTGTCCCAAGATACACATGCGGCTATTATCGTGTCGAATGTGACTTTCACGTTATACGGGCAGTATTCAGGCTGGATGCATTTTCTAACGGTATTGTCTGATTCAACATTGGTGTGGAAGTTGAGGAATATTAAGATCATCCCGGATGTCAATCGTCCTGGTGAATTGAATTTTGCAGCTGAGCTGAGTTTTTATCGGTTTGTAGAGGCTCGGAATGCCTATCAAGTGCCGCAACATTTTGCCCCATCACACGATACGTGGCGTTCGCCTTTTGCGCATGCCAATGCCTCGTTGCGTGAAGCAGATGCCGAGTCCGGTATTCAATTACTGGGTATTGTTTTAGATACGACGCAACCATTTGCAGTTGTGCGTACGATGACAATGCATGTCCGTATTTGGCATCTTGGGCAGTGGTTGTGTCATCAGCTGAAAGTGGCACACATCATGGTTCATGGCCTGCAGTTGTTCGACGCTGATAAACAGTGTTTTTTGCTGTGGAAGTTAGGGACTGTTTGGAGGTGCGCGGTGTGAAAAAAGTTGCGTGTTTGATTGGGTTGTTGATGCCCTGGGTCTATGTGGTCACCCTCGCAGCTCAAGTGCCGCAGCGTATTACACTTAATTTTCAGGATATGCCTGTAAAGTCGGCTGTGCAAATTATGGCGCAGTTGTTGCAGATGAATATGGTGGTCAGTCCCAAAATTTCCGGAACAGTCGCGCTGCATTTAGATAATGTTACCCCATTAGCGGCTTACCAGGCGCTGATTAATGGCTACCGTTTAGTTGATCAGATTCATCAAGGTGTGCACCATGTGCTGCCTGAATCCGAAGCGATCGCAACTGACCAACAGGCCGTTGTATTGGCGCAGGAGGATTTGAAATTGCAGCCGGTTCATACGTTGGTCTGGCCGGTGCACTACGCGCAAGCAGCGGTACTGTCAAAATTATTAGCTAATCAACAGCATGGTTTATTATCTAAACGGGGCCATATTCTGGTCGATGCGCGGACCAATACCCTGATCATCGACGACACGGCGCAAAAGCTAACCGAAATCAAAACCATATTATCCCGGCTAGATGTACCGGTGCGTCAAATTATGATTCGGGCAAAAATTGCAGTTGTGAATAGTCGAGCCTTAACGGCTTATGGTGTGCAGCTCAATACAGTAGGAACTGATACACGCAACACCATGGGGATTCTTTCAGCACACTTGAATTTACCGGTGGCCGGTGCAGCAGGCAGTATTGGGTTTTCTTTAGGCCAATTGGTCGATGGCAGTCGTTTAAATCTGGTTCTGCAAGCTTTGCAAAGTCAGGGAAAAGGCGAAGTCTTGTCTGCACCTAAGCTCATTGTGGCGAACCGGCAGCAGGCTTATATCGAGCAAGGTGATGAAGTGCCATTTAATACTGCTACACCAACTGGTGCGACACAGGTTGAATTCAAAAAGGCAGTGCTGGGTTTATACGTGACACCGCAAATCACACCCAAAGGCGCGGTGTTGCTTGATCTCAAGGTCACCAAAGATTTTATTACCAAAGACAAAGGCACTGCGGGGAATATCCCGATTATTGCGACTTCAGTGATTAAGACGCAAGTGTTGGTGCCTAATGGCCAAACGGTTGTATTGGGTGGGATTATGAATCAACAGACCCGTCATGATACAAAGCAAGTGCCGTGGTTGGGTCGCGTGCCAGTCTTAGGTTGGCTGTTTCGTCATACCGATCATTCGGCAAAACAAGAAGAGTTGTTAATTTTTGTAACGCCGAAGTTGTTGGTGCAGAGTAGCTAATATTGCCTAAAGTGTATTCTTGGGCGGTAAATCACCTGCCAGAGGTTTTTGCATCAGTTGTTTTACCTTTTTAGAGTTGTTGGGATTCAAACCAGATAGATATATCAGCTTCACAAGTGATGCAGAGGGTGTGAGAGTCAGTCCGCTAATAGCGCCTGCCTCTTTTAAGGCGGACCCCACTGCATAATGTGTAATTCTGACACCACCGCTAAGAACTTGTGTGGTATCCACAATCACAATACCTTTCTTTGCTAGCGCTGCTAAATCTTTATCAAAATTTGGATTTGAAGGGGCATTTCCAATACCATAGGTGAGTAAGATAAGACCTTTCAGGTCAGGGATTTTTCCAAGCAATTGAACTAAGCGGGATGTTTGGATGCCGGGGAATAGAACTAAAGTGATAAATGTATGATGAAGGTAATATTGCATGACATTTTTACTATTTTGAGCGACAGCTTTTAGAACTTTAGGGTTGGTTAGGTAATAAGCACCTGTTGCTGGGGGTAAAGGCTTCGCATTATCTTTTTTGGCATAAGTATAAGAGTTATTGACCGAATAGCACTTATTAGAAAATTGGCCGATATTCAGCTGGTTTGGCGTATGAAAGGCATCATTTCGTACGCTATTAACTTTGAATGTGGCATTGCCACGCATGATTCGGCCATGGAAAACAACTACAACCTCCGGAATATGAGGTCCAGCTGTATCAGCAAAATAAGCAGATTGGATTAAATTTTGCATGGCATCTGTGGGACGCAGGGTTCGGTTGCTTAGGTAGGATAATGGCCGTTGTGAACCAGTTACAACTATAGGTTTATTCAATACATTATGGCCTGTGTAAGTGAGTAAATATGACAATGCCGAGGCTGTCCAGGATAACGTATCAGTCCCATGCAATATCACAAATCCATTATAGTGATTATAGTTTTTTAGGATGATATCTAACACGCTCTGCCAATCAGTTGGTATCAGATTAGAGCTATCAATTAGTCTGGGTGTTTGCACGATATCATAACCAACATTCTTATCGCGTGAAGCGCCTAATGGGACACGGATGTTATGGGGCGTTATAGTGATATGAGTATTCTTTCCAGCAGCTAGCATTATTTTTTTGAATCTTTTTAAGCCTGCAGGTGTGAGGCCAGAAGCACTTTGTATCGATCCGATAGTTCCTCCTGTGTAGATGACCAATATTTTGGCAAGCGCAGTTGCTGGGGATAGTGCACTCATGAATAGGAAGACAATTAATAAAAAGCGAATTAAGTATTTTGCATCAGTGGTTAACATCCGTGTTTCCAAAGGTATTTTGAATATGAACTTGTTTAATTTTATAGAAAGGACGACTTAAATATTATCATTTTTTTATCATATTTATCTAATTTTAATGTTTTCGCATACAAAGGGCTGCTTGCATCTTGCTATTCTGCTGTTGATATTGAATGAATTGAGTTGAGCGTTTCGGACTATATTGGATTAGAGGACCTAGTGGGGATGGCATTTTCCCAAGTATTCGATATACTGTTGGCTCAAAAAATAGTAACCGTGATTAGTATTTTCTGGGTTCCTTAGGCGAGATCGTCCTGAATTCTCAGCTGAGTTATTAATCATTTTGGGTGGAGTAGAAATTTATGACAGATCCTATTAATGCGCATGATGTTGACCCGGTTGAAACCCAGGAATGGCTGGACGCTTTAGATTCGGTGGTTAAACACGAAGGTGCCGAACGGGCGCAGTATTTATTATCCCAATTGCAATCGGCGGCAGGTTCGTTAGGTGTTGGCTCCACGTATCGACAAATGACAACACCTTATATGAATACCATCCCAACTGCAGCGCAGCCTAGCTATCCAGGGGATTTGGCGTTAGAAGCCAAGCTGGAGCGTTTGATTCGTTGGAATGCTGCGGTGATGGTGGCAGGCGCCAATAAGAAAGACAGCACTTTGGGTGGTCATATTGGTACGTTTGCTTCGAGCTGTACGCTGTATCAAGTCGGGTTGAATCATTTCTTCCATGCGCCGACAGCTGATCATGGTGGTGATTTGGTTTTTTACCAAGGTCATGGTGCACCAGGTATCTATGCCCGTTCCTTTTTAGAGGGGCGCTTTACTGAAAAACAAATGCAGAATTTCCGTCGTGAAGTTGATGGTGAAGGCATTCCTTCATACCCTCATCCTTGGCTATTGCCGCAATATTGGCAATTTGCCACCGTATCGATGGGCCTAGGTGGTATTTCCGCAATCTATCAAGCACGTTTTATGAAATATCTCCATGCACGTGGTCTTGCTAAAACCGACAATCGCACCGTTTGGGTATTTTGTGGTGATGGTGAAATGGATGAGCCGGAATCAATGGGCGCCATTACGCGTGCGGGTCGTGAAAAGCTGGATAACCTCGTATTCGTCGTCAACTGTAATTTGCAGCGGCTGGATGGCCTAGTAAATGGTAATGGCAAGATTATCCAAGAATTAGAATCCAGTTTTGCCGGTGCAGGTTGGCACGTGATCAAGGTGATTTGGGGATCAGATTGGGAGCCTTTATTTGCCAAAGACACGCAAGGTTTATTACAAAAATATTTGGCTGAAGCCTGTGACGGGGATTTTCAAACTTATAAAGCCCGCGGTGGTTCCTACATGCGCGAGCATTTCTTTGGCAAAGACCCGGCACTAAAAGCCTTAGTGGCAGACTATACTGACGATCAAATTCATAATCTGACACGTGGTGGGCATGATCCGATTAAGGTTTATTCCGCCTTCAAAGCCGCGGTTGAACATACCGGACAACCTGTATTGATTCTGACTAAAACTGTGAAAGGCTATGGCATGGGTGCTGCGGGAGAGTCGCGTAATATTGCCCATAACCAGAAGAAAATGACGGTGGATGAACTGAAAGGCTTTCGCGATCATTTTGAAATGGACGAAGTGTCCGATGCGGCCGTTGAGGACTATGCATTGTACAAGCCGGCAGATGATGCGCCGGAGATGCAATATTTGAAAGCGCGGCGTCAAGCGCTGGGCGGTGATCTGCCAGCGAGACATGTGAATAAGACACCGTTGGAAATTCCGCATTACGATGTATTTGCCAAACGTTTATTGGCAGGGACTGCTGAAGGTCGAGAAATGTCGACCACCACAGCTTTCGTGCAGATGCTTTCCGGTATTAGTAAAGACAAAGCTATCGGTTCCCGCATTGTGCCCATTACGCCCGATGAATCCAGAACATTTGGTATGGAAGGTTTGTTCCGTCAATTGGGCATTTACAATGCTGAAGGCCAACGCTACGAACCTGAAGATCGTCAACAGGTCATGTGGTACAAGGAATCAACGGATGGTCAAATCCTACAAGAAGGCATCAACGAAGGGGGTGCATTCAGTTCTTGGTTAGCAGCAGCAACGTCTTATAGCCACCATCAACTGCCCATGATTCCTTTCTATATTTTTTACTCCATGTTTGGTTTTCAACGTATTGCCGATTATGCCTGGATGGCAGGTGATATGCGGGCAAAAGGCTTTTTGCTGGGCGCGACTGCTGGTCGGACTACCTTGAATGGTGAAGGCCTGCAACACGAGGATGGTCATAGTCATGTGATCGCGAATTTGGTGCCGAACTGCATCACTTATGATCCTACGTATGCCTACGAATTGGCGGTGATTTTATGGCACGGCATGAAACGTATGTATGCCGATGGTGAAGATGTGTATTTCTACATTACGATGATGAATGAGAACTATGCGCATCCCGCTATGCCAGAAGGCTGTGAAGACGGTATTATTCGGGGCGTGTACCAGTTGCACACCGCTGAAAAGCCGAATCATAAAGCGAAAGCAAAAACTCAACAGCAACAGCATGTGCAGTTGCTCGGGAGTGGCACGATTTTGACAGAAGTGGAAGCTGCTGCAGATTTGCTCGCTAGCGACTTCAATGTGACGGCAGATGTATGGAGCGTGACCAGTAGTAATAATCTGTATCGTGATGGTTTGGATGTTGCCCGTTGGAACCGTTTACACCCAACTGAAAAGCCTAAAACAGCGTACGTAACTGAATGTCTAGACAAAACCGTGGGGCCAATTATTGCTGCAACGGATTATGTGAAGTTGTACATGGATCAGTTACGTGAATTTATGCCGCGTCATTACATAGCGTTGGGTACAGATGGCTTTGGTCGCAGTGATACCCGAACTCAATTGCGTGCGCATTTTGAAGTGGACCGTTTTCATATCGTTGTCGCTGCATTAAGTGCTTTGGCTGCGGAAGGTGTGGTGTCTGCTGAAATCGTACAGGCCGCGATGAAAAAATATCAGCTGTCTGCTGATAAAATTAATCCGTTATTTGCATAAGTATTGGGAGTTAAGAAATGTCGATCGAAACAATCAATGTTCCCGATATCGGTGAATACACAGATGTTAATGTCATTGAAATCCTAGTGGCTATTGGTGACCAAATTGAAGCTGAGCATAATTTGGTGATGTTGGAAACTGATAAGGCGACGATGGAAATTCCTTCGCCTTTGGCCGGCACTGTGAAAGCCATCATCGTGCAAGAAGGCGATAAGGTATCTGAAGGCAGCGCATTAATCGAACTGGATACAGCTGGTGATGTTGCTACACCTGCAGCAGAACCTGAAACAGTTGCCACAGAAGCGCCTCTGCCGAGTACAGCATCCAGCGCGAATATTCCGGTATTGGTGCCTGATATCGGTGAGTATGCCGATGTTGAAGTGATTGAAGTTCATATCCAAGCAGGTTCTGACATTGTGGCAGAGCAATCATTGATTACCTTAGAAACTGATAAAGCAACGATGGAGATTCCAGCAGAGCAAGTTGGTCAAATCGTCGAAGTGATGGTTAAAGAGGGCGATAAAGTATCGCAGGGTGATCAAATTGCTGTGTTGGCAGTAGCTGGTCAAGCGCAAGTGGATGCTCCTGCACCTGCACCTGTCGAAACGGCGCCGATCAAAGCGGAACCGGCGCCGGTACAAGCAGCGACTGATGTTGCGTCGGAAGCTGACGCCAAACCCACAGGCGATCCGCATGCATCTCCAGCGATTCGTCGTTTGGCGCGTGAGTTAGGTGTGGATTTATCACAGGTGGTCGCCACAGGGCGTAAAGGCCGTGTGCTAGAAGCTGACTTGAAAAAACATGTTAAAGCGATTGTGCAAGGTGCCGCATCCGGGGCGAATGCTGGTAGTGGTTTAGGCCTGTTGCCTGATCCTGTGGTCGACTTTGCCCAGTTTGGAGAAGTGGAAACCAAACCATTGCCGCGCATTAAGAAGATTTCCGGTGCAAATTTGGCCCGCAATTGGGTGAAAGTGCCGCACATCAGTTTCTTCGAGGATGCCGACATTACCGATCTAGAAGCTTTTCGTAAGGCCAAGAAAGCTGATGCAGAAAAAGCCGGCGTTAAACTGACGCCAGTACCGTTTATCGTGAAAGCAGTGGCCAAAGCGTTGACACAGTTTGCCAATATCAGTTCTTCATTGAGTGCAGACGGTGCATCCCAGGTATTTAAGCACTACGCACATGTTGGTGTGGCCGTAGATACGCCATCAGGGTTGATGGTGCCAGTGATTCAAAATGCCGATCAGAAATCGATTTATGAAATTGCTGCGGATTTACTCGAGCTCAGTGGTAAAGCCCGTGCAGGCAAGCTGTCGCCTAAAGATATGCAAGGCGGCTGTTTTACAATTTCCAGTCTGGGCAATGTTGGCACAACAGGGTTTGTACCGATTGTGAATATGCCAGAAGCTGCCATCTTAGGGGTGTCGAAGGCTGCAATGAAACCGGTGTATGATGGTGCCGGATTTGTGCCACGCTTAATGTTACCGCTGTCTTTATCAGCAGATCATCGTTTGGTTGATGGTGCTGAGGCCGCACAGTTTATCGTCACAGTGGCGAAGTACTTATCAGATTTACGCGAACTTATTTTGTAGGGGATAGAAAAATGTCAGAGAAACAGACAGAAGTCGTGGTATTAGGCAGTGGTCCTGGTGGTTATACCGCCGCATTTCGGGCTGCTGACTTAGGTAAAAAAGTTATTTTGGTGGAACGTTATGCCAGCATTGGTGGCGTATGTTTGAATGTTGGTTGTATCCCCTCCAAAGCCTTGTTACATGCGGCAAAAGTGATGGATGAAGCCGATGCGATGTCCGCACATGGTATTCAGTTTGGTAAAGCCAAGGTGGATATTAAAAAACTGGCTGCTTGGAAAGAGTCTGTGGTGACGCGTTTAACCGGTGGTTTGAAGGCATTGGCTAAACAACGTAAGGTTGAAATTGTCACGGGTTATGGTCGTTTTGTGGATGACCATACGTTGTCTGTTGAGAATGAAGCAGGTGAAAAGACCCAGATTCGTTTTGAACAGTGCATTATTGCGGCCGGCTCTCAACCGGTGAAGCTGCCGTTTATTCCCGAAGATCCACGTATTTTTGATTCGACTGGTGCTTTAACATTAGAACAGATTCCGCAGAAAATGCTGGTGCTCGGTGGCGGTATTATCGGCCTAGAAATGGCGACGGTTTACCATCAACTGGGTGCCGAAATTGACGTTGTGGAATTTATGCCTCAGTTGATGAATGGTGCAGATAAAGACGTTGTTAAGCCATACCAAAAATGGATCAGTCAGCGTTATAACAACATCATGTTGGAAACCAAGGTTGTGAAGGTTGAAGCGAAGAAAGACGGAGCTTATGTCACTTTTGAAGGCAAAAAAGCGCCTGAAAAACCCGTGAAATATGACGGCGTATTAGTCGCAGTGGGGCGTATACCGAACGGTAAGCTGCTCGATGCCGATAAAGCGGGTGTCAATGTCGATGATCGTGGCTTTATTACGGTTGATAAACAAATGAAAACCAATGTGCCACATATTTACGCTATTGGTGACATTGTGGGTCAACCGATGTTGGCGCATAAAGCCGTGCCGCAGGGTAAAATTGCTGCGGAAGTGATTGCCGGTCATAAGCATTATTTTGAACCTGCGTGTATTCCATCGGTGGCGTATACTGATCCAGAAGTAGCATGGGTGGGTGTGACTGAAAACGAAGCTAAAGAACAGGGGATTGCTTATGGTAAAGGTGTCTTTCCATGGGCTGCCAGTGGGCGTTCCTTAAGCTTAGGGCGTGATGAAGGCATGACTAAGGTGCTGTTCGATGAGAAAACCAATCGAATCATTGGGTGTGGGATTGTGGGTCCAAATGCGGGTGATTTAATTGCAGAAGCTGGATTAGCCATCGAAATGGGCTGCGATGCAGAAGATATTTCGCTCACGATTCATCCGCATCCTACCTTGTCGGAAAGTGTTGCCATGGCAACAGAAGCGTTTGAAGGTACGATTACTGATCTGTACATGCCCAAAAAACGTCGTTAGCGGTTCACCATTCGGATGACCATTAACTGGTTCCCGGGGCATATGCATAAAACGCAGAAAGCCCTGCGTGAGCAGATGAAACACACTGATCTGGTCATTGAGATCTTGGATGCGCGTGCGCCATTGGCGTCGCGCAATCCTTTGCTGGCGGACATCCAACGTGATTGCCCATTAGTGGTGATCCTGAATAAAGTGGATTTAGCTGATCCCGATGTGACCGCTGCTTGGCAGCAACATTTTGCAGATATAAAACGCCCAGTGCGTTTAATGACGGCCAATACTGGATTTGCCATAGCTGATTTTGAGCGCTGTATTCAGCAGCAGGTAACCGGGCGCTGGACGGTCGATAAACCGCTGCGCTTGTTGGTGATGGGTTTACCGAATGTAGGCAAATCAACCTTTCTCAACCAATGGTTAGGTCGACGGGTGCACCGTGTCGGTGATACGCCAGCAGTTACACAGCATATTCAGCGCATCAAATTAAAACCCGGCTGGGTGCTTTTCGACACACCAGGTGTTATGTGGCAAAAGTTACCAGATGCTGATATGGGCTATCGGTTAGCCTTATTAAATATGATCAAAGAAACCGCTTTTGATTTTGCCGATGTCGCGGCTTATTGCGTGGATTTTTTGTTAGGCAGTCGGGCTGCTCACAGGTTCCGTGACCATTACCAATTACCAGCATCCATCACAACGGAGCTCCCGGCACTGGAATGGATTGCACAACGACGCGGCTGCATGCGTCATGGCCAAGTGCAGTGGGAACAAGTCGGGCAATTGATCGTTAAAGATTTTCGTGCCGGTGCTTTTGGCGTAGTGAGTTTAGAACGGCCGGACCTGTGTCTCACGGTCGGCTCTGAGTAGGATGCCATGAGCCCATGGTATAAGGAGCATTGTTAGACTTTGTGAGTTACTAATGTCATAAGGCTCTAAGAAGAAGCGGCTGAGTGGAAACATTTTATGTGTTTCTCGTGTTGTTTCGATGATTTGTTGTGCGTGCCGTAATAGTTCGGCTGTGCGGAAGCTATCTTTAGGCGACTTTGGCCTTAGTAGGATATCAAGTCGGTATCGGGCCGCAGATATTGAACCGGCGTCTAAGAGGAGTTGGAAATTTTCAGCTTTATCGAGTTCAGGGTTTTCGGCTAGGAAATTAAATATCTCTAAAAATTGTTCGGGTGCCTCCAGTATGGTGCAAAAATACTGTCTTTCGCGCAGATCTTTGCGGTCCAAGTGTAAATAGCATTGACGAAATGCTTCTGGTGCAGCAGTAATTGCAGCATCATCAGCGGGTTCGGTGACTTGATAGCGTAGCTGGATCAAACGATTCATGAGGCCCAGTGCCGTTAGGTTTTTAATCTTCCCATCTCGCGTGTCCAGTAGCTCGCGTAACTGAGCGTTGTAGTGCAATGTGAGTGCGGAAAATAGACGGAATCTATAGTAGGTGTGTTTGCATGGTTCACCATGAAAATTAGGATAGTCTGCATCTATCATGAAGATGCGGAGCAAGGCAAATACGTCAAGTTCTCGGCCATCCATAAAGGCAGCCTCACTTTTGCATGGCGTGTAGTTGGGGCTGCCTTTAAAAAGTCAGTTTGACTGGGGTCACGTGGCCCTCGTATTTTTTCGGATAAACCAACATCAATAATGGTTACGTGACCGTTCTGGATACAAATATTTTCAGGTTTGACATCAAGGTGGCAGATACCTTTGACGGTATGCCATTCATGTATGATGTTAGCGAGTGTGATGGCGAGTCGATATGCGCGGTCGAAGTCAAAAATCTCGCAATCACCCCAATAAGCCCTGTGGAGGCTTTGCAGGTCAGGGCCATAGTATTCTAATAAGTCAGTTGTTTTGCCTGTTTCTCGTTTCAGTGTTGTGTATGGTCTTCCAGGTTTAGTGGTGATTAGGTGGTCGTTCTCATATTCACGCTGGTGTTTTGGCTCTGCTGTAGGGTTTTTGCGAATTTTGACCACAAAGCGTTTTCTAGCTTGATTTTCAACCAGATTGACAGAAGCATACTGACCCTGTGCTGTGTTAGTCTTTGCCGAAAATGCGTAGATGTGTCCATCAATTTTCATAAATGAATGGGTTAAGCGTACCTGCTTGCCATTGTGTTCTATGCCAGGATTATCTGGTCTGGTGCGCTTTAATTTACTGCCGTTAGGTTGATTGGCCAGCAGTGCAGTTGCGACTGCCCATTCATATGCTCGAATGCTTTTAGATATCCATCTCATATGCCATTCAGGCCAGGTTGAATAATATGAGGACATGCATCTCAGTGGCTCAACAGAAGTGTATAAAGGATACATTTATTAATAAAAAACATAATTATTTATACATTATTATATTTTGTAAGGTTGCTCATTT
Source organism: uncultured Gammaproteobacteria bacterium (assembly GCA_964539235.1). Classification (GTDB taxonomy): domain Bacteria; phylum Pseudomonadota; class Gammaproteobacteria; order Francisellales; family CACEW01; genus CAZIIK01. Next base: position 16,595 of record CAZIIK010000134.1, on the reverse strand, counting down.
TCAAATCAATTTGGCTCTATATAGCGTGTTATTTTTGTTTGTATTTGATTTTTAGCCATTTTATGGCTATATTTACCCTGTTATTTAGCCATTTTATGGCTATATTTACCCTGTTATTTAACCATTTTGTGAGTTTATGAAGAGAACAATACAAGATTCATTGGTTGCTTGGGCTAAGGCATCTAAGCGGAAACCACTACTAATCCGAGGCGCAAGACAAATTGGCAAGACCTTTGTGGTACGTCAACTGGCTGAGCGGTTTGAGAACTTTGTCGAGGTTAACTTCGAGCTCTCACCCCATTATCAGCAATGCTTTTCCAATTTGGATCCAAATTATATTATCAATATGATTCAATTGTTGTCTAAACAGTCTATTCAGCCGGGAAAAACTTTACTGTTTTTTGATGAGATTCAAAACTGCCCTGAAGCTCTGCAAGCCCTGCGTTATTTTAAGGAGAAGTTGCCAGAGCTGCATGTGTTAGCAGCTGGTTCTTTGCTTGAATTCACGCTATATCAAGAAAATATTAGTATGCCTGTTGGGCGTATTGAATACTTATACATGTACCCGTGCACATTCCAAGAGTACCTGTTAAACACGGGTGAGCACAGGCTTGTGGATTTTTTAGCAGACGTCACTTTGCATGAAACTATTCCCACAGTCATACATGACAAATTATTGAGCCTTTTTAGAGCTTACATGGCTGTTGGTGGTATGCCTGAAGTGATGTCAGCATTTATCGATACGCCGGATTATCATACGGTTCAAAGGCTACAAAACAGTATTTTGCGCACTTATCACGATGATTTCGGTAAATATGCCAACTTGAGTCAACATAAGTATCTACAATCTGTTTTTGAAAAAGCGCCTGGACTGGTTGGTACGCAAGTTCAATATACAAAAATTGCACCTGAATATCGGTCCCGTGAACTCAAGCAGGCGATTAATTTGTTGGAATATGCAGGTATTTTAAAGCGTATTTATGCTTCAACTGCATCTGGCTTGCCATTGAGCGCCACTCAAAATGATAAAAAATTCAAATTCAGCTTCCTAGATGTAGGCCTGGTGCAGAGAGTGAGTGGCTTAGAGACGGCGCTCCTGCAGGCGCCTGACTTAATTAAATTAAACGATGGTCAGCTTGCGGAACAAGTTGTTGCTCAGGAAATAATGGCCTACCAAGATCCTTTTTCTCCCAGTCAAGTATACTTTTGGGCGCGAGATAAAAGGGGGGCGCAGGCAGAGATTGATTATGTTGTTAATGTAAAATCGATGATTTTACCCATAGAAGTTAAATCGGGTGCAACAGGAAAACTCAAATCGTTGAGACTATTTATGCAAGAGAAGTCTTCTCCAGTTGGGTTCAAGATTTCTACGGCACCTTTGGGGCTTGAGCAAAATATTTTATCTCTGCCCATTTATCTGATTTGGAAACTCCCTGAATTAATTGAAGCATTGGTCTGAACATTACTCAGATACTCCGCCACTCGTGATTGCTTTTTATAGTGCTTCCCGATAGGGTGTCTGCCTTTCACGGTTGCTTTCCAGGAATACACCATGGGTACCCGCATGGCGCGCAAAACGCTGAGTGTTTTTTCACTTGTGATGCTCAATATTGTTGCAGTCGACAGTCTGCGCAGTATCCCCTTTGCCGCCAAATATGGTTTTACCTTGGTGTTTTACTATCTGGTCGCCGCCATCTTCTTTTTTATTCCTGCCGCTGTGGTTGCTGCAGAATTAGCCACTGGTTGGCCTAAACGCGGTGGTGTATACGTGTGGGTGCGTGAAGCGTTTGGTCTGCCGTGTGGTTTGGTAACCATTTGGTTGCAGTGGGTGTACAATATTTGTTGGTTTCCGGTGATTTTATCGTTATTAGCAGCGACGCTCGCTTATTTGATTAATCCTATTTTGGTGCACAGCAAAGCATTTATGTTGACCGCCATTGTGATCATGTTTGTGGGCACTACGATTGCCAATAGCTATGGCATGCGTGCATCAAGTTTGGTGACTAATGTGGCGTCACTGGTGGGTTCTTTAATTCCGATGGTATTAATCACGTTGCTGGGCGTGATTTGGTTAGCGGCGGGTCATCACAGCTATGTGATATTTGACTGGCATCATTTTTGGCCGGCCCATCCACCAATCGGTACTTTGGTGTTGTTGACCAATGTTTTATTTAGTTTGGTTGGCATCGAAATGTCAGCCATTCATGCGAGCGAAGTGAAAAACCCACAGAGAAGCTATCCGCGTGCTTTATGGATTTCGACGGTGATTATTTTGGCGACTTTGATTGGCGGTAGTTTGGCTATTGCTGTGGTGATTCCCAAGGCACATATCAGTTTGATGTCAGGCATGTTGCAGGTGTTTTATGTGTTTTTTCATGCTTATCACATGAACTGGATGATCACGGTGGTGGCGATTTGTATTATTCTCGGTGGTTTTGGTGGCGTTACAGCTTGGGTGTTGGGTCCCAGTAAAGGTTTAATGGTGGCAGCGCAAGATGGCGTGTTGCCGGCGTTTTTGGCGCGTCAGAATCAGCATGGCGCACCCATTGGAGTGTTGCTGAGTCAGTTGGTGATTTTTCTGTTAATCTGTGGCGTGTACCTGTACATGCCATCGGTGAGTAGCTCGTTTTGGGTGCTGTCTAATATCACCGCAATTTTATCGCTATTAGCCTATGTTTTTATGTTTGCTGCTGTGATCCGCTTACGGTATCGCCATCCTGATGTTACGCGAGCTTATCGCATTCCAGGCGGGAAACTAGGTGTGTGGCTGGTAGGTTTATTTGGCATTGTCAGTTGCGTTGTGACGATCATTATTGGCTTATTTCCCCCGAAAGGGATAGAGGTTGGTTCAACCGGTTTATATGAATTGACTCTAATCGGTGGTGTGTTGCTGTTTGCCTTGCTGCCGTTCGTGCTGATGTTTATGCGACGCTGGTGGCGGATTTAAAACCCTTAGGCTGAGATGTTACGAGGCATGTGTCCGATGCGCTATTAATATCACTCAACTCTGGCTGGTATTTAAAAAACTTTTCAGTAAGATGTCTGGCTTGAGGTCGTGATACAACGACCTTGGCATTGGGCTTGATCGACGATTGCGTGGTGTATGCCACCAGACAGGTACCAGATTAAAACTGACATTTAACCTGATTGGATATCCATTATTGTGTGATGGGTGTTAATTGAAGATCGGTCCTCAACACGAGGAACCGGATATGAATATTTTAGACTTTCAAAACATGAAGCAAGCAGACGATAAGATTGTCATGATGACTTGCTATGATTACGCTTTTGCCCGCATTTTGGCTGACAGCCAAGTTGACTGCCTGTTGGTCGGTGATTCTTTAGCCATGGTGATGTATGGCTATCCCTCTACTGTGCATGCCACTATGGATATGATGTGTTTGCATACTGCAGCTGTGGCGCGCGGCGCGGGGGATAAGTTTGTCATTGGTGATTTGCCTTTTATGAGCTATCGCCAAGGATTAACACGCACGATGGAAAACGTTGCACGTTTAATGCAGGCTGGTGCGCAAGCCGTCAAACTAGAGGGTGTCGATGGCAATGAAGACCTTGTGCGGCATATTGTGGATTCTGGTGTACCGGTGATGGGGCATTTAGGTTTGACACCGCAAGCCGTTCACCAATTGGGTGGTCACAAAGTGCAAGGTCGAGATGATGGCGGTGAAGCACGTTTGCTTGATCAGGCCCTGCGTTTGCAGGCAGCAGGCTGTTTTGCTGTTGTATTAGAATGTGTGCCAGCACTAATTGCTGCAGCAGTGACGGCACAGTTAAGCATCCCGACTATTGGGATTGGTGCCGGTTCGCAGACGTCTGGTCAGGTGTTGGTATTACACGATATGCTAGATTTCGATCCGAAGTTTAATCCAACTTTGCTCAAGAAGTATGCGACAACACATGGTGCGGTGATGCAAGCTGCCAATCAGTACGCACAGGAGGTAAAATCGTGCGCGTTTCCTTCTAGTGAGCAGAGTTATTCATAATGCGTGTATTGACCCAATTAACAGAGTGGCAAGATTGCTGTCGGCAGATTTCTGGATCTTTAGGTGTGGTGATGACCATGGGGTGTTTGCATGCCGGCCATGCCAGTTTGCTGCAACGCTCCTGTGCAGAAAATGATGCCACTGTATTAACCATTTTTGTTAATCCTACGCAGTTTAATTGCACGGCAGATTTACAGAATTACCCCAAGACTGTAGCGGATGATTTGGCTTTGGCTGAATCTTTGGGGGTCGATTATGTTTTATTGCCGACACGGGAGGCTTTGTATCCCGATGATTATCATTATCGAGTGGATGAAACAGAATTGAGTGCCTTAATGGAGGGTGCGCATCGTCCTGGGCATTTTACAGGGATGCTTACTATTGTGATGAAGCTGCTTTTGTTGGCAAAGGCTGATCGGGCATATTTTGGTGAAAAAGATTATCAGCAATATCAGTTGATCAAAGGTATGGCCGAGGCGTTTTTTCTGAATACTCAGATTATTGGTTGCCCAACAGTGCGCGAAGCTTCTGGTTTGGCGATGAGTTCACGCAATCGACGATTGACCGCTGAACAATTGGCTCTAGCAGCGCAATTGCCCAGTATATTGCAAGCCAACAGCAGTGATGCTGATTGTGAAGCCTCGTTGACTGCTTTGGGGTTTGCGGTTGACTATGTTCTCACGCATAATGGCCGGCGTTTTGCCGCAGCATCCTTAGGTGATGTGCGTCTGATTGATAATATTGCACTGTGAAAGTGTTATCGGGGAGTTAGAAGTTATGTTGATCACGGTGATTAAATCGAAAATTGCGTACGCCACAGTGACGCAGCGTGAGTTATTTTATGTCGGTAGCATTACCATCGATGAAGATATTATGGATGCAGCGAATATCCGTGAAAATGAGCGCGTTCAGATTGTAAATCTCAACAATGGTGAACGTTTGGAAACGTATGTGATTTGCGGCGAGTGTGGCAGTGGGGTTTTTGGCCTAAATGGTCCAGCGGCGCGTAAAGCAGAAGTCGGTGATCCTATTTTTATTATTTCTTATGCACAGATTGATCCGGATCAGGAACAACTGGAGCCGGTTGTGGTGGATTTGCAGCACCCATTATCTTGATGCTTCGATTGCTCAAAAAGTCAGTTAAATCGTAATAGTCTATGTTTTTTAGTGAGTTTTTTTGCGCTTAAATGCATTTTCGTGATTTTGTCCAATGATTTTTACACTAGGGTATTGATTGTGTTCGTTCACTTTTTAATCGCGTGGAATAGAATGTGACGTTTATTTCACTAGCTCATTGTGGATTAACGCATTGAGGTGTTGAGTTTAAGGCGATTGGCATAGTGATAGGTTGTATGCGCTGTTCAGGCGGCTTGGTGGTTTTTCCGGTAGGTGATATCAATGGGAGGCTTTTGTCTGAAGTGTCTTGTGTGTCATGTTTGCTTGATCGTTGAATTTACACGACTTTTTTATGCAGCTTGGGGAGAAAGCATTTGCCTGAGACTATTGATATCTATTTGTATCTTATGTGTTCAGGTCGTTCATGATGCGAGTTCCTGTTGGGATTTCTAAAGGTAACTTTTGGGTTTGTTTAATAAATAGCCATGCCTGTGGATAGTTTGTTTTGAGTATTAAACCGTTCATTTGTATTTTTACAGATAAAGGTTTTTATATATTTATAATTTGCAATACATTCGCATGTATAAAAGTAAAAAAATGATTGAAAACGCAGTTTTATTTTTTCATGTTTTTTTCGGTTTCTTGTATTTATGAGGTCGAAATCTATACTGGCTTTCCCCTTCGCTGATGTGGATAGCCTGTGAATAAGAGAGGGATAAATTGAGAGGATTGACCCATGCATCATAAACTCCATTTTCCAACGAGAAATTTTAGCCGTATGGCATTGAACTTATCTTTAGCGGTTAGCTTGTTGATTGTGGCTTCAGCCATTGAACTTGTGTCTCTTGACGTGCAATCAGTGATTTCAACAACACATGCAGTTATGCAGCCCACACATATGGATGCGGGAATGCTAGGGTCGTGGCATCAACTCAGTCAAGTACAAGCACTATTAGTTTAAGAAAAGAGGTAAGACAGATGAAATTACGTATGTTGAATGTTGCATTAACCGTTTTTGTTCCAGCTATTATTTTGTTGTCCAGTTTGGCACTAGCTAATTATTATCGCTTGGGCCAGTATTTTACAGCCACTCAAGTTAACCCGATGGTATTTTCCGAAGTGTTTTCTGGTCAATTTGTTTGATTTTTAATAGCCAGGATCCTGGCTTTTTACCAGCTTGCAATGGATGCAAGGGCGTTGTTCTACGACTAGCCACTCCTCGGAGTGGCTTTTTTATGTGTCGAGCTTATGGCGATGCGCTGCCAAACTGGCTAGAATAAGTCCGCTTTTTCCTCAGGCATTCTGATTTAAATGATTACAACTCACCAAATTCGCCAACGCTTTCTTGATTTCTTTGCGCGTAAAGGACACCAGGTTGTGCCGTCGGCGCCTTTAATTCCACAAAATGATCCCACACTTTTGTTTGTCAATGCAGGTATGGTGCCGTTTAAGGATGTATTTCTCGGTACCGATAAGCGGCCTTATCAACGTGCGACCTCGGTGCAACGCTGTGTGCGTGCGGGGGGCAAACATAATGATCTCGAAAATGTGGGCTATACCGCGCGGCACCATACTTTTTTCGAAATGTTGGGTAATTTTAGTTTTGGCGATTATTTCAAACGTGACGCTATTGCTTATGCTTGGGAATTTCTGACCGAAGTCATCAACTTACCACCTGAGAAACTGTGGATTACAGTGTATGAAAAAGACGATGAAGCTGCTGAGATTTGGCTGAAAGATATTGGCGTGGACCCACAGCGGTTTTCCAGCATTGGTGAAAAAGATAATTTCTGGAGCATGGGCGATACCGGTCCTTGTGGGCCGTGTACGGAAATTTTTTATGATCATGGTGAGCATATTTTGGGTAGCCCACCTGGCACACCAGACGAAGACGGTGATCGTTATGTTGAAATTTGGAACTTGGTGTTCATGCAATATAACCGTTCCGCAGATGGCCAATTAACGCCATTGCCTAAACCCTCGGTTGATACCGGCATGGGCATCGAGCGTTTGGCAGCGGTATTACAAGGTGTGCATGATAACTTTGATACCGATGGGTTTGTCTATTTAATTAAAGCTGCCGCAGCACTGATCGGTATTGAAGATCTATCAAAACGCGGACTTCGAGTGATTGCCGATCATATTCGGGCCTGCGCATTCTTGATTGCTGATGGTGTATTGCCGGCGAATGAAGGTCGTGGTTACGTGCTGCGTCGTATTATGCGTCGTGCCATTCGTTACGGTCATCAACTAGGTATGCGTGAACCTTTCTTTTATCAATTAGTTGAACCGCTGACCGAGCTCATGGGCGAAGCCTATCCTGAGTTGGTTGCTCAGCAATACGATATTCGCAGTGCCATTCGCCAGGAAGAACAGCAATTTGCCAAAACATTAGACCAGGGTATGCGCATCTTGAATGAGGCGATGGTCGGTTTGTCAGGTCAGCAAATTGCCGGTGATATCGTTTTTAAACTATATGATACCTATGGCTTTCCAGTTGATTTAACTGCGGATGTGGCGCGTGAAAATGGTTTGTCCATCGATCAAATGGGTTTTGAAGCCTGCATGGCAGAACAGCGTGAGCGGGCGCGTGCCGCCAGTCAGTTTAATGTCGATTATACGCAGCGCGTGAATTTAGACTGTAGCACAACGTTTACAGGTTATACGCGGCTACAAGATGAGGCTGACATTCAAGTCTTGCTGCATGAGGCAGAAACCGTTGAAACCTTGCAAGCAGGTGTTTCAGGTGATGTGGTGTTGGCACAAACGCCCTTCTATGCCGAAAGTGGTGGCCAGGTAGCCGATCAAGGCGAGCTGGTTTTAGGTGATGCAGTGTTTGTGGTCGAGGATGTACAAAAACAGGCAGAAGCCTTTGTGCATTACGGTGTCTTGCAAAGTGGCAATTTAACAGTGGGTGATCGTGTGCAAGCACGTGTTAATGTGTCAAAACGTCGCCAAAGTGCAGCGAATCACTCCGCAACTCATTTATTACATGCGGCTTTGCGTCAGGTTGTTGGCCAGCAAGTGACGCAGAAAGGCTCGTTGGTAGCACCAGATCGTTTGCGTTTTGATATCAGTTTAAATCAGGCGCTTCCATGGGAAACTTTGCGCGAAGTTGAAGACTTGGTTAATGCGCAGATTCAAGCGAATCATGTTGTGCGAACCGAAGTGATGACGCCAGAAGCAGCACAGAAGCGAGGCGCCATGGCTTTATTTGGTGAAAAATACGGATCAGAAGTGCGAGTGCTCAGCATGGGTGATTTTTCTATTGAACTGTGTGGTGGTACGCATGTGTCGCGTACAGGTGATATTGGGCTGTTTAAAATTCTGTCTGAATCGGGTATTGCTGCCGGTGTGCGGCGTATTGAAGCGATTACTGGTCCTGTTGCAGTTGATTGGACGCAGTCTGCAGATCAGATTTGTATTGCCGTATCCGAAATTTTGAATACGTCGCGTGAACAATTTGCCAACAAGTTGCAGCAGGTTTTTATCAAGCAAAAGCAGCTGGAAAAAACGGTTGATCAATTAAAAGCTCAATTAGCTGGTGCACAGCTGCATGACATTTTGGCACAAGCCCAAGATATCGCGGGTACTGCAGTGATTGCCACTGAGGTGAAAGGTGTAGATGCCAAAGGTGCACGGCATTTGTTAGACCAATTGAAGCAGAAGTTGGGCAGTGGTGTCGTAGTTTTGGCGGTAGTGTCAGATGGCAAGGTGAATTTAGTTGCCGGTGTAACGGCTGATCTGACCAAGCGTTTTCATGCCGGTAAATTGGTTGGTTTTTTGGCAGAGCAAGTCGGTGGCCGAGGGGGTGGTCGTCCTGATATGGCACAAGCTGGCGGTAATCAGCCAGAACATTTAACACAAGCTTTGGCTAGCATTACGGAGTGGATGAACCATGCACAGTGATTTTATTCGCGCATTATTGCGCCAACCGATTAAGCGTCGCCCGGTCTGGGTTATGCGACAGGCTGGACGCTATTTGCCTGAGTACCGTCGAGTGCGTGCACAGGCTGGTAGTTTTATGGACTTGTGCCGGAATCCTGAGTTGGCTTGTGAAGTCACCTTGCAGCCTTTGGCTCGGTTTGATTTAGATGCGGCTATTTTATTTTCGGATATTTTAACTGTTCCGGATGCCATGGGTTTAGGGCTGTCTTTTGCTGAAGGCGAAGGGCCACGTTTTGCCCGTACAGTGCGGACATTGAATGATGTAAAACAATTACCGCAACCGGATCCGGAAGGGGAGTTGCGTTATGTAATGGATGCAGTGCGAACGATCCGACGTGAGTTGCCCACGCATTTGCCATTAATCGGTTTTTCCGGTAGTCCTTGGACTTTGGCCACTTACATGGTTGAAGGTGGCAGCAGCAAACAGTTTGCACAGATCAAAACGCTGCTGTATCAGGATCCGCAATGCTTACAACATCTGTTGCAACATTTGGCAACAGCCGTTGCTGCTTATCTAAATGCACAGATTGCGGCTGGTGTGGATGCTGTAATGCTGTTTGATACTTGGGGTGGTGTGCTGTCCGGGCCAGACTATGAGACGTTTTCTTTATATTACATGCGCAGTGTTATGCACCAGCTGCAATTGCAACGTGGTGAGCAACGTATTCCATGCATTGTATTCACTAAAGGCGGTGGTCAATGGTTAGAATCTATTGCAGCGGGTGGTTGTGACGCTGTTGGGCTTGATTGGACAACTGATTTAGCTGCTGCCAAGCAGCGTATCGGTGGGCAAGTGGCCTTGCAAGGTAATTTAGATCCATGTGTTTTGTTCGCCAAAGATGAAATTCTAGTAGAGCGGGTGCGCGAAATTTTATCCGTTTATGGCCCAGAGACGGGTCATGTTTTTAATTTGGGTCATGGCATTTTGCCGAGTGTGGATCCAGATAAATTAGCATTATTAGTGGAGACAGTGCATGGCAGCTAAACGAGGCATTTTATTGATGAATTTAGGTTCGCCAGCTGATTTGTCTGTACGCAGTATTCGGCGGTTTTTGCGTGATTTTTTGTCAGATCCTCTAGTCGTTCAACTTCGGCGTGTATGTTGGTTGCCAATTTTATATGGCGCCATTTTGCCTTGGCGCCCGAAAAAATTGTTGCCGGCCTATGCCGAAATCTGGTTTCCTGAAGGTTCGCCATTGATTGTATATTGTCAACAGTTACGGCAGAAGTTGCAGGAAAAATTGCCAGAGCATGTTATTCATTGTGCGATGCGTTATGGTCAGCCTGGTGTCAAAGAAGCGCTTGCCGCATTTGCTGAGGTGGGCGTGACGGACATTAAATTGCTATCGCTATATCCACAATATTCTGTTACCACGACACAAACTAATATCGAATATGTGCAGCGTTTGGCCCAACCTGGTCAACAGATTCAGGCCGTGCAAGATTATCATGATCATCCTGCCTATATTGCTGCACTGGCAGGGCAAATCAAAACGCACTGGCAGGAAAATACACGCGCTGAATGTTTATTATTTTCATTTCATGGTTTGCCAGAGAAATCGATTCAGCAAGGTGATCCTTACTATGCGCAGTGTTTGCAAACTGCAGCACTGATTGTCAAAGCCTTGGGTTTAACAGATAAGCAGTATCGAATTAGCTTTCAATCTCGTGTAGGGCGTGCGCGTTGGTTGTCGCCTTATACGGATGAAACAGTGACTGAATTAGCGCAGCAAGGTGTTGGAAGTCTGGATGTGATTTGCCCCGGATTTTCAGTTGATTGTTTGGAAACCTTGGAAGAAATTGCGATGCAGAATCGCGACATTTTTTTAGAAAATGGCGGCGAGACATTTCACTATATCCCAGCGCTTAATGCGGATGATCAGCATGTGGAAATGCTGGCGACTATTGCGTTAAATGGTGCATGAAAAAAGAAGAAGCCCGCATGCTTGATCTCTTAAAACATGCGGGCTTGCTGATGTAATAGCCTATTAGGCAGCAGCTAATTCCAGTAGGTCTGTTGTGATGACTAGGGTGCCTAATCCAGTTGCTGCGACACTGGCAGCAAACCATTTGCTTTTATTCAGCCATTTTTTCAAATTGAAGTTTTGGTCGTTCTGTACATTCTGTTCTGGCTCGTGGTGTAGGCTAATGGATACGGCGTATTCTGGAAATAATGGTGCCTCATTGAGCAAACCTGCCATGTAACCTTCTTCCCAAAAACGTGCTTCTGTGCTGTTTCTGCGGAATGGATTCAAGTCAAACTCACCTTCAGCCTGCGCAATTGCAAAACCTTCCATCCAGCAGGATTCTAAGCTGTCGGTCTGGGTTTGTGCGTTTAATAGAAGTTTAAATTCTGGTGTGATGGTGTGTGTCATAATGCACTCCTTTTTTGAAATACCTATATTGCATGCTCTCACCATAGGGGGGGGGTCCATTTCTTGTCTCAATGCGCCTTACACAGGTTTGAGAAATCACTTACTGCTTTGTAATCTATTTTGCCATTTTCGTATGATTAGTGATGGATTTAGGTGTATTGAATGTCAGCACAAATTATGCATTTTGTAACACCTTGCATTTTTATTCGGGCTATTGTTTCATACGCATGCGCGGGATTTAGTATTTTATTGTGACGTATATTGAAACTTGTCACATTAATTTATACAATATGTCCGAAAATTAATAAAAACAATATAACAAAAATAATAATACAAAGTGGAGAATATAATGGCTAATCAATATAACGGCAGTCTAGAGCACAAAATCGCGAAAGTTTCGATTGTTCTGCAAAAACCCTATTAGAACGCTTTTCTGAAGAAGGCCTGAGCTACTCTGAAGCTGAAAAACGCATTGGTGTGACGCACAGCACTATTCGTAAATGGGCACGTCGTTATGACATTACATTAAAACAAGCAAACCTGAAGATGTGGTGAAAGAGCACCAAGAGCGGATTAGCCAGTTTTTTTCTAAAGAGCTTAATGTCCATAATTTTCTAAGCCGCAAGTGTTGCATGGCCAACTAAGCTGTATAGACATATAGAGCAAAAAGCCGCTGGATGACTGAAAGATCCAGCGGCTTTTTTATTGATTAATGGGTTTTGTGCAAAGCTTGTTGTTTTGTATTGTCCTAGCTTTCGACTCCATACGCCTGGCGATAGGTTTCAATGGCTGCGATTTGCTCGGCGTGTTCCTTGGAAGCGATTAAGTAAGCCAGAACATCGGCTAATGTCACCATGCTCAGTACGGGAATTTTTAGGCTTTGTTCAATCTCTTGGATGGCAGATTGCGAACCTTGAACTTTTTCTTGGCGATCAAATTGAATGACGAGTCCAGCAGGTGTGGCTTGATGTGCTTCCAATAAGGTCAGGCTTTCAAGAAAAGCGGTGCCAGCGGTAATAACATCATCAATAACTAATACTTTGCCTTGTAGTGGAGCACCGACTAATTGCCCGCCTTCTCCATGGTCTTTGGGTTCTTTGCGATTAAAACAGAAAGGCACATTATGGCCGCGTTCAGCTAGGCCCATTGCTGTGGCACAGACCAAAGGAATGCCTGCATAGGCTGGGCCAAATAACATATCAAATTCAATGTTGTCTTGTAGAATGGTTTCCGCATACAGTGCGCCCAATTTTGCCAATGCCAAACCAGTATTAAACAAGCGTGCATTATAGAAATACGGGCTAACACGTCCCGATTTCAGCGTGAAGCTGCCAAATTGTAGGGCATTTTGCGTGATGGCATATTCAATAAACTGTTGTTGCGGGGTCATGGTGAAAAGCATTCCTCAAGTTTTTGTCGGCGCAGAGTATACAATGCTTCGCGGGTTTGTGCGCCTTGAATTGTTGCTGGCAATTGACGTGCAGTTAGGGCATGTGTTTGTTCCCATGCATATATCAATTGTTCCGCGGATTGTGTTGTGTCGAGAATGGCCGTGCATGTGGTCGCAAAAGGCGACAGCCGTTCAGGTCGACGATATGCATCCAAAGCATATAGCAGGTCTAAATAATCCATGGCAGTTTTACAATGGGATAGCGTTACAGAATATTGATGCACCAACTGCTGTTGCGTGCTTAACCATTTGGGGAGCGCTAAATACGGTGTCACTTGATCGATGCGATGAGTCAATGCGCAAAAGCGTATACCCACATCTGAGCTGATAGTACAGGCGCGTTGACAGCTAGCATCATCGAGTGCTGCGGCCATTGGCAATATGAGTGGGAGTGCGCTGCAAGCCTTCAGCGTCTCAAAAAAACGTTGTGGGGCAGGGCTTTGCAATGCCGTTTGCCACTCTTGCCAAATGCGTTCAGGGGCAAGCGAAGCCAGCTCGCCGGTTGCTACAACGTCCCGCATCATGTGTAGGGTTTGAGGTTCGATTTGAAAATTATAATCGGCCAATTGTGCCGCAAAGCGCGCAACACGTAGTACGCGCAATGGGTCTTCTTTAAAGGCAGGTGATACTGCACGGAGCACACGATTTTCTAAGTCTTGCTGCCCATGGTATGGATCAATAATATGGCCGTTTGCATCTTGTGCCATGGCATTAATTGTCAGATCGCGGCGGAATAGGTCCTGTTCTAATGTCACATCAGGTGTGGCATGACAGGTAAAGCCGGTATGTCCAATGCCCTGTTTTCGTTCAGTACGCGCTAATGCGTATTCTTCTTGCGTCTCTGGATGTAGAAAAACCGGAAAATTGCGTCCGACTTGGCGGAAACCAGCCGCGCGCATAGCATCCGGTGTTTGACCAATCACCACCCAATCACGGTCTTTGACAGGCAAGTCAAGTAATTGGTCGCGTACGGCACCACCGACTAAAAAATAACTGTGTGGCGGGAGGTTCGTGTGCATGTGAGTGATTGTCTCAATACCCCATTTATAAGACTATTGCATAACTTCATCCACTACTGAAGTTATGCAGTAGCTTTATTATGCGTGTTAATGATTAGGTCAAGCATTTGACCTAGAATCATTAACACATCTGCAGGTTTCTGCCTCTTATTTAGCATTGGCCTGATGGCGTTCGACACTGGCCAAAATCTCTGCCTTGGCTGCAGCTGCATCAGCCCAACCCTCAACTTTTACCCATTTTCCACTTTCTAAATCTTTATAATTTTCGAAGAAGTGTGCGATTTGTTTGAGTAGTAATTCAGGCAGATCAGTTGCTTCTTGGGCGTGGTTGTACAATGGCGTAAGCTTTTCAACTGGGACTGCCAGAATTTTAGCATCGACACCCGATTCATCTGTCATTTTTAACACACCCACTGGGCGGCAGCGGATAGCAGCACCATGTTGCAAAGGAACCGGTGTTACTACTAACACGTCTACAGGATCACCATCTTCGGATAATGTTTGTGGGACGAAACCATAGTTAGCTGGATACCGCATGCACGTTGCCATAAAACGATCAACAACCAAGGTATCAGTCTCTTTGTCGAGTTCATATTTAACAGGTTCACTAAATGCCGGGATTTCAATGACGACATTGATATCGTCAGGGATAGATTTTCCAGGGGACATGCGATTGCTCATTATCTTTTCCTTTGTGGTGTGTTTTTCAAAGTCGCTTATCATAAGGCTTTTCTGGGATAACTCACAACAGTCTTATCGAGAAATCTAGTCCTATAATCTAGGCGTGCAAAGGTCTCACAGACAAAGATCTTTGATATACTCACGCGCTAAGCGCTGTCTGAAAGGTGTTATGTTGTGCGTTTGAAATTGTGTTGTGCCGTGGTGTTGGCATCGAGTGTTTTACTATCAGGTTGTATGTCACCTAAAACTGCACCTGACTATAAAGTCGATCCTTATGATCCCATGAACCGTGCGTTTTTCAATATCAATCAGGAATTACATACGGTTATTCGTCCGGTGACACAAGCCTATCAGTTCGTATTGCCGTCTCCGGTGCGTTCTGGCGTGCATAACTTTTTTGTTAATGCCGAAACTGTGCCCAAGATTATCAACGATGCTTTGCAGTGGAACTGGCATTATTTTGCACACGACTTTGCGCGTTTCTTTTTAAATACGACGGTGGGAATCTTAGGGATTTTTGATGTGGCCTCGCATGTTGGATTATATAATCATCCACAAGGCTTTGGTTATACTCTGGCAGTTTGGGGTTTAAGACCTTCTCCGTATGTCGTCTTACCATTTTTTGGGCCGAATACAATGACCGGCGCTGTTGGCATGGGCGTTGATTATCTATTTAGTCCAATTACCTATGTGAATTACAGTCCATGGTGGTGGCAATATCCGGTGCGTGCTGTGCAATTAGTGGATTTGGCATCGATTGCATTGCCCAAAGAAGAGCTACTCACGCAGATGGCGTTGGATCCTTATGTGGCTGTACGTAATGCTTATTTGCAAAATCGTGCACATAATGTGTTGGAATTACGTTATGACGGTGACATCCCACCGGCTGTATTGGAAGCACATCAGGATCGATTGTTGAAAGTGCCGATGGAAAATCTATCTCCTGCCATGCCTCAAGCGTATCCGGCAAACTCACCGCAGCAGAAATAATCATTAACCCGTAACAGGGGGTTCTAAGGATGAATCACATATTTACCGGCAATCACGCGGTCTTTTGAAATTGCTGTGACTTCACCCAATTTGCCTAGTGTCTGACCCACGCGTGCGACGGTGAAGTCGCCATTGGGCCCAACCAATATAACGCCATAGGGCGCAACGCCAAAGATGCGATACTGATCGGTTGTTTGATAACCAGGGTCGCGTTTGTTATGGCTGGGTTTTTGCGATAGGGATGTTGCATGTGTCGTATTCAACTGTTTGAGCACGTTCAATGCACTGGATAGATCTTTTTGAACTGTGCCTTGTTGGGTGCTCAAAGTCTGGAGTTGCGTAAGCAGCGTGTGATAGGTGTTTTGTGATTGTTTCTGCCAATTGGGCAATTCAGTCTGCAACTGTGAGAGCAGTTTCCAATGAGCAGTGGATGCTTTGAATTGTTGGGTCAGCTGTTGCCAATGTTGGTTAGTTTGCGTCTGCAGATTCTGCAATGTCTGGGTAATGGCGGCGAGTGTGTGCTTTTGATTCGTTTGTTGTTGGAAGGTTAAAAAAACATTGAATACCAATAATACGAACGTCAGCGTGACGCACAGCGGTATTAATTTCTGTGCGGAAAATCGGAATTTCTTTGACGAGGATTTATGAGACTTTTTGTCGGGGGTGGATTTGATATCAGTCAAGGTGAAAGCCTTTTGTATACAAGCAAAAATCTATCCGGCGAGCATAGCAAAAAAATTAACTGTCTGTGCGCGCGAGTTGAGTGATTGAATTTTTACTGGGCGAAAACTTATTGTTGAGTATCGCTACGAGTTAGGAGTGGTTGACAAGATTTTAGGGTTTTAATAGGGAATAGTGTTGTGAAAATCAAATGTTTTAATGTAGTATTGCCTCACCAAAAATTCATTTGCATATTTGGTGAGGCAATATGGTCGGTTTTATCGGTAGGAAAGAAGAGTTAAAGCTCTTGAACGGTTTGCTGCATAAACGCTCAGCAAGTTTAATTGTTGTGAAA
>CAZIIK010000133.1:0-4277 GCA_964539235.1 uncultured Gammaproteobacteria bacterium | reverse complement strand
CAGCAAGCGGCGCAATTATTTTTAACCGCTATTGACGAGCATCGTGTGCCTGAGGTCTTGTTATCTGCTAAAGAATCAACACAGATTCAGTTGCTTTAACATATTGATAAACCTATAGTTCAGACCAAAGATTTGTCTTGAATATTCAGCATGCGCAGGTTTTTTACGTCGATACAAAGTGTGGTTATTGATTGGCCTAGCGATTTTGATCGTTATGGCTTGCTACAGTTCCGGGTATTTTTTCATTTATAACAATGACGCTTACGTAGACGCTAACTGGGTAAAATTATCTTTTAGCGTGCCGGGAAAAGTCGATCACGTATATGTGAAAGATAATCAGTATGTGAAAAAAGGCGCATTATTGGTTACCTTAGATCCGCGCCCATGTTTATTAGCGGTCAACTCCGCAAAGGCACAACTGGATCAGGCTAGTGCTCACCAAGTATTGGCGCAAATCAAAGTAAAAGTTACCCAGACAGATATACAGTTGGCGCAGGCTCGAATGGCTTTGGCCAAACTAGAATGGCAACGCTATCAAAAGTTGTTACGCACACAAGCTGTAGCTAAAGAACAGTAAGACGAGAAGTATGAAGCTTACCAGGTGAAAGTCTCGCAATACAACAAGGTAAAGCAGTTTTATGACCAGGTGCAACAACAGGAAAAAGTATTGGTCACCCAGGTGGTCCATGTCGTTAATCAGCTGGGGTTAGCAGAGTACCACTATTCACAAAGTCAACTGCATGCACCAACCGATGGTTATATCAATAATTTGCGTATTTATGCCGGTGACCATGCAGATGTTGGTCAACCGTTGTTTAGCTTGATTAATAACCACACTTGGCGCGTCGTGGCTAATATCAAAGAAACCAATATTGTGGGTATCTAGCCCGGAAAAACCGTGTGGCTCTATTTGTCCAGCCAACCGTGGCACTTGTTTCGTGGACAGGTTTCGAGTATTGCCCAAGGCGTATCTTGAGGTCCAAAACCAAAGGATGCGGCTATGCCTTATGTCAAACCCGTGACGAGTTGGGTTCGTTATGCTTATCGTTTTCCTGTGAGGATTCACTTTAAACATTTACCACACCGTGTGTCTTTGTACCTGGGGACTGATGTGAAAGTTTTTGTCGCGCGATGAGATTAGGAACTGCCTGTCATCAGTTATGGGTGAATTTACACGTCGAAATCAAAGCATTTAAATGGGATTCTGAACAGGTACAGAATACCCTGCGCGCTGCAACAGCGTGCACGTTGGCAGTTTTTATCGCGCTTATACTGCATGTTGAAAACCCGTTTTGGTCTGCCGTTTCTGCTTTGATCGTTGTGCAAGGCACCGTTGGTGCTACGCTGGCGAAGAGTGTCCTGCGTTTAGTCGGGACCATTGTTTGCGCTATCTTGGCCGCTATTTTGGCGTATTTTTTTATTGATCAACGTTTGCTTTATATGGCTTTGGTTTATTTCTGGGCCTGGGTTGGTATTTATTTTACCATGGTGGATATACGACACATGTATGCTTGGCTGCTGGGGTCGATTATATTGTTGATGGTGATGTTATTGAGCATGCATAACGGCACGTCACAGAACATTATTAACGTTGCGTTCTATTGTTAATTTGAAATTATGATCGGCATTGTGTCGGGAATTTTAGTGTCCTACATTGTGTTTCCTAGTCATGCGCGGCAGCACATTAACCAGATCGCTGTGCCGTTAACTCAAGCGCTGCGCCGTTTATTAGATGATTACACAACTCAACTATTAGCGGTATCTTCTAAACAAGAAACCGAAGACCGTATTCAGATGATTGTGCCTCAGTTAGATCAGTTGAATATGCTCGTCGAGCAATCGGCCTATGAGTGGGGTGGTAGTGAAACGGCTAAGCGCTTTCGACGTTATGCAGTGGCCCTGCAGCAGGCTTTTTACAGTTTTATTGGGGCGCACCGTCAGTGCGAAATGAATACGGAAACACAGGTATGCTTAGCACTGTTTGAGAATGAAATAAAAGCATTGCGTCATTCCATAAGCTATTTGTTTGATCAAGAGTTAGCATTCATACAAGGTCATGCACCGCCTGTGGCGCTGCAAGAAGCAATTGCGTTGTGTAAGCAGGATTGGCGTGCATTTAAGCAGTCCTGTCAACAGCAGCGCCCCATATTGAAAAGCCAGGTTTCAACCGCAGCAGTTGATCGGTTAATTCGCTATATGATGGCATTCCGCCAAGCGGCTTGTGCATTTGAACGATTGCTGGTTACCAAAACGGAAGAAAAGCCAATGGGTAGGCATTGTTCCATTACTCGATTGTGGCGACACGACATGTTTTATGTCCAGCATGCAGCGACTGGTGCAGCGGCTATTTTAATCGTACAGTTTATTTGGTTAGTCCTAGCTTTTCCTGGGTTTCAGCAAATTGCCATTTCGATTGCTGCTGCGTTTGGTATGTCGCATATGGGGGTGCGCCAGAAAAGTTTTTTGCGCTTCACCGGGTGTTTAATCGTGGCATTGTTAGCGGTGTTATGCCTGGGTTTAGACGTCGAAAATCTAGAGGTTTTTTTAGGCGTGATTTTTCTGGCGTCTTGCGTGTTGCTATATGTGCATTATGACCAAGAGAACGTGAGCTATGTTGGCACACAGGTAGCCGTTGTTTTTTTGTTGGATATATTAATGCGTTGCACCCAACCACCACCGTAGTGCCAGCTTTTGAGTGTTTAATTGGAATTTTGCTCGGTGTCTCAGCTGTTATCTTTTTTCAGTGGTTGTTTTGGTCATTTGATCATTGGCGGCAGCTACTTCATCAGCTCAAGCAAATTAAAAATGACCTGCAACCGGCGATTGCTTGTTTGAGCCAAACCTGGGAAACACAGCAATCGCAACCCGTTTCAGAATGGTGCCATCAGGCCTTGGGTGAAATGCGTTTACGTCTGCGTGCAATCCGATAAATTGTCATGACAAATCAGCCTGGTTTGCCACAAAGGATCTATCAAACTTATCGAGATATTTATCAACATCTGTATGCCTTGTTGGTATTGCAAGAAAGCGCAATAAACTTTCGAGTATCTTGGGGATTGCTGTCGCCCGAAAGTCAGCAGGCGCTACAGGCATTATTGTTGATTCTGGGGCGACAGCACCATACTTTTGATACGATTCAAAGCAGCCAACAGCAGTTACAAATGATAGCCAGCACATTACAGAACCAACGTCAGTCATTGAGACAGAGTGCTCAAACACTCGATGGCTATCCTGTTTATGCCCGCTTTGATTTAGTCGCGCTGCTCAGCATTACTAGCGCCTTGTCAGGGGGTGGCTACAGTCTTTGCTTGATCTCATTTTGATGGTGCGCCAGGCAATTGACGAATCATCGCGCCGTTAATGCCATTATTTTGTAACGTATGACGCACCAGGTCAGCTGAGCGTACCTATGGGTAAGGGCCTAAATCAACCCGGTACCAGGTATTTCGACTCGATCCGACTCTGTCTACTTTTGCGGGTAACTTGAGTTTGACCAAGTGCGCCAGCATGGCTTGAGCTGGGGGGGCATCTTGATAGGACGCCACTTGAAGCATAAATGAACGAGGTGTGCGTGTTTCGGTTTTTAGCTCTGTTGGTGGTGTTTGAACCTTTTGTTTCGGCAGCAAGGTATAGAACTCGAATTTGGGTTCAGTCGGTTTTTCAATTTTGGACACCGGCTTTTTTATGGCTTTTTGGGGGGCTGTCTGCACATCGTTAGCGGCTGTAACGGTTGTCTTAACGGTTTCTGTTTTGCCCGGTATCTGCTTGGGCGTGATGGTCGGTGGTGTTGGGTGATTGCTTGGCGTTACAACAGGTTTGTGTGCAACTTCTTGGGGATGAGCTGTTTCAGTCTTTCGGTGTTTTACTGCCCAGCCCAGACCTAGCGCAATGCAGGCAATACCCACGAGCGACCATAGCGCTAACCAAAGTCGGTATCGAGTGGGTTTGTTTTTTTGAGGCTTCCCAGGCTTTCCACTGTGTCGGTCGCTGTGTTTAGGTGGTCCGTGGAGCAATTTATCCTTGGTTGCGTAATCGCGCACGTTTCAATCCATGTGATTAGCTTTTGATGAATGGTGATGATGGCCTGAAGACCTTGGATGATCAAGGGGGTCTTAGAGCCTGTCGTCAAATAACTCTCTTAGAGTCTGTCCGAAAATGGGTATTTTTCTTGTTATGCATTCAAACAGATGCGGATTTTTGGGATGTGCAGGGTCATAATACCGATTTGTCACGTGATATGCAGCACACAAGCCATGGAAAAGGTATACCCGAGTGAT
>CAZIIK010000132.1:0-5276 GCA_964539235.1 uncultured Gammaproteobacteria bacterium | reverse complement strand
CCTTTTCCATGGCCTGTGTGCTGCATATCACGTGACAAATAGGTATTATGACACTGCACATCCCAAAAATCCGCATCTGTTTGAATGCATAACAAGAAAAATACCCTTTTCGGACAGGCTCTTAGGAGGGGACCGCGCTATCCAGCTGTGCCATCGGGGCCACTCAACAGAAATTAGAGTTTAATCAGCATCGCAACTGAAAGCAGCGTAATCACTAAGATTGAAAACAGGAAAACTTTACGCGCCCAACGTCGACGATCCGATGCTGAGAAACCCTGTAATGCCATCACAAACCAAGCAACTCCAAGCAGGAGTGCAATCAGTGCATAAAGCAGACCCGTGTAATGATAAACGGTGGGCAACAGAGAAACGAATGTGAAAACTACAATGTAAACCAACATACTGAACTGCGTATAACGCATACCGCGTTTAATTGGCAAAACGGGAATCCCTGCAGCAGAAAAATCTTTCAAACGGTAAATGGCAATCGCATAAAAATGTGGCATTTGCCACAGAAATAAAATCAGGAATGCCAACAAGGCGCCTACATCAAGTCGGTTTGTTGCTGCGGCATAACCTACAACCGGTGGAATCGCACCGGCTACGCTACCAATAAATGTACCGTAAACAGATTTGCGCTTCGCAAAAAGTGTATATACACCGACGTAAAAGAACAAACCGATGGCTGATAAAATAGTCGCAAGCGTGTTAACCCAGAAATACAATACGCCGAACCCGGCAATACCTAAAAGAATCGCGTAAAAAACAGCTACTTTGCCAGACATGAGGCCCTGTGCCAAAATCCGATTTTTCGTGCGTTCCATGAGACAATCGATATCACGGTCAACGACATTATTGAGAATACAGCCACAGGCAATGACTAATGCCATTCCGACAATAGCCAATGGCAACAACCACCAGTCTGTTTGGTCAGAGACACCCAGAAAGAATCCACCACAGAGGGTGACTATATTTCCAAAGATAATGCCTGGTTTTGTAATGGAGATAGATCGCACTAGCGAACCATGTTGTAGTTGAGGTTAAACATGATCCAAAGCGTGCCACACACAACCACCACAACAACAAGCAGGGTAAAAATAAAACAAATTAAATCTAGCTTGGCATCTGATGAACCTGTATTCAACCTGACGAAGCAGACCATTTGTACAATCAACTGAATAATGGCAATTGCAGACAGAACAACGACTAAATCAGTGCCCATCAGTATATGCCTTTGCACCATAAAATAGGCTAATAGTGTTAACAATATGCATACAATGAAGCCGACTAAGTAGTAACTAAATACTTTACAGCAACCTGTTTTCTCTGCATTGGCTACATCATAATGTCCGGACATCTTACAGTACTCCCATTAGATAAACGACGGTAAAAATAAACACCCAAATGATATTGAGGAAGTGCCAAAATAAACCGAAGCAAGATAAACGTGTGCGCATTTCATTAAGTGGCTTATAAATGAATTGAACCAACAACACTAGGCCCCAGACCAATGCAACCAATACGTGAATACCATGGACACCGACTAAGCCGAAAAATGCTGATAGGAAAGCACTTTGTTGCCAACTCTGCCCTTCATGTACCAGATAGGCTAGTTGATGATACTCCATGCAAACAAAGCCCAAGCCCAGTAAGCAGGTTACGAGTAGCCAAAACCAAACCCAACCTTTCTTGCCACAATTGCTGGCAATAGCACTCAAACCAAAAGTAAAACTCCCGGCCAACAATAAAAGCGATTCGATCAATACGTAAGGCAATGTGACAATTTGCTGAATACCAATGCCACCATACGTGTTGTTATGCAATACCGCGTAAGATGCAAAAAGTACTGCAAATAACACAAAGTCACTAAGGATGAATACCCAAAAACCCATGACCACCTTGGTATTGGTTTCATGTTGATGGTCGTGGTGATCTACTGCTGCTGTCATGCTACTGCCCCTGCTTTGTTCAGTTCTTTATCAATTTTTTTCACTTCTGCTGCTTTCACGTAGTAGTCAATATTGAAATTGAATGTACGAATGATCACGAACAGCAATGCCAAACCACCAAAGAGCAATGCGATAAACAACATATCCCAAATCATGGCAAAGCCAAAAATGAACGCAAAGATCGCAATAATAAAGCCCATGGAAGTGTTTTTCGGCATGTGAATATCAGTATATTTGACTGATTTTGCTTTAATGCCTGCTTTCGCTTGCTCTTTCTGGTGCCAGAAAGCCTCACGGCCTTCAACAACTGGCAACTCTGCGAAGTTATAAAATGGCGCTGGGGAAGGCATTGCCCATTCTAAGGTACGTGCATCCCATGGATCAGCACCAACGCGGTTTTGATCACGTTGTTTGATGCTGACAATTACCTGGAGGATCTGACAGATGATGCCACATAATACCAAGAAAGCACCAAATGCTGCGATGACGAGGTAAGGATGCCAACCAGTTGCGGCCGGATAATGGTCTAAACGACGCGTCATGCCCATAAAACCTAAAACGTAGAGCGGCATGAAAGCTACATAGAAGCCGCTGAGCCACAACCAAAACGCCCATTTACCCAGACGTTCGTTAAGTTTGAAACCAAATACTTTCGGAAACCAGTACGTAATCCCAGCAAACACGCCAAAGACCACGCCGCCAATGATAGTGTTATGGAAATGCGCAACCAAGAAAACGCTGTTGTGCATTTGGAAATCAACACCAGGAACAGACATTAACACACCGGTCATACCCCCAATTGTAAATGTCACGAGGAAGCCAATTGTCCACATCATTGGGGTAGTGAAACGGATCTTGCCGCGATACATCGTGGCCAACCAGTTGAAAATTTTCACACCGGTTGGAATGGAGATAATCATCGTTGCGATCCCAAAGAACGCATTGACGTCAGGCCCTGCACCCATGGTAAAAAAGTGATGCACCCAAACGGTAAAAGCCAAGAAGGTAATGACGAATGTCGCCCATACCATCGCGGCATAGCCAAAAATCTGCTTACGGCAGAATGTTGCTATTACTTCTGAGTAAATACCTAAGGCCGGTAAGATTAGGATATAAACCTCAGGATGGCCCCAAGTCCAAATCAGGCTGATATACAGCATGGGGTTACCGCCCATGGTAGAGGTAAAGAAATGTGAGCCCAGAAAACGATCGAAGAACAACATTAATAGCGTGATATTCAATACAGGGAAGGACACGATTACTAGAATCATTGCGCAAAGTACTGACCACGTGAACAGTGGCATTCTCATCAGTGTCATACCTGGGCAGCGCATCTTCATGATGGTTACAAAAATGTTGATACCACCAATTAAGGTACCAATCCCGGAAATTGATAGCGCCCATAGGTAGTAATCAACACCAACACCTGGACTGTATGACAGTTCTGATAACGGTGGATACGCTAACCAACCCGTTGCGGCAAATTTACCGACAACTAAGGAAACATTCACTAATAAAGCACCCGCAACCGTTAACCAGAAACTGAGCGAGTTGAGATAAGGATAGGCAACATCGCGTGCCCCAATTTGTAGCGGCACAACTAAATTCACTAAACCGAAAATAAACGCCATCGCCATAAAGAAAATCATGATGACGCCATGAGCCGTAAAAATCTGGTTAAAATGCTCGGGAGGCAAATAGCCTAAATGATGCCCATAAGCTAATGCCTGCTGTGAGCGCATCAGAATGGCATCCGAAAAACCCCGCAGCAGCATAACGCCACCCAGGATCATGTACATCACACCGATCTTTTTATGATCAACTGTGGTAAGCCATTCTTTCCATAGCCATTTCCAACGACCTGCCAACGTAATCGCAGCTAACACAACAATTACGACCAAGCCCATGAAACCACCGGCACCCATAATAATTGGATTATGGCAAGGGATGGCATTCAGGGTGAGGTTACCCAACAAAGATGACTCAAGCATATCGGTTTCCTACTCTTAGAATATTAAAGACCTAAAGGTTTTACAGTTTTGTCGCACTGACGCTCACTCATCGGACCCATAAACTTATGGATAACGCGATGGAACAGATGTGGTACAACAGATGCATAGTAAATCACAGGGCTGGTATCAGTGGGCTGGACCAGACGCTGATATTCGGACATGGTCAAACGATTAGGCGAAAGCTTCACTTGCGCAACCCAACGTTTGAATGATTGCATGGAGCTTGCATGTGCCACGAAATGCATATTGGCAAAACCAGTACCACTAAAGCTCACAGCCATACCACGGTAATTGCCAATCTTGTTGGCGACCAAATGCAGCTTTGTTTGCATACCATTCATTGTGTAAATCTGGCCACCCAACTGTTGAATCTGAAAAGAGTTCATCGGCGCATCGGAAGTCAATAAGAACTTAAGTTGGGTATGTGCAGGGAATTGCAAATAGTTAACGGTTGCAATGTGCTGCTGCGGATAAATAAACAGCCACTTCCAGCGCAATGCGATGACTTGGACAGTCAACGGCTTCGTTTTCAGGCCAAGCGCTTTGTCGTTTAATGGCCGGTAAGGATCTAGTTTATGGGTAGTGACCCAGGTAATTGTTGCCAATACGATGATGATTGCCAACGGAACTAGCCACCAGAATAATTCTAACTTCACACTATGGGAAAAGTCTGGATCATATTTAGCTTTCTCATTCGATTCGCGGTAACGACGCGCTATGACAAATACAAGCACGATCACTGGCACCACTACAATACACATGAGCAACACTGCTGTGATCAATAGATCTAATTCATCTTTTGCCACAATGCCACGCGGTTCTAGAACCACGGCTTTACAACCACTGAGCAGTAACATCAACCCAACAGGAATAAGCGCCCACAAGGCTTTCTTCAATTTATTCACAGCGACACCATCTCTCGTTACGGAATGAAAATACCCTGAGCCCAGATGGACCCAGGGTAAAATTTTTTGCCACCTTATCAGATTTTTTTGGCTTTTCAACGCCGCGATAGCGGTACGTTACTGCGGGTCCCGAGGTGTATTTGAAGCAATATAGCTCCATACGGTTGGAGAAATCATCACGGGTGTCGTCGACCATTTGCGTGACAACAAACTTGGATCTCCTTCCACATTCGTATAGTAATGTTTAGCCGCATTAAAATCGGCAAACTCAGAGGTTACCCGAGAAGTTTCTGCCTTCGGCCAAGCCTTTGTTAAAGGCATTTTTCAGCATGCTACCGTAATGCACTCTACATTTGGATTTTTGATGCAAATTTGATCATCACAAGCCAAAAAGACTAATTTTCATGCAG
>CAZIIK010000131.1:0-8238 GCA_964539235.1 uncultured Gammaproteobacteria bacterium | reverse complement strand
ATATTATACCTAAAAGACTAACGGCTCATTGTGAGTTAATTAGTTTAAAATAAAATTATTTAAACTTATCTTATGCGCATCCGATTGGTAAAGATACCTCATAAGTTGCCCTCATTTTTCTGGGCTGCCGGCGTTCGGCGGGAAAATCTTGCGGTGGCAGATTTTCTATATCCGCCTCACCCCACGTCCAGACTGGACGCGGTTCCGATTCCGTTGTCTACGATCAATAAAAAAGGCACCTTGAGGTGCCTTTATTTATTGATAATGGTGGAGGCGGCGGGAATCGAACCCGCGTCCAGAAATGATTCGCCTTTGGCTCTACATGCTTATTTGACCGAAAAATTTAACGATCTATCTCCTCGGTCAACCCGGAGATTAGACCGTGAGTCTGGAAAAATTTAACCCGACAATCCCAGACAGATTGTATGGCGAGCTTATATGCAATGAACGCGTGACCATCCTACAAGCAAAATGGTGTTGCGCCGATGTGTTACGGTTTAGGTAACAGACTAAGCAGCTTTTTTAGCTGCGAAGCGCGCATCGTTGAGAGCTTCACGCATAGCTTCAACTACGCGTAGCTCTTCTTCGTTTTCTTTGCCAGTTATTAGCAAAATATAGCCGTGATTAACGAGGCAAGCTATATCCTCGGCATGCACCTTAGGGTTCACAAGTCCTGTCGAAGCCATGTCGCCCCCAAACTGGAGGGCGGATTATAGCGAGGTGGTTTAGGTCTGGCAAATTCTAGAGCCTGTCTTCAAATAACTGTCCTGGCTGCAAATAGACAATGTGACGCTGTGTTATTAAATTCACCATAAAGGTCTCTTATAGGCTTTTCGTCACAATCTCCTGCACATCACTGGATTGAGTGTTGTGCGCAATGTGTTCCAGCGCTGCCTTCATCAGGTGGCGCCTTTTTTTGTCGTAACGTTGCCAAGACATCAGTTGCTTCACAATACGCGCGGCAACTTGTGGGTTGGTTTTATCGAGTGCAATTGCTTGCTCAGCAACAAAAACATAGCCGCTGCCGTCGCTGTGATGAAAATATTCAGTGTTGCGCGTGAAGCCCAAAATCAAGGCGTAGACTTTGTTCGGTGTCGATTGGTTATAACTGGCATGCTGCGTGAGTGCTTTCACCCGGTCTAGTACATCAGGTTGATTGGCCAAAGCTTGCACCATTAGCCACTTATCGATAACTAGTTCTTCCTGTTGCCATTGCTGATGAAAGCTGGCCAATGCAGCATCCAGTGCTGTGGCATTAGGTTGTTGCGCTAGGCAGCGCAGTGCGGCAAATTGATCTGTCATGTTATTGGCTTGTGCAAATTGAGTTTGGCACAGAGCAAGTGCTTCCGTTGTCTGTGATTCAACCAGGTAAGATAAACACAGATTTTTTAGCGTGCGTTGGGCAATTGCGGTTGCTGTGAAGCGATATTCGCCTGTGTCTTGATTAGCGTGCCAGACTGCCAATAAGTCAGTCTGTAGGTGTTGAGCGATCTGTTGTTTCAGCCAACGGTGTGCTGAGACAAGTGCATCGATGCGAATCGGTTCCATAGATTCGGCCAGTGTCGCAACAGTTGGCAGTGTTAATGTGGCGGCGATCAGTGCCGGGTCTAACGTCGTAGATGTCAGCACATGTTCTAATGCTGTGAAATATTCCTCAGGAATATCGTAGGTATCTGCTCGGTCAGCTTGTTCAACCAATTGGTTAATCAAAAGTTTGGCTATGGTTTGTCCTGCGTCCCAACGATTGAAAGCATTATGGTCGTGGTGTAGCAAATGAATTAGTTGGTCAATGGTATAGGGAAAATCGATTTTAACCGGTGCAGAAAAATCACGCAGTAGTGATGGAACAGGTGTGCGTTCAACATCGTGAAAAATAAATATTTCCGCTGTGCTATTGAGGTGCAGAATATGTTCAGCAGCGGTTTGGCCATTCAAAGTTGTACTGAATGCCTCGCCATTGGGGCCAATCAGGCCGGTGCGTATGGGAATGCACAGTGGTTCTTTTGCTGAACCATCTGCCGTTTCATGACAGTGTTGTTTGGCTGTCAGTGTGTAGATTTTCGCTTCGACATCATAGTTCGTGGTAAACGATACGACGGTTGTACCAGCTTGGCTGTACCAGCGTTTAAATTGAGTGAAATCTAGTTCGTTAGCATCCGCAATGGCATTGACAAAATCATCACAGGTAACGGCTTGGCCATCATGGCGTTCGAAGTAAAGATCCATGCCGCGGCGAAAACCAGTCGCACCCGTTAAGGTGTGCTGCATACGAATGACTTCAGCGCCTTTGTCGTACACTGTGGCGGTGTAGAAATTATTCATTTCTTGGTAAGAATCAGGGCGAATGGGGTGTGCCATAGGACTGGCATCTTCAGCAAATTGCTGGCCGCGCATGACGTTGACTTGTTCAATGCGTTTGACGGTGTGAGAAAAACCATCCTGCGTAAAACATTGATCGCGAAATACTGTTAAACCTTCTTTTAGGCTCAATTGAAACCAGTCACGGCATGTGACGCGGTTGCCGGTCCAGTTATGAAAATATTCATGTCCGACTACGGTATAAATGGCCTCATAGTCAGCATCGGTTGCCGTCTTGGGATCCGCCAAAATATATTTGCTGTTGAAGACATTAAGGCCCTTATTTTCCATGGCGCCCATGTTGAAATCATGGATGGCAACAATCATGAAAATATCGAGGTCGTATTCCAAACCGTAATTTTTTTCGTCCCAAGCCATAGCAGACTTGAGCGCAAACATGGCGTAATCAGTTTTATCGATATCTTCTGCTTGGGTATAAATCTTTAGGGTCACGCAACGGCCAGACTGTGTGGTGAATTGATCAGTATTGGCGGCTAAGTCGCCTGCAACTAAGGCAAACAAGTAGCTGGGTTTTTTGTGTGGATCTTGCCAAGTTGCAAAGTGGCGATTGTTATCCAAATCGCCTCCATCAATTAAATTGCCGTTGGATAGTAAAACAGGGCAAGTGGTTTTGTCAGCGGTGATGGTTGTGGTGAATACGGTCATGACATCCGGGCGATCAAGGTAATAAGTGATGCAGCGGAAACCATGTGGTTCGCATTGGGTGCAATAAATGCCATTGGAGTAATACAAACCATTCAGACGCTTATTGTTTTCTGGAATATGTGTGCTGACGATGGTTAATTCGCATTGTGCCGGTAGTGTTGGTAGTGTCAGTCCGTTTGCATCAACGGTGTAGGCGTCTTGAGCCAATGTTTGGCCATCTAATGCAACTGAAATCAAGGTTTGGTGTTCACCGTTTAAACGCAGTGGCTCCTGATGAGTGCCTTGTTTATTCAGCTTTAGGCAGTTGGTCACTTGTGTGTGGCCAGGGTTGATGTCAACGGTCAGGTGAATGGATTCAACCGTAAACAGAGGTGCTTGATAGTCCTTTAGATATTGCGTGGGGTGCGTCATGTGGTCATCCTGGCATTAGCGAGCAGCCGCTTAGGATAGCCGATATTGTTTGGCTTGCAACAGGCTTTTGGAAATGTTCCGGCAACATGTCAATACTTTTCGGCTGTGTCTGAGGTATGGGTGCCGAGGTCGAGCGTACATGGAAAGTGTCTGCCTGTTGCAGGAGTATCGACACGGCTTTTAGCAGCGTGTTAGTAATACCTAGGCGTGTGTGGTTGTGCCGTCGTAATACAGCCAACGTTGGTTTTGGCGAATGAAACGACTGTTTTCTCGTAAAGTATGAGTTTGGCCGTCCAGGCGATATTCTGCAGAAAATTCGACCGTGCCGTTTTGATCTTCAGTGCCGCCTCCTGTGGTCTTTAAGATGCGGAGTTTTTGCCATTGGGCCTCTTGAGCCCATTGTTGTGCTGACTCTGCGTCGAATCCTTCCGCGGCCGGGACAGTCATGCTGGCTTGAATATAGGCGATATTGGCGCGGGTGTAGGCGGTATAACGTGAACGCATTAATTGTTCAGCGGTCTCTGCCACCTTTTTGCCACTAATAATCTGTTTGCAGCATTTGGCAAACCACAGGCCAGAACCGCATGGGCAGGGCTTCATGATTGTGGTGGCTCATATTGATGGCCGCAGATAATCATCGGGCCCAGTTGGTCATTGTTGTCGTCATTAAAGCAACGATGGCTGCCATCACAGTAAGGGAACTTTTGTGACTTCCAGCAGCGGCAGATGGCAACACGCTCAGTAGGTTGCAGTGTGTGTTGGCAGCGAGCTGGATGATTGTCTGTATTGATGGCCATGATGGGTGTACTCGATTGGTCTTGATGAAAATCGTTGGGTATCTTATCGGTTATCCGAGACTTTTGCACGATTGAATCTATTGGTGCAAATGTCCCTATTTATAAAACTTTAAGGTGGTTTTTATTATGAGTGACAATTTATTTAACGATGCCGTGCAGTTTCTAGAACGTGCAGCGCAGTATGCCAAGATTGACCCAGAAGTGATTTTGCATTTGAAAAATCCAAAAGCTGTGTTGGCCGTGTCAGTGCCGGTACGGCGTGATGATGGGGCTTTGGATATTTATCCAGGTTATCGTGTGCAACATAACAATACCCTAGGGCCAACCAAAGGCGGTATTCGTTTCCATCCTGGGGTTACGTTAGATGAAGTGAAAGCTTTGTCGTTGTGGATGACCTTGAAATGTGCCGTAGTAGGTGTGCCATTTGGCGGCGCAAAAGGTGGTGTGGCCGTTGATGCTAAACACCTATCTCGCATGGAAATTGAGCGTTTGAGTCGGAGCTATATTGAGCAAGTGGTCGACTTTATTGGGCCAAAACGTGACATTCCGGCACCTGATATGTACACCAATGCCATGATTATGGGCTGAATGATGGATGAGTACAGCTGTATTCGACGGCAAAAAACACCCGCGGTCATTACCGGAAAACCAATTCCGCTCGGCGGTAGTTTAGGGCGTGAAGAAGCTACAGGGCTTGGCGCTTATTACTGTATCAAAGAAATGGAACTCACATTTGCTTGGCAGCCTGCACAGAAAACAGTCGCGGTGCATGGTTTTGGCAATGCGGGTCAGCATGTTGCACGTTTATTGGCGGCAGATGGTTACAAAGTGGTTGCGGTTAGTGATTCACAAGGGGCTATTTATATGCCGCAAGGCTTGGATATTGAAGGCTGCATTCAAGCTAAAAATGCCACGCGGCAATTGCAGGCTGTTTATTGTGAAAGTTCTGTATGTGCTGCCGCTGAAGCGCAAAAGCTCACTAATGCGCAGTTGTTGGAATTAGATGTCGATATCTTGATCCCAGCGGCGATGGAAAATCAAATTACGCAAGACAACGCGGCGCGGGTGGCAGCAGATTATATTGTCGAGGTGGCCAATGGCCCCATTACGCCGCAGGCAGACACTATTTTGTCTGATAATGGAAAAATGGTGATACCTGATGTGTTAGCAAATGCGGGTGGTGTCACTGTCAGTTACTTTGAATGGGTGCAAAATCAGTCCGGTATCTCTTGGGATTTACAGGAAATTC
Source organism: uncultured Gammaproteobacteria bacterium (assembly GCA_964539235.1). GTDB lineage: Bacteria > Pseudomonadota > Gammaproteobacteria > Francisellales > CACEW01 > CAZIIK01. The sequence continues at coordinate 2,757 of CAZIIK010000131.1, read as the reverse complement.
GCCGTAAATTGCAATCGACCATGTCAACGGCATTTGAAAATGTGTACAATATGACAAATTCTAATAAAGTGAATATGAGGATCGCCTCGTATGCACACGCTTTGCAGGTGTTAAGCGCTGCGATTGAAGCACAAGGAACGCACGGTTTTTATGCAAACCAAACATAGTCGTGCTATGCCGCGGGCATAAAGGGAGGCTCATCTGCATGTCAACGCTTGGCAAACGGTTGAAAAATTACCGGATTAATCGGCATTTCACCATGGAAAAACTTTCATAACGTGCCGAAGTCAGCAAATCCATGATTTCTAAAATTGAACGTGGCGATGTTCAGCCAACGCTTGATGTCGCCATGCGTATCGCCAAAGCTTTGGGCACACATATTGTCAATATTTTGGAGCCTAATCTCAGTCGGCGTGCCATTTTAACGCCGGCCAGACGTCAGGCCAAAATAGTGGATGAGAGCAGTGGTGTTGAACGTCATATGATTTCACCTGTGGTAGAACATGTGGATACTTTGTGGACTAAAGTGACCTTGCCGCCCAGAACACCAATGGCGGGGTTGCACGCACAGATGAAGCCAGGTGGTCAGAAATATATCTGGATTTTGCAAGGTGGCGTCATATTGACCTTGGATGGCCAGGAATTTCCATTGGACGAAGGCGACACTTTTAGCTTTGATGCGGAATTCCCGCATGATCTGGAAAACCGTTCTGATGAAACAGCGGTTTACTATATTTTACTTAAGTATTAAAGGAGCGGCGTCGTGAGTGATTTTGGTGATCAGTTGCGCCTACTGCGCAAAAGTCGAGGTTTGACGCTCCAGCATTTAGCCGTGTCTTCTCAGGTGAGTAAATCAATTATTTCAAAGATCGAGCGTGGTGAAGTAAAGCCCACGGTTGAGTTGGCCGGTCGTTTGGCGGATGGTCTGCAAACGACACTGTCTGATATGTTGACCTATGACTGTCGGCCAGATAACTACCACTCGAAAGCGTCGGAGCGACGTATCGAAACTGGTGCGGGTGGCCAAGTGGTTGAATATTTAAGTGCTGATGAGCAGGCACATCGTTTGGTTTGGTTGCGTCAGGTCTGCCCAGCCAAAAGCTTTCTGCCAGGTGATGAAACGCGTACGGGTGCTGAAGTATTGGTATTGGTACAAACAGGTGGTTTAGATGTGATTTTGGACGATTGTCGTTACGAGATGTATGAAGGTGATAGTTTGTTTTTTGATGCAACCTGTGATTATCAGTTCCGCAACGAAACGAATCAGCCAATTGAATTCTTAGTTGCCATTAAAAAACCGGATTGAGGCGACGATGTTATTTTTGCTCCCGGTATTATTTGTCGTATTTGTACTGTTACTGTTACTGCGCATTTTAGGTGTTTTAATTGCAACGGTTTGGATTGTTTTGCCTTTGGTGTTATTGGTGTTGTTGGTGTTTGCCGTCGTGGCGTTATCACGACCTAAACGCCGCTGGCAAGAAGACGATGAGTAATGCATATGTCTCAGGTTGTGCCATTTCCAGAAGAAGCGGTTAAGCAATTATTTTTAGGTCAGTTAGATTTTGCACAGCAGTGCGAACTGATTGAGCAATTGTCAGCCGATTTGTTGTGTGTTGAAACGCTGACTCAATTGACCCATTGCGCGCGTCAGTTTGAGCAGCATGTTGCACCGGTGCCCGTTGGCACACTCGATATTGTCGGCACAGGTGGTGATGGCATGCATACGCTGAATTTTTCGACTTTGTCGGCGATGACCGTTGCGGCTTTAGGTCATCCAGTGGCCAAGCATGGCAATCGTTCGGTCACCAGCCGCTGTGGTAGTATCGATTTACTGCAGCAATTTGGCGTGCCTTTGCCCAAAACTGCAAGTGCGGCGCGAGCATTATTGCAAACCTCAGGCTTGGCTTTTCTGTTTGCCGGTTATTTTCATCCTGCTTTTGCCCATGTTATGCAGGCACGACAATGGTTTGCCGAACAAGGCCGTAAAACAATCTTTAATGTGCTGGGTCCTTTAATTAATCCGGCGCATGTGCGCCATATGTTAGTCGGTGTTTATGATCCACGGTTGTTGCGGCCTTATGCCTGTGCTCTGCAGCAACTCGGTGTGCAAGCGGCTTATATCGTGCACGGCTATGGTTTGGATGAAGCCACTTTAACTGGACCCACGCAATACATTCGTGTACGAGGTGACGAATTGGTGGAAGGTATTTGGCGGCCAATGGATTTTGCTTTGTCAGCTTGTGCTTTGGCGGATATTCAAGGCGGCAGTCCTGCGGAAAACTTTTCTCAGAGTCAGGCGTTATTGTCTGGAAAACTGACCGGGCCAAAACGCGATATGGTGATTCTAAATGCTGGTTTAGCCTTGCATATTGCCTATGAGTTTTCCGTCGACTTGCACGACTGTCTGCAGCAAGTGGCTGAAGTGTTGGCTTCGGGCAAGGTGTGGGATTTTGTCAGCTGTCTTTCTGGTAAGTATTAAATTAAAATTAATCCCATATTAAATGGAATTTATGTGAAAAATGGATTGTATTTGTCGAGTTCATTTATTTAACCCTAAAGGAAGGTTGTTTCAATATTCTGGTGTTTCATTTGCTGCGCTGGAGTCTGGATTGAAGCGGCAGTGTGACCATGAGTTCAATGTTCGTAATATTCGCCTCAAAAATAATGTATGCAATTTGCAAGTTAAGTTCCAATCAACCCAAGCGCGCTTGCAGTTTGCCAAAATGCTAGATAGCTGTGAAAAATCGGCTAGGGGGC
>CAZIIK010000130.1:0-14847 GCA_964539235.1 uncultured Gammaproteobacteria bacterium | reverse complement strand
TAGACAACAGGATACGCCGCTTCACTCACACTGTCATACACCAGAAATTATCATAACTCATCAAACGGGCGAACCACCCTGATGTGGCCATCTTGCTGACACTGGCTTTAGTGACAGGTGGCTACGCGTTGGCTACAGTGTTAGAAGTTTCAGGACCTATCGCCATGGTGATTGCCGGCATCGTCGTGGGTGAACAATGCCGCAAGCCTTTTTTCACGCCCGCCACGGTCGATCGGCTGCATAATTTCTGGGGCCTGGTTGATGACATGATGAATTTGTTTCTATTCGTGATGATCGGCTTAGAAATTTTATCGATTCAAGCCGAGTGACTGGCATTAGTCATTGGGCTGATTGCATTCCTGTGGATCATCATCACTCGCGCCATTAGCATTACCGTGCCTTTATTGGTGTTAGAGCCGTTACGCCGTTTCAAATGGCGCATCATCACCATCATGACATGGGGCGGCATGCGCGGTGGCTTATCAATTGCCTTGGCGTTGGCAATGCCAGACAGCGCCGGTAAAAATACTATTATTTCGATTACTTATGCGGTGGTCATTGCCTCAATTTTAATTCAAGGGCTAACCTCAAGGCCGGTGATTAGGCGATTGTTTCCGGATGGTTAAAACCATAAAAACATGCCAACCAGACGCCGACACTACAGCAACTGTTCAACAGCAATAATATCAGCAAAATAATCAGCTTCTAGTAAGTCTTCTGTCACACCATTTACATGAATTAATACCGGTCGAAAAGATATGCCTTTTGGCACGACCATGGCGGTTATTTTGTGTTCGATTTCCGCTATAACTTCCATCCCAATTTTTGCTTTTGAATATTTTATCTCGCATACATATAACGTACCGAAACGGGTCTGAATCAAATAATCTATCTGACACCATTTATGTGCTCGGGTTGCGCGTTGGAAGTAAGGGTTTTCTGACACGATATCATGCTCAGCAATACGCAAAACCCGATGCACTGCTGCACGATTATTGAGCACAATATTTTCAAATTGCAGCCCCATTACGCCATGCCACTCGGCTAATGAATTTAGGGCTTTGAATGCGTAATTACCACGCTGAATCTTAGTCAAAGCTTTTTGAATATATTCGAGATAAAAACGCACATAATTATCTTTCAAACGATACATACTCAACTTACCATCTTCACCTGTTTGAACACGCCAGGTATAATCCCGAGCGATAAACTCAGCCAATTCCAGCTCCCACAAATATTCGGCAATACGTCCTGCTGAATTGAGTTTTAATGCGGTCTGAATAGCTGAGATCTCCTTAGCACCCGTACTCAACACCTGCAAAATAAGCACGTAATAGTCACTATTGCGCAGAAAATCATGGGAAAATATTTGGCGAAATTCTTCTACCAACCCCCCCCCTTAGGTAAAACATAATTGCCGAATGTTGTCTTCAGCTGAGGATTTAGGATCAATCTCTTCTAAATACTTAGGTACACCACCAGTTACACTCAATACTTTTAATATTTCAAAGATTGAAATATGTTTGGGCCAAAACTGTCGACACTCAGCCAAAGACAATTCGCGCAGTGTTAAGGTAAAAGATACACGCCCCACAAAACCGGTATTACTCATCAAATGCCTATCAATCCAGCTCGAAGCAGAGCCACAAATAATAAGAATTAAACGATCATTCTGCTTCAAATAAACATCCCATAAGTCTTTTAATTTACTTAAAAATGTTGGATCACATAAACCCATCCAGGAGATTTCATCAAAAACCAATAAAGTGCATCCTGATTGCACACGCTCTGCTACTGCATGAAAAGCATCACCCCAGTCCTGATATAAAGCCTGGGGAGCATGAAACACTTCTGAAACCTGCCGAGAAAACTCTTGCAGCTGACTGCCTTGAGTTGTACGTGTAGTCGGTGCTATACCACGAAAGATAAAAGATTGATCAAATTGCTGACTAAATTCCTCAATCAGTCGACTTTTACCAATCCGTCGCCGGCCTTTGACCACGATAAAAGATGCTTGTTTTTTTCGCATAGCGCGCTGCAAACGTGCTAATTCTACTGTTCGACCAATAAAACGCTTCATATCACCTGCCCCGCCTAGAAGTACAAATCAAGAAAATTGAATTTACACTTCCAATCTTCACTGAAACCTTTTAAAGATAAGGCGAAAACAGTTTGAAAAAAGCATTGCGTAGCTTCAGCCAAAAGCCCTGGTTATCAAGATATGTCTGAGTTATCTGCCACGACTGTCGTTTGACAGTCTCAAAATGCGTGATTAATTGCGCAACCAGTGGTTGACTAAACACTTCTAAATTAAACTCAAAATTCAGATGCAAACTGCGCATATCGAGATTAGAAGAACCGATATACGCAACAAAATCGTCGACCAGAAACAATTTAGTATGGGCAAAATTACCGCGGCGATAATAGATTGTTACACCCCGTTGCAACAAGCCTGGCAATAGAGATTCAACCGCGCCCTTCACAAAACGCAGATTATTGCTCTCCGGCAAAATCACTTCGATATTAACCCCTAGAAAAGCGGCAGCATTAAACGCTGAGCGCATGGTGTTTCCCAACACAAAATATGGTGTCATGATGCGAATATGGCTTTTTGCTGCGCCTAAAGCAGCGACTAATATATTTTGCAGTAAAGCATACTGTTGATGCGGCCCATCTGGTATGGCACGACATAACATATCGCCCTTAGGACTGTCATCGTAATAGAACACTTTCTGAATATGCTCACGTGTTGAGAAATACCAACCTTTGAGAAAAATATCCTGTAAATAACCGACAATCGGGCCAGTCACACGAAAGTGTAAATCATGAATCAAAGCTTCTTGACCCTGCCCTGCCATATTATGCTCATGAATATTCAATCCACCAGTAAAGCCTAAACGCCCGTCCACCACTAAAATTTTGCGGTGATTGCGCAGGTTCAAATGCAGCGTGTAATACCAGTTACGCAGCAATGGCAAAAAGTAACTCACTCGCACACCGCGCTTGCGCAGCTTATACGCGGCCGTCGGCCAACAATACAAACCACCAATCCCGTCAATTAACACGCGCACATCCAAGCCGCGTGCGGTTGCATCGGCTAAGGCATTGATAAAATCTTGCCCGACGCCACTGCTACCAAAAATATAGCTGCATAAATAAACGGTTTGTTTGGCATTATGAATCGCTGCCAGCATTTGCGGATAAGCCTCTGTCCCATCCTGTAAAATTTCGATATGACAACCGGGTACTAGTGGTCGTCGACAGACGCGATCGCCAGTCAACACTAAGCGATCAAAAATAGCTGCATCAAATCCAGCCGCATATTGGCGAATATCTCCTGGCGTCACTGAGGCCATATCAGTTTGGCCCATGTGCCACAAACCACGCGATTCCCATTGACGCGCCACATTGGCGATACGGTTCATGCCAAAAATCAAATAAGCCAACGCACCCAAGCCGGGCACAGCCACACATACGACCATCCAACCTAAAGCTGAACGCGAATCACGTTTATTGAGCAGCGCATGAATGCCGGCAATCACGCCAAGCACATGCAAAGCAACAATCACAACCCAATCAAGTACCAACCAAAACATCCGTTACACTCACCTCATGCCATAAAGCCTGCATCGGAAAATACAGGCCACAGCGGATAGAGCGCTCAGGATAACGCATGGACAAAACCTGTCTATAGCGCAGTAATTGCGCTTGATGCAGCCCTGCCATACGCAGCAGAAAATCAGCAACCTCTTCGGCTTCATTCGGCACTGCTGTTTTATAATCAACAATCCACAGTGTTCCGGCTGCGTCGATAAAACAGCGATCAATAATCACTTGCTTCAACTGACCACTGTCAGCACAGCTATAGGACAAGGCATATTCCACCCAATGCTGCGGATGTGCTTGCAATAACCAATGCGCCTGTGGGTCCTGCTGCATGTTATGCAATGCTTGCTCAAGCTGATATAAACATTTTGTTAAATTATCACCCACAAGACCATGTTGACGGCATAATATTTGCCAATGTGGCAGATGGCGTGAATCGTCAATATCTACAGCAGCTTGCCTGCCCAATTGTGCCAAAGCTGCATGCATAACCATACCTTGAATCCGGGCAAAAGCCTGCGCATCCATGGCACCGACATGTGCTGGTGCAGTCACTGCATCGGGCATAGATTTCGCCATGGCCACTGGCAAAGCGGTAAGCGGTAAACGCTGAATATTAGCTGTCGGCGGTGGTGTTACTTCGTTAAGGTCTTCGATGTCTGATGCCGAAATAGTATTGAGATCATCCAGCACATGGGACGCTTGCATCACTGGCCACAGTAGATTTAAAAAACTCCCGGCACGTGGACTTAAAGCACCGGTCTTGCCTACATTGACTTGGGCAAACAAATGCAACCCCTGACGTGCACGTGTGGCAGCAACATAGAGCAAACGCTGCGCTTCAAACTGCGCCTTATCACGCTGCATGGCATAAAGGAATTGATACACCGGATCCTGTTGTTCGGCATAGGCCTTTAACGGCGCCAATAATAACTGCGGCACACCGTGTTTCTGCGGATACTCTTGCCACAACAATAACGGAGCGTCTTCTGCACGCGTGCCTTTATGCAGCCCAGGCAAAATAACATGATCAAACTCTAATCCTTTAGATTTATGAATGGTCATCACTTGCACACTGTTAGCGGCTGCCGCACTTAAGGTGACGCGTTCACATGCCAATTGCGTCTGAAACGCCTGACGATCACTCAATACAGCATCGTGTTGATAACGCTGCAAAATCGTAAAAAACTGCGCCACGATCGGTTGCATCTGGGCATGATTCGTCATACATAATGGCCCGCCTAACGCCTGCCAAGCCTGTTGAATCATTTGATGCAATGGCATACGACCCTGTTGTTGAATCAAAGGCTGCAGCACCTGTTGCACATGTTGTAGGCGTTGTTGACCGTCAGAACTCAAGTGTGGCAGCACTTGCGGCATAGCTGACCAAACGGTCTGTACTCGTGAGGCTTCAGCCAGAAGATGCAAATCAGCCAATGCCAAACCACACCACGGTGCGCGGCAAATCGCCAGCCATGCCAAACGATCGGCATAATCTGTCATGGCTAAGGTTAAGGCTTGTAAATCCTGAATACAGGAAAATTGGGTCAGGTTGAGCAACTCTACGGCGGAAACCGGCACACCCTTCTCAGCCAATAGGGGCAAAATATCGGTCAAATGCCGGCGTGAACGCACCAAAATCGCCACGCTGGCTTGAGGCGCCTGCTGCTGCAACTGTGCAACACATGCAACAATTTCAGCGGCCGCTTGCTGATCTTCCATTGTCGAGATATGCCAATGCACATGCCCATTGTCTGTGCGTGCCGCCACGGCAGTGGCATAATCCACCGCGCCATTTAACACATCGGCACAAGGCGGGAACACTTGGGAAAACGTATGATTAAACCAATCAACCAAAGGTGCAGCTGAACGAAAATTAACCTGAAGTTGCAAATATTGCACCGACACATCACCCAAGCCTTGCTGAATGGTTTGCAGAAATAGCCCCACGTCCGCCTGACGAAAGCGATAAATCGACTGCATGGGGTCACCCACCAAAAACAACGTGCGGCCTTCTTCTGCTGACCAGCCTCGCGTTAAGGCGTACAACAAACGATATTGCAGATCTGACGTATCTTGAAATTCATCCACCAAAATATGTCGAATACGATAATCCAATGCCAATGCCAACTCACTGGGATGCGTCAAACTGCCCAAGGCTTGCAAAGCGGCAATGCCAATTTCATTAAAATCCACCTGGCCCTCAGCCGCAAACACCACACGCAAATGCGCCACGCAAACCGGCAAACAAACCAACAATGCCGACAAAACCTGGGCCTGCTGCTCGCTATATCCCTCAACTGGAAAATATTGAAAACGTTGCAGCATGGGCAACCATGCGGCACGCCGAGTCGGACAATCCGCCAACCATGCTTTCATGTCAGCTTTCATTTGTACCGCTTGCTGGCGTTCTTCAGTGGTCATATGGTCAGCTTTGGCTGGAAAGCCTTGGTGTTTATTCACTTGCTTACGCCATTGCCCAGACTGGGTTAACAACCAATTCGCCAGATTCACCCAACAGTTTGGATCCGTTTCAGCTAAATCTAACGGCAAAGGTTGATCGTAGTGCGCTTGGGCATATAACAATAATTCATGCAGCTGCTGCCAATCACTGGGATCAATCAGCTGCTGAAAACGCACCAGATCATCGGCAAAAATTTGTTGTAAATGACTGGCCAACTGCGCCAACAAATCAGTTTGCTGACCACTGGCCAATACCACTTCCAGCCATTGTTCCCGGCGCGCCAACATGCTCTCTAATAAGGCTGCACAAACACTGAAACGATTATCCAAATGACCTAATACGATACCCAATGCTTCTGCCACCGCAGGGGCTGAAGGCGTGTCGAGCTCCTGCAAAAACTGTTGTACCGCCAGTTGATATAACACCCCAGGCTCGGTTGTAACTTCAGGCAATTGCCCGATCTGCGCCAACATTGGCAATTGCTGCGCCAGGTGGGCACAAAAGCTGTCAATCGTGGTAATGCACAACCGCTGTGGATTCGCCTGTAACTGCCAATTTAATGCCTGATCCCGCGCTAACACGGCGCGCGCCAATTGCCAGGTTTTCTGCGCATGCGGTGCCTGCGGCTCGGGCTGTTGTGCCGCTGCTAAAGCCTGCAACACCCGATGCTGCATTTCCGCGGCTGCTTTGCGGGTAAAGGTAATGGCCAATACTTCTTCAGGTTGCGCGTCCACCGTGGTCAATAGCTTTAAATAACGCTGAATCAATAACTCTGTTTTGCCTGAACCAGCTGGCGCTTGGATAATAAATGATTGCGTAACATCTAAGGCTTGCTCACGTACGTGGGCATCGGCAATGGTCGTCATCACAAGGTCTCCTCAACACGACATAGCATCTGCAAGTCACAATACCGACAGGCTTCTTGTGTTGATTTCGGATCAACCACAGCATAACCCTGGGCGAATTGCGTCGCTAATTCGCTTAATTGCTGACGCCAATAGGCCAACAAATCTTCCCAGGTAACAACAGCGTCAAACGCTTCTGCTTTGATTTCCGTCATCAATGTGGTGATATCGAGTAGGCCTGAGTCTTGCGCTGCTGACGCCACAATGCCATGCCAAGTTAATTGGCGCGGATGCAAACAGGCATATACCACGCCTTGGCTTTGGGTTAAGACTGCATATAACGACAATTGTGGATCACTGGGCCGCGCCCCCCACCAAGCACGCGTCGAGACTTGACCAGTTTTATAATCCAACACCCAATCTTGGCCATCTGCTAATCGATCTCTGCGATCAGTACGCACCTGAAACTGCAATGGGCCAATATCTCCACTTAAGGTTTCTTCCAACGACAACACCGCAAATGCTGGGCGTGCAGATTCTTGCTGCAGCCACACCTCCAACAAAGCACATAGTCTTTGCTGCTCCAAGGCACACACCGCTGTCGATAATTGTACTGGATAACGCCGTGCCCAGCGCGCCAAAGTCTGACTGACTTGCGCGGCAATGAATACCTGGTAAGCCTGAGCATTGGCTTGCAAATCTTTTAATGCAGCTTGCGTGCCCACCTGTTGCCAAAAATACTCCAATATTTCATGCAAGATCGAACCACGCCAACGTGGGTCTAAGTATTCAGCCGCGGCTTCAACCGGTTGTACGCGCCAACGATAACGCACCATCGCCTGAAAAGGACATAAAGCCTGTGCTTGCAACACCGCACTGCTGTAATGCTTGTCTGCCAATTCATCTGCTGTTAACGCGGGTACAGCCGTATCCGCATGGGTTTCTAGCGCCACCGCAGCGGGCCAAATATCAACCGACACAGGCGGTGGCAGCGTGGCAGATGGATGCGATGCAATCAAGGCACTGGGTAGTAACACTTGATCTTGCACCCATTGTGTATAGCTCATTAATAAACATTTCGTTTGTTTCTGTAGTTGCTGAATCAGTGACTGTGCTGCTTGATATTGCTGAGCAGCCTTGACATGTGGCACGGCATGACGCCGCTGTAATTCCAGTGGTAAAAATGGCTGCTTCACCACCGGCTGCGGCAGCGTATGCACATGCATATCCGTCACCCAAATCGCATCAAACGGCAAACCAGCTACTTCTAATAAGCCCAAAATTTCTAACTGCGCCTGCCCGGTGGTTTCGGGTTGAAAAACCACGTGCATTGCCTGTACCCAATACGCGACAGCTTCGCGATATGTCAGCGTGTCAGGTAATACGCATTGCCAAGTTGGCAAGGTGTGTAAAACACTGCGGCAGTGTGTCCACAATTGATACTCCCAACTGTTCAAGGTGCGTTCACCCGGCCAACCAAATGCCTGCCACAGACTTTCAAAATATTGGCACCAATCTAACAGCGGCTGACGTGCATCCAATGCTAAGGCAGGCAATTGCTGTAATGCCTGCAAAAAACTACCGCAGTATGCATCCATATTTGCAAGCTCGCGCAATACTGCAGAGCGATCGAGTGGCTGGTGCAAATTGACTTGTAACTGCTGCGCCCACTGCGCACGAAATTGTGCCGCAGCAACGCCCTGCACAACAAAAGGCGAACGCAGCAGGCTTTGTAGCAGTGGACGCACATCTTTCGCCTGCATCCATTGCAATACGTCATAAGCTGTTTGCACCAAGCTGTGATCTAACAACGGCTGACCGCCTGAAATATTCACGACGATGTTGCTATCTACCAATACCTGATCAACGGTCTCGCGCCAAGCCTGTCGGTCTTGTTGCAACATTGGCACTACGATCGCCACTTTTTGCACGGCCTTACGCTGCAATTGATCTTTAGCCCACTGGCATGCCTGCACACGCTCCACCTCAGCCTGCTCACACGGCACTCGGTAGGTTTTCTGTGTCGCTTGACTGGGTAATTCCCAAGCCACGTATTCACATCCCAACACCGTCAAACACTGCTGCCAACGGGGAGCAAACGCCGAAAACCCAACGGTATAAACTGTATTGATGGTTGGCACATCTGCAGCGTAATCGCCTAGCACCACAGGGATTTCAGCAGCTGAAATGAGATCCCGCTGCTGACAATACACACGAAAGGCCGTAACCCAACGATGAAAGGCTTTGACATCGACCTGACGTGAACGTGCCAATGCATCCACAGGCAAGTCCCACCAACACAGCGTTTGCCACGCCTGCTGCACCAAAGGAATCACACTATTGATCGATAACAAATCATCTGCCATGCCACTGTCAGCGATCACGTGCTGCCAAACACAAGCTTCCTGCGCACTAGATAAACATATAGTTAATTTTTGAGCATTTCCCATTGCCTGCGCCCACGTAGCTTCCGCCCAATGGTTTAAGGTCATAATTTGCTCAGCCGGAAACACCGGCGCTTGACCCTGCTGCACGAGATATTCAGCATATTGCACACGCAGATACCGCGCCAAACGCTGGTTAACGGTGATAATGCAGTCATCTGGTTGTAGGCGTGCGAACAGGGAATCGTACATGCTTAACATCAGCGGTAATTTGAAGTGCGCGGATGATAACATGAGGAACCTAAACCTTTGACCAGGTTCTGCCAACGACTATAAAAATCCTAGGCTGGATCCCGCATCAAGTGCGGGATGACAATGTGAAAAGCGCGGGATGACAAAGTGAGAAGTGCGGAATGACAATGTGAGAAGCACAGAACAATAAAATGGAAAACTGTTCCCGACTAAATACACTACAGTCTGTCATTCCCGCGTACGCGGGAAACCAGGCTAAAGACACTCTTTTTTTCAGTGATCGCACCCTGTCAAACACACGACAATTTATGTGTTGTCTTGATCTGAGCAGAAAGCCTAAGCCCTTGACTGGGTTCTGCCAGCGATTATAAAAGCCCTAGGCTAGATCCCGCATCAAGTGCGGGATGACAAAGTGAGAAGTGCGGGATGACAAGGTGAGAAGTGCGGCATGACACGCCCTATCAAAAACCAGGATTGATTTCCCTCACATTTCACTGGATCATAAGCGGCCATTCATCAGCCCGCTGGTTTCACCATGTCCCCTGCACTCTTCTGTAAACTGCAAACCATTCTGCCGCAGCATCTGCTTTCACGCATTGCTGGTTACCTGAGCAATTGTGAACAGACCAGCATCAAAAATTGGCTGATTCGACATATTATGCAGCGTTACCAAATTGATTTAAGTTATGCGTTAGAAACCGATCCCATGCAATATAAAAGCTTTAATGCTTTTTTTACGCGTGCTTTAGCGCCAGATGCACGCCCATTTACAATAGCTGATGACACGGTACTCAGCCCAGCAGATGGCTGTTTAACCCAATACGGTGCGTATACATCTGACCAACTGATTCAAGCCAAAGGTCACCATTTTTCAGCCATTGAATTGCTGGGTGCTGAATTTGATGATTTAGACACGTTCCGCCAAGGAAATTTTGCTACGGTTTATTTATCCCCACGCGATTACCACCGTGTGCATCTGCCAATGGCCGGCACCTTACGCGCTATGACGCATATTCCTGGCCGTTTATTTTCGGTTAACCAAGCCACCAGCCTACATATTCCAAACCTGTTTGCACGCAACGAACGCGTGGCGTGTTTTTTCGAAACAGCAGCCGGCCCGATGGCCGTAGTTTTCGTCGGTGCCATGTTAGTGGCCAGTATTGTGACGCAATGGCACGGCGTAGTAACACCCAGTGATCAACAACATATTCAGCATTGGGACTATTTTTCTAGTGAACAGCAACACTTTGAACAAGGCGCAGAAATCGGTCACTTTCGCTTTGGCTCAACGGTGATTGTCCTATGGCCTCAACACACAGATTTTAATCCTAAATTTAAAGCAGGCGATGCGATTCAAATGGGGCAGTGTTTAGGCACAACTGCAGTCTGATTCCGCACCAGAATCCTCAGCCACAGGAGTCAAAATACCCGCTGTATTGTATGGACCTTGGTTGGTATCAGGCTCTGGCGCAATATTCAATTTATGGCGCAATATAGCGGGCAAGCTTAAGAATGAGTCATCGGCAACCCCTAACTGAATATACCCTCTCTCTCCAATGGCAATCTCAATGGTGTGTCCTATGTCTAGACTAGATTTTGCTGAAATAACTTCATAATCCACTCGTTGGGGAAATGCGGCCCGAGTGCCAAACAAGTTCCGTTGTGCATGTGCATTCAAGATTGATAGTTCTGCTGATGATAACACTGTATTCGCCTGGCGTATGGCTTCTTGGGCCCCAGGAGATAGGTTGAATTTTTCCCGCACCGGCAATTCCATCTTAATGGCCATAGCGTTGCATCGAAATATAATCTCTTCTGCTCCAGCAGTGCTACTTTCTCGGCACTGAAAAACCGCACCAGCAGGATAGAGATTATAGCCAGAGTCATCTGTGATTTTGTCTGCCGAAACAAATGAGCCATGTGACATAAGTTCGCGCATGTGAGCCTGGTAGAGTGCTATCATGGTTCATCCTTAAACCGTTACTGAAGTAGGCCGGCAATCTAACAAATCATTTGCTGTTGAGAAACAAAAAACGCTAAACAGTTACGCCCTCAAACACCGACACAACTGCGCAGCACCTTGCAAAACAAGCGGTCCGGCACGGGCGATCAAATCAGCTGGCAGTGTACAAAGCCGATGCTGTTCGACAGCGGCCAGCCCTGACCAACGTTGCCAAATTTGCCGGGCATTGAGCGGCGTCACTGTGACGATTACCTGTGGATTTTGCGCGATTCTGCGTGATTTAAATGAGTTCACACAGTGTGTTTCTAGCCTTACCAACCTTTCTAACTAGGTTTTGGTGTTGTAATTTTTTCAAGTCAGCCTGTATTGTCCTCATGCTGGCCTCTGGCTCTAAAGTAATAAGAATATCACTTGCACTTAATGGTTTTTGTGCATCGTTTAAAACCTTTATGATATTTTTTTCTCGGTAACTGAGCTCAGTATTTTCCCTCAGCTGGGTTCCAACTGGCATTTTGAATCTAAAAGTGACAGAAAAACCACCTGAATACTCATCAAATAGAGGCTCTGGCACATCATATTTCTTACATAGGTTAATCATTTTCGTAGTTCATGTTCCCCAGGTTTCCACATATTTTCGCAAATAAAATATTCTGGCTATTTTTTTATTACGTGGATAAGAACCATGCTTTTTCTTTAAATCCTCTAGCGTAAGGGGCGCGGTCAGCACTCCATTGTTCCAAATTTCCATCTTGTCATCGAAAATAGCGAGTGTGATTGATGTGTTATGTACCGAATAATCTCTGTGGCAAATTGCATTACAAAGTGCCTCTCGAATCGCTAATACAGGTACAAGCGGTTTGTCTATTCGCTCTAATTTATTTTCGTCAAAAAAACCAGCTACTGGCAGATGTCTCATAACAAATTCATTGGCAGCTTTCATAATTTCAAAAGCGTTGCCACTGACCATTTGGTTATCAATGAAGTCTCCCAATTTATCAGCACCCTTAAACCGAGCCATTTTGATCATACACTGTGAAAAACCAGGGCTGGTAGACTTAGCAAAGAGCACCATCGCGGCATTTGTTATTTTGCCATGTTCCAGTAATTCAAGCTTGGTTAAAACCTCACTGACTGAGTCTTGCAGCGAGGCGGAATCCAAACGGTTGACATCGACTGCTATGGATACGGTTTTTCTAACTTCATTATGGTCTAGGTCATCAATAGAGGCATTGGCTAACAAAGATTCCCAACTATGGTTAAGTTGCCACCTTGCAACGATAAGCTGCTCATATCGATGCTGACTCATTCGTTCTGTAGCGCTTAAAGTGCGTTGCCATGGTCTATTGTCATAAGTGTGTGGCTTATAAGGGCTTGATTACACCGATATGGCAATGACTTGCTTATTTGAGTCAGAGCTAATAGCGCAATAATTGATATTAATCCGTGTCGCTGGTTCAATTTTAGAAACTTCGTTGGCTATTTCACGCTTGGTTGCATCAGAGATATTCTGGCCAATGAATTTTACCAGAGTCATTCACCCCAAAAGACCATTGCATAACCTCATTAACAGCGAACTTCATCGTTAAAATCTTCTTCAAAACCCTCAAATAGTTCATCTATGATCGGCTTTATCATCAGATTTCGCCTTGAATTTCATCTGTTACTGAAGTGATGCAACAGCCTTTCCAATGAGAACAATGCCACCATTCCCATTTAAAAAAGCACAAACTGACTCAAATGCACGCGATAGTAAACTGGTTGATTTCTTAAATTCCACTGTTTCAGACTCACCAATTTTGGCAAGCGCCTGAATATCATTAAGCGTCATATTAACTCCAAACTTTTGGATATAACCGTTCCCCAAGGTCATATAGGTTTAGCCATTATGTGTAACCACTGGAGACATTTTTTTGCGTTACCGCTGAAGCCCATTTCAAACATTTTACACCTTATCAAGATTCGTCACTAACCTCGTGACGAATTCATTCAACACTAAGCCTGCAAACACCGACACAACTGCGCAGAACCTTGCAAAACACGCGGTCCGGCACGGGCGATCAAATCAGCTGGCAGTGTACAAAGCTGATACTGTTCGACAGCGGCCAGCCCTGACCAACGTTGCCAAATTTGCCGGGCATTGAGCGGCGTCATGGTGACGATTACCTGTGGATTTTGCGCCAAGACTTGTTCACGGGAAACTGGACGCGCATTACCAGACAAATGGCCAAATACATTACGCCCACCACACAGTTGTATCAGCTGTGATTGAATACTGTGTCCAGTGGCCACGTAAATCGGTTGATTGGCTTCTTGCAACATAACACTGAACGGTTGATGCTTGGCATAATGACGCTTGAGACCGGTATAACGACGCAAAAACTGTTGCGCCACGTGGTCAGCTTGCTGCTGATGACCGGTGATCTTGCCGAGTACCTGCAGGGTTTTGGCAATATCAGGCATAGTCTGAATATGACTATAAAAAATGGGAATACCCAAATGTGCGAGTTGCTGTAATTGCATTGACTCATGCCCGACATACCACACCACAATCAAATCCGGATGAAAATGCGCAATGCGTTCGACATCTAAGCGCGGATACGCTGATACCTTAGGCAACTTCCCCGCTGCTGCTGGATAATCACTGTCACGACTGACCGCAATCACGTGTTTTCCTGCGCCAATGGCATACAACATTTCGGTTAAGTTTGGTGCCAAGCTGATGATGCGATGTGGTACGGCAGCCGACGTCATACTAAAAACTGCCAAGGCCAGTACGATATAGCTGATAAAACTGACAGACCTTCGCATGACAGTAAAAATTTTCACCCTATCCTCACCCTTAGCTGCAGAAAATATTGCACGCAAAAAAATCAATCACGCACTGTAATGGTGAGAACGGTCTTTTAGCAAGTGCGATGCAAATTGCTAAAAAACATTAATTTATAAATATACATAGATTGATTTCATCATAAATTTTTGTGATATTAATATGTATATTAATGCAAAAAGGAAATAATAAATGCCTTCTAATTCTGAAACCCTGGGAAGACCTTTATTCTTAAGAGCACTGCAGTGGCTACCTGCTGTTGTTGCAGCCTTGGTTGTTGGCACCGAAGCTGCGCAAGGAGCAGATGATCACCAAGCTATGGCTGTTGCTTCTGATGAAGGCGCTACTCATGAAGTGGCAACTGTTGATGGAGTTATGATAATTTCTGGTGTATGACAGTGTGAGTGAAGCGGCGTATCCTGTTGTCTATTTTCAGCAAAAATAAGTCAACAAAAATAGGAGATACGCCACATGCAAAATGTTACAGGAAATTTGGCTGCTGAGCT
>CAZIIK010000129.1:0-5859 GCA_964539235.1 uncultured Gammaproteobacteria bacterium | reverse complement strand
TGAAGACCCAGCACATCCCAAAACTCCGCATCTGTTTGAATGCATAACAAGAAAAATACCCTTTTCGGACAGGCTCTTACAGTGCCTTTGGATGACGAAACAACCATCACGTTAGACACTTGCCTTAAAAGCAACCCGCTTAAACTCAGCAAAAGCGCTATTCACCATGCTCAATGGCAAGACACAACGCCTAGTATTGTGAAATTATTCTATACACCCAACACACGACAGTTTGAAACCATGGTTAGCAATGAATTAGCAGGCTATGCCCTGGCAAAATCAGCCGGTTTATCTATCCCCAAAATGCTGACACACGGTCCACTCAAACAACACGCCGCCTATTTTGTGGTGTATGAAAACTTACCTCACCGACCCTTTAATTTTCGCCGATCCGAGAGCTGGCAAGCGCTAGTCTCTGCACAACAACAACTGTTTGCTGCCGATGTCGTCCAATATGACAATCATTCTAGCAATTACCTGCTGACACCCAACGGCATTGCCTTTATCGATTTTTCTACGCTCAGACGCAAACCATCACCGCGGCATTGTTTTGCCAGCCAACGCTTAGAATATATCGCATCCATCCATCTACTGGGCCAAGCATTCCGTCACTTACCCAACAGTTCAATCTGCCGTGTTAGAACCTGTCGACTCTACTTTGACGAGGTCTTTGGTGCATCTTATAACCAAGCAAAACCACTCCGCATTGCCCTGTGGCACATTGCTTGGTTAGAAAAACTCCGCACGCTGGCCAACAACAATTGCCAATCCAACACACGACTCATACGCTGGAAAAAAATTGGTTTGCGTTATCTACATACGATGATGAGCCAAGTCTTTTTTGTGCTGTGGCGGTGTAGATACCGGAAGTCTTGCCCGAAACGGTGAAATAACGTTCAGCCAGTCTGCTGATACAGTTTGATGGCATCTTCCAAATCATCACACACTTGTAGCTCGCCATGATTAAGGTAAACCCCCATCTGACAGAAGGTCCGCAATACATTCATGCCATGTGATACCATTAATAAAGATTTATCCGAAACCATATTATTAAAGTAGGCTGTACATTTTTCACGAAATACGGCATCCCCTGCCGACATCGTTTCATCGATGATGTAATAATCGAAATCAAAGGCCATTGAAGTGGCAAATCCCAAACGTGACCGCATACCTGCACTGTACGTTGAAACTGGCATATCAAAATACTTACCAATCTCAGCAAAGTCTTCGATAAAGGCAATCTTACGTTTCATTTCGCGTCGGGTTTGACTGAAAATATGGCAGACAAACTGCACATTTTCGCGACCTGTCATGTACGGCTGAAAACTCCCATTACGCCCTAAAGGCCAGGAGATACGTTTATTGGTTTCCACGGTGCCGAGGTTGGCTAATTCATTGCCACTGAGAATGCGCAATAGTGTACTCTTACCCGCACCATTCGGGCCTAAAATTCCCACGCTCTTCCCCATCGGCACATCAAAACTCAGGTTTTCAAACACGACTTTTTTCTTGCCTTGGACCACATAATATTTGGTCAGATTACGCACATGGATCACTGCATTTCTCCTAACGCTGACTGTATTCAGTCAAAATGCGACGTCGCGCCCAAAAATATACGGTCAGGCCAACGAACAAACTCACCAAGGCGCTTTCAGCCAAATACTCCGGACTCGTCAAGGTAAAATGCGACTGTACAGGCATGAAGGATTCTCGTGAAATTTCAATAATCTGGAAAACTGGGTTTGCCGTGAAATACGGACGCATCACATAAGGGATATTCGAAGCTGCGAAAAACACCCCGGAAATCAGATATAGGCCACGCATCAAAATACGCATTAAATTTTTGAAAAACGGAAAGAAAAAACCAATGACTGCAAACAGCAAACCCAGGCCCAAGACAAAAACCGCATAGGTCAAATAACAAAATAACCAACGCAGCGGATGCGAAATACTCAATGACATGCCAAACCACCAAAAGCCGGTCAACACCACAACAAACACACAAATTTGTATGCCCAGTTCCAGCAATGCGGTAGCAATAATCGGATCGATAGGTTTAATTTGGCGATGCAAATACAACCCACTGTTTTTTTTGAATGCGGTTAAATTGCCGCCAAACACCTGTTTAAAATAGAGCCAAGGCATCGCACCCAGAAAAATAAACAACAGTAACGGCATGCCATAATCAATATGTGAACCATACATCATGCGAATAGCCGACCAAATCGCCACATGCATCATTGGTTCAAGAAATACCCACACAAAAGCCAGTGAACGCGGGGTGTTGACGTCTGAATAAAACGCGCGCGCAGATCACGGACGGTAATGGCGTAGAGTACAGCGCTCATGACTCGCCAGGGTGAACGGGATGGATGCAAGCGGGCCATTGATTTACAGCTCTGCGTCAAATTGCCGGCGAGTATAGCCTACTCGACAAGGTGAAGGCCATTGAGGCACAGCCCAACGCCCGAACATATATCACCAACCGATTACCATGCTTTTCAGATGGTCTTGTAAGTCCAAAACCCACCCCTGATCCCATTGCCAAAAACTGAAGACACCCGATAGAATACCTCCACTTTGGCTGCCGCCTTCAGCGATTAACATGACTGAGCACAAAAATACGGAAACGGCGCAAGACCCACAAGCTGGCGAAACGCCGGCTGAAACGTTACCGCCGACAGACAATACACCCACCCGAACACTGGATGAATTTTCAGAAAACGCACAGGTACCGAAACTGGAAAAGACCCATATCCGCAACCCAATCAGAACCCTCTGGCGTTTTCTGAAAGCCAAACGCTATTTCTCACTGTTTGTCCTATTGCCTTGGCTAATCTGTTTTGTTTACATCACGTTAATTGCCACACCTGAATACGAAAGCTCTGCCAGCATTGTGATCGAACAAAACGGCAGCCAAGGTGAACCGGTTATTAACGTGGGCTTCTTAGGCCAGTCAGGCGGGCAAAACGCTAATAACGATTACCTCGCGCAAAATTTTATCGATTCACGCACCATGTTGAATTACTTAGTACAACATGCGCAATTCGAGAAATATTTTCAGAATCACCACATTGATTGGATTTCACGTTTAAAGTCAGACCCAGACCAACAAGCTCTGCTGAAGTATTACCAAAGCAAGGTTCTTGTGAATTATGACCAGCTTTCTCAGTCGATGAAAATTTCCATGCGTGCTTTTGATGCCAAACATGCAGAGTCTTTTTTAAATATTATTGTGACGCAAACCAAATTATTCGTGAACAAAGTGGCTAATACGTTGGCCTCTATCCAATACCGCTTTTCACAAACACAGCTACAGAATGCCAAAGACAAGTTATACCGTACAGAAAGCAAAATGCTGTTATTTCAAAAAACCCATCAAATGTTTGACCCAACCCAAGCGGCTACGGTGATCTCTTCTGTGGTTGGACAGCTGAAAACTGATTTAGTGCAAAAGCAAACTCAACTGATTACTTATGCTTCATATATGCGTCCGAATGCCAGTCAAATTGTCGCATTAAAAGAACAGATTGCCGCGATCAAACAGCAAATCCGTAATCAATCAAGTATGTTATTAGGCACTGACAAAACCACAGGTGCCGATGGGCATATCAACTCTGTATTGGCCCAATATGAATGGGTTCGGCTGGCATTAAAATTTGCTGAGACTGAGTACACTGCAGCCAATAATGCTTACGAAGAAGCCAAAATTAATTTATCCAAACAACAAAATGTTGTCGTCACCGTGGAAAAAACCAATCTGCCGGATGACTATACCTACCCGAAAAAGGCTTATGATCTGATCACTATTTTTGTCGCGTTAGTGATTGCCTTTATGTTGGGCAAAATGATTTTCATTATTGTGCAGGAGCATCGAGACTAATGCGTATCTTCTCTTTAATTATCAGTTTAATCACCCTCGCTTTTGCCAATGTTAATTGCACGTATGCACGCAACCTTGACCCAACTAATACCAAAACACCGGCCGCACAATTTGGCCATACGAATACAACTGGCAGCAGTGACAGTAAGCTCCAGAGCCTTGCCTTAGCAGCAGCTTCAAACACAACCCCACCCACCCAAAACCAAAACATTCAGCTGGATACTAAAAATGCTTATGGCACGATTGAACAGCAAGCCTTGCCAGTCTTTGGTAGCAATTTATTCAACAAGCAACGTGGCAAGTTGCAACAAACGCGTTACTTCAATCCCAATTACCGCATCAGCATTGGTGATCAAATCAACCTGCAAATGTGGGGCGCTTACCAGTTCAATGCACCACTGACTGTCGATACCCAAGGCAATATTTTTATTCCTGAAGTCGGCCCGGTCAAAATAGAAGGTATTGCCAACAACCAGCTCAATACGGTGATTGCCAACGCCATCAAAACCGTCTTCAAGAAAAACGTGCACAGTTATGCGGACTTAGTGACCGCCCAACCGGTACAAGTTTATGTCACTGGTTATGTTAAAGAGCCAGGGCTGTACAACGGTTTGTCTTCCGATTCTGTTATATATTATCTCTGCCAAGCAAGCGGCATCGACCCCAAACAAGGTAGCTTCCGCCACATCACCTTACTGCGTGATGGCAAACCGATTCACCATATCGATCTGTATCAATTTTTAATCAATGGCAATATCAGTCAATTTCAGCTACACCAAGGTGATACGTTGGTTGTAGGCCCGTTGGCACACACCATTAACGTACTGGGTGATGTCAAAAGCCCTTATCAATACGAATTCACCACACCCAATATTCGCATGCAAAACCTGGTACAAATTGCCGGCTTAAACCCTAGCGCAACTTATGTACGCGTCCAAAGCAACCGTGGTTTACACCCTAATGTCTCCTATCTACCCATTGCCACAGCAATGAAAGAACGGATTTACCCAGGCGACGAAGTATCGTTTGTGTCGGATCAACAAGCCAAGCAGGTTTTGGTGACCATTAACGGTCAGGTCTCGGGCAAGCATGAATTTATTGTTCCCAAAGGCACCACCTTGGCGCAGTTGGTGAAGCGTCTAACATTTACAGCAGAAGCGAATGAAGCCAATTTACAACTGTACCGCTTAAGCCTAGCACAACAACAGAAAGAAGCAATAGATAGCAGTTTGGCACGCTTGCAGCGCCAAGTCATGACCGCCTCTGCCGCCACAGAGCAAGGTGCACAAATTCAACAAGCGCAATCAGAATTGATTATGCAATTTATTCAGCAGGCCAAAAATGCACAACCTAAAGGCCAGGTTGTATTAGGCACTGAGTCTCAATGGCAGCAAATTATTTTACAAAACAATGACATGATTAATGTACCGCATCGCACCTCAATTATTACGATTAGCGGCGACGTCGTCAGTCCAATGTCAATGGAGATTCAACCAGGTTATGCCGTAAATGATTACGTCAAATCCGCTGGCGGCTATACCGATACTGCTGATAAAGATCGTGTATTGGTAGTCAACCAAAACGGTCGCGTACAAATTACTAAAGATTACCTGTTTAGTCATACTAAAGTTGTTGGCGGTGATCAAGTGATTGTGTTACCGAAAGCCTTCACACAGAATTTACAAATCACGGCAACCGTCTCGCAAATTCTCTACGAAATTGCTGTAGCTGCGAAAGTTGCATTGACGATCTAAGACTCTTAGTCATTACGCAAACATGCGTTACGCAACCTTGCGTAACTCATGTTTGCGTAATGAGCATCTTTAAGAGGGTGCCCGAGAAGTTTCTGCCTTCGGCCAAGCCTTTGTTAAAGGCATTTTTCAGCATGCTACCGTAATGCACTCTACATTTGGATTTTTGATGCAAATTTGATCATCACAAGCCAAAAAGACTAATTTTCATGCAGCACCGCTACC
>CAZIIK010000128.1:0-5069 GCA_964539235.1 uncultured Gammaproteobacteria bacterium | reverse complement strand
ATGAAAATTAGTCTTTTTGGCTTGTGATGATCAAATTTGCATCAAAAATCCAAATGTAGAGTGCATTACGGTAGCATGCTGAAAAATGCCTTTAACAAAGGCTTGACCGAAGGCAGAAGCTTCTCGGGTAACCTCTTAGTTGTGTGTTACCCAGCCGATGCCGTTTTTATCCAACCTGCTCGGACTATGCACAACAGGCATTGCACCGTTATCGTGCGCCATATGCGCTTTTGCTAATCATCAAACGTTTGTTAAAATGTCACCCTTTTTGCAAAGGGGGCTTCGATCCGGTTCCTGACAAAACCGATCGAGATTGACGCCATGCGCGAGTTTTCCTCAGAGCAAATCTTTCCCTCTTTTTTAAGGCTGAATTTTCAATGGATATAAAAAAAATACGCATTTTTTTATGGGTCATCTTTGCGTTTGTGTTGGTGGTGTTGTGGACTCAGTGGCAACAAGGCCATCAACCCGCTCAAGGCCATAATGGCGCGTCACAAATGGCTCAAGCGAGGACGGTAAATTCAGACGGGTCCCAAAGCCAACTGTCGCCGAATTTAGACATGGGACATACTGTATCGAACACCGTTCCGTCAACGTCTCAAAAAACGACAGTTTCAGCTGGGAAACGGATTACGGTAAAAACCAACGTCTTGCACGCGGAAATTAATTTGAATGGTGGGAACTTAGTTGCGGCAAGCTTGTTAAAATATCCTAAAGCCTTGCATTCGTCACAGCCCGTTCAGCTGTTAGCGACTCATGCAGATAAGACTTATGTTGCGCAAAGTGGCTTGATCAGTAATTTATTGCCTAAATCCACCATTCGTTACCAAACAGTCCACAGTCACTACGTATTGCAACAGGGCCAAAAACAATTATTGGTCAATCTGACGGCAAATGTGCAAGGCATACATTTACTCAAGCAGTACATATTCAAACCTAATGACTATGCGGTTGCAGTACGATTTGAGGTTAGCAATCACTCTGGAAAAGTTTTCCAAGGTCGATTCTTTGGGCAAATTTTACGGACCATCCCGAAGAAATCTGGCAATTTCTTGATGTCGTATGCGAATTATACCGGGGCTGCTGTGTCTTATCCGGGAAATCATTTTGATAAGGTTTCGTTCAAAGATATGCGCGAGCAAGATCTACATCAAATGTCTCAAGGCGGTTGGGTTGCCATGTTGCAGCACTATTTTATTACGGCATGGGCACCTGGCCAGCAGCAAAAAAATGAATTCTATAGCCGTATTTATCGTCATGATCTCTATACCATTGGCTTTGCAGGACCGATGGTTACCATCCCTATGGGGCAAGCGAAATCCGTAGGCGCGACATTGTACACAGGGCCTGCGATTGCTAAAAACCTGGATCAAGTCGCACCGTACCTCGATAAAACCATTAATTATGGTTGGCTGTGGTTTATTTCTATTTTGATTTTCAAAGTGATGAGCTGGATTCATCACTATATTGGCAATTGGGGCTGGTCAATCGTTCTGGTGACATTATTGATCAAACTGATTTTTTATCCGTTGTCAGCCAAAAGCTATCGCTCGATGGCGCGGATGAGGATGCTACAGCCCAAGATTAAGCAATTAAAAGAACAGTTTGCAGATGATCGGCAGAAGTTGGGTAAAGCCACCATGTCGCTGTATCAAAAAGAAAAGGTCAATCCATTAGGCGGGTGTTTACCGATTGTGGTGCAAATCCCCGTATTTATCGGGCTTTACTACATGCTGATGGCCAGCGTTGAGTTACGCCAAGCCCCTTGGGTTTTGTGGATTCATGATTTATCTCTCCATGATCCTTATTATTTTTTGCCTGTACTCATGGGGTTTTCTATGTATTTGCAACAGATGTTGAATCCGCCAATGCCTGATCCGACGCAAGCAAAAGTGATGAAAGCCATGCCGATTGTTTTTACCTTTATGTTTCTCGGGTTTCCAGCTGGTTTGGTGTTGTACTGGTTAGTTAATAACTGTGTGAGTATCCTGCAGCAGTGGTACATCATGCGTACCGTTACGCAAGAAGCCTCCCAAAAGGTGAGCTATAAGAAGAAAAAATAATGCGTGCGGACACTATCGCTGCCATTGCAACTGCACCAGGCAAAGGTGGAGTTGGGATTGTTCGGGTTTCCGGACCGCTGGTTTCAGATGTTATGCAATCGCTATTGGGTCGAGAATTGCCGGCTCGAAAAGCCTGTTTCCACATCTTTAAAGATAAAGACGGGCAGGCGATTGACGAAGGTATTGCGTTGTATTTTTCTGCCCCAAATTCTTATACCGGTGAAGATACATTAGAGCTTCAAGGCCATGGGGGGGCTGTTGTTTTAAATCAGGTCTTGGCGGCTGTTACACAATTTCCACACGTACGCCTAGCACGCCCTGGTGAATTTTCCGAACGCGCTTTTCTCAATAACAAATTGGATTTGGCACAAGCAGAGGCGGTTGCTGATTTAATCGAAGCTTCTTCTGAACAGGCGGCGCGTTCAGCGTTACGTTCGTTAAAGGGTGCTTTTTCCCATCAAGTCAACGATATTGTCTCTCAGTTGACGGAGCTGAGAACCTATGTCGAAGCAGCCATTGATTTTCCTGACGAAGAAATTGATTTTCTATCATCCTGGGGTGTTGCCGAAAAGTTGGATGTGTTACAGCAGAAAGTTTCGAGCTTATTGAAGCGCGCGCAGAGTGGTGTGCGTATTACAAATGGTTTATCAGTTGTTATTGCCGGGAAACCCAATGCCGGTAAATCGAGTGTACTGAATGCATTGACCGGAGAAGCACATGCCATCGTGACTGACATTCCTGGAACAACACGTGATCTCTTGCGCGCAGAACTGTTATTGGATGGTATCCCGCTTCATGTGGTCGATACCGCGGGTTTGCGTGACAGTACCGATCCAGTTGAGAAAGAAGGTATTCGGCGTGCGCGCTCAGCGATTGCTGAAGCGGATAATATTTTATGGATTGTCGACGGTGTAGATGAACAGGCTATAGAAAACGCAGTGGCGGCAATTTCCGCACAATTTGATTCTCCTGAACGGGTCACTATCGTGCTGAATAAAATCGACTTGATAGGGGATTTTCCGACAGTAAAAGAAGTTGCCGGTCTACCGATTATTTATCTATCGGCTAAGCAAAACGTCGGGGTCGACTTGCTGTCTAAACATCTTCTTGCCCGTGCTGGTTTGAGCGATTTGGGGGAAGGTGCCTTTACCGCGCGTCAGCGTCATGTTGATGCGCTTCTGGTTGCGGAAGACTTTGTTTTGAAAGCTATTCAATCCTTGAATATTCATCAAGCTGGAGAGTTAGTGGCAGAAGATTTACGTCAAGCACAGTTGGTTTTATCGGAGGTTACCGGACAATTCACAGCGGATGATTTACTGGGCAAAATTTTTGGTGAGTTTTGTATTGGTAAGTAGGTTAATCTTTGGTGAAATAGATATTAAAAAAATAAAAAAAAATCAGACAAATTCATCTAAACTAACGGGCGATCTGAGTCGTTGCTCGGCGGGTTTTGGGGAATTTTACATAACCAACTATATGGTATAGAATCCTTGCCCCTCCAGAGGGAGTGCGGCTTTCAATCTAACTAAAAATTAAACGGTGCGACACATGTCAGAATCAACTCCGGAAACATCTCAAATTCATTCGCTCATTGCGTTGGGTAAACAACAAGGCTATCTAACTTTCACAGAGGTTAATGATCATTTACCGGCTGAAATTACAGACCCAGAACAAGTTGAAAATATTATCAACCTGATTAATGACATGGGCATTACTGTTTATGAAACAGCACCAAATGCAGATGAGTTATTTGATAAACAGGATTCCCCTGATGATGACATTGCTGATGAAGCAGCTGCTTTAGTAAGTGTTGATGCGGAGTTAGGGAGAACGACTGATCCTGTACGCATGTATATGCGCGAAATGGGAACGGTTGAACTGCTGACACGCCAAGGTGAAATCAGTATCGCTAAACGTATTGAAGAAGGTACGATTCAGGTACTCCAGGCCATTTCAACTTATCCTCAAGTGATTCGACAGTTGTTAGATACCTTCCATGAGGCGATGGAAAAAGAGGATGAAAGCGCTCTTAATAACCTAATAAATGGTTTTAATGACGGCGATGATGACGATATCGATGTCGGTGCCACCAATGTTGGATCACTGTTAGATGAGAAACAACAAGCTGATGCTGAGAAAGAGGAAAACGAATCTAATTCAGAAAACGAAGAAGGCGAAGGCGAGTCTAGTGAATCTAAGGAGATTGTAGATACCGGACCATCGACGGAAGAGATTATCGAATTTTTTAAATCTCTGGATGCGATTTACCAAGATTATGAAAAAAGCTTAGACAAGAATGGCAAAACAGATGAAAAAACAAAGCGGTTGTCAGTCGATCTGTCCGAACGTTTCTTGTATGCCAAACTCAATAGTGCGCAGTTTAATCGTTTAACGCTGTCTTTACGGGATGCGCTAGCTAAAATTAGAGAGCTTGAGCGTATGATTATGGCGCTGTGTAAAAAAGCGAAGTTGCCGCGTAAAGATTTCATTAAGACTTTTCCAAAGAGTGAAACCTCTAAAACCTGGCTGCGAGAAACAGCAGAAGCAAACCCTGCTTGTCGCGATGCGCTGTTAGCTGTCGAAAAAGAAGTTTCTGATATCCAACGAAAAATGCGCGTGGTTGAAAAGGCCTGCAGGTTGAAAATTACGGAATTGAAAGAAGTTAACCGCCGTATGTCCATTGGTGAAGCCAAAACGCGTCGGGCTAAAAAAGAGATGGTTGAAGCCAACTTACGTTTGGTGATTTCGATTGCGAAGAAATACACCAACCGAGGGCTGCAGTTCTTGGATTTAATCCAGGAAGGCAACATTGGTTTGATGAAAGCAGTTGATAAATTTGAGTACAGAAGAGGTTATAAGTTTTCTACCTATGCAACATGGTGGATTCGACAAGCAATAACCAGATCTATTGCTGATCAGGCCAGAACAATAAGAATACCTGTTCATATGATTGAGACAATCAATAAACTAAATCGAGTTTCTCGTCAGATGATGCAAGATATGGGT
>CAZIIK010000127.1:0-9446 GCA_964539235.1 uncultured Gammaproteobacteria bacterium | reverse complement strand
TCTTTGAACTCACCGCCGTGCTTCTCTGCCATCACCTTCGTAATCGCCGCTGTCAACGTAGTCTTACCGTGATCCACGTGACCAATCGTACCCACGTTTACGTGCGGCTTACTCCGTTCAAACTTCTCTTTTGACATAGTCAGACTCCCAGTTATTTGTAAAAACCATTTAAATGGTGCCCATAGCCAGATTTGAACTGGCGACCTCTTCCTTACCAAGGAAGTGCTCTACCGACTGAGCTATATGAGCGCAAAAACAGAACTTGCCCGGCTGTATCCAACCCAGCAAATTCTGTTCTCAGTAATTCCCCATCAATGCGTTGGAGCGGGCGATGGGAATCGAACCCACACTATCGGCTTGGAAGGCCGAAGTTCTACCATTGAACTACGCCCGCAAACACCACACAGGCGTGGGTTTATGGTGGAGGGGGTAGGATTTGAACCTACGAAGGCTGAGCCGTCAGATTTACAGTCTGATCCCTTTGACCACTCGGGAACCCCTCCGAAGGCGTGCATCATATGCAATCTTGCATATGAGGTCAAATGATTTCTGGCTGTCGACTTTACAGGGGGTTTCAGTTAAAGTTCCGGCCATCTTTTTGGCCGATCTATACCTTATTAAATGCAAGAAAATTACCATCCGAATGACATAGAAACCCGCACACAATCCGACTGGGAACAGCAGCACACTTTTCGTGCGCAAGAAGCGCCTGAACAAACCAAGTTTTATTGCTTATCGATGTTGCCTTACCCCAGTGGCAAACTGCATATGGGTCACGTGCGTAACTATACATTAAGCGATGTCATTTCTCGCCAAGCCCGTATGCAAGGCAAAAATGTCCTTCACCCCATTGGTTGGGATGCCTTTGGCTTACCCGCAGAGAATGCAGCGGCTAAACATGACGTCTCCCCTGCCAACTGGACGCATGACAATATCGCTGTGATGCGCCAACAGCTCAAAGAATTGGGCATGGGATTTGATTGGTCGCGTGAAATCGCAACCTGTGATCCGACGTATTACCATTGGGAGCAATGGTTTTTCCTCGAACTGTATAAAAAAGGCTTGGTCTACCGCAAAGATTCTGTCGTGAACTGGGATCCGGTTGATCAAACTGTTTTGGCGAACGAACAAGTGATAGACGGCCGCGGCTGGCGTTCCGGTGCATTGGTCGAGAAACGTAATATTCCGCAATGGTTCATCAAAATTACTGACTACGCCGACAGCCTACTAGAAGATTTAGATACCTTAGATGGTTGGCCGGAACAAGTTCGCACTATGCAACGCAATTGGATTGGACGCTCGCACGGCGTAGAGCTCACCTTTACAGCCACTGCACATAATACCGAACTGACTGTATTCACCACGCATCCAGATACACTGATGGGCGTGACCTATTTAGGTATTTCACCCGAACATCCACTGGCAACAGTAGCCGCACAGAACAGTCCCGCGATTCAAGCTTTCATCGAGCAATGCCAGCAACATTCGACCATGGAAGCAGAATTAGCCACCGCGGAGAAGCAAGGTATCGACACCGGTTTTACGGCTCAGCACCCACTTACTGGAAAGACATTACCCATCTGGATTGCTAACTTTGTTTTAATGGATTACGGATCCGGCGCCATCATGGCAGTTCCGGCACATGACCCACGTGATCATGAATTTGCGCAAAAGTATCAACTGCCGATCCAGCCAGTTATTTCACCAGACGATGGCACAACGCTTGACGTCACAGAAGCTGCTTATACCGGATCTGGCACACTCATTCACTCGGATGAATTTGATGGCTTAGAGAATGAGCATGCAAAACAAATCATTTTAGATAAATTAACAACTGCGGGTATTGGCAAAGCCATTACGCAATATCGATTGCGCGACTGGGGTGTTTCACGCCAACGTTACTGGGGTACGCCTATACCTATAATATATTGTAATCACTGCGGCACGGTTCCTGTTCCAGCAGAACAATTACCCGTTACATTACCGGCTTATATCGCCTTAAAACCTGGCATAGCGCTAAAAGATTTACCCGATTTTTACACGACAACTTGCCCAAAATGCCAACGACCCGCCAAACGCGAAACCGACACCTTTGACACGTTTTTCGAGTCTTCTTGGTATTACCTGCGCTACACCTGTCCGGACCAAAATCACGCCATGCTCGATGAACGCACATTCTATTGGGAAGCGGTTGACCAATACGTTGGCGGCATCGAACACGCGGTGATGCATCTGCTCTATGCCCGGTTTTTCCATAAGTTGTTGCGTGATCACGGACTGGTCAAAACTGACGAACCTTTCACACGTCTACTCACACAAGGCATGGTCCTAAAAGACGGCACCAAAATGTCTAAGTCGAAAGGCAATGTTGTTGATCCACAAACCTTAATCGACCGCTTTGGCGCTGATACCGTACGTCTGTTTAGCATCTTTGCTGCACCACCTGAGCAATCCCTAGAATGGTCAGACAGTGGTGTCGAAGGTGCTTACCGTTTTATTCGCAAACTTTGGCACTATGCGCACCAACACCAAACCGTAATTCAAAGCGTACTCAAACAGCCTGTAACCCAGATTGACTTCTCAGCTGCAGATCAAAAAGTCCGCCAAGAAATACATAGTATCTTGCAGCAGGCGGATGCGGATATGACGCGGCAACAGTTTAATACCGTGGTATCAGCCGGCATGAAGCTGCTTAATGTCTTAAGCAAAGCTGAGCAAATAGCCGATGCTGTGCACACTGAAGGCTTAAGCATTCTGCTCGGACTACTGGCACCGATTATTCCTCACGTCACCCATGTGTTATGGCAAGACTTAGGTTTTGGTCCAGACATTGCGCACGCTGATTGGCCTAAGGTTGATATGACAGCCCTAGTTCGTGATGACATGACACTGACGTTACAGGTCAACGGCAAACGCCGGGCTGAATTAACCCTACCCAAAGACACAGATCCTGACACAGTGGAACAAATGGCCAAACAACAGGACAATATAGCGGCACATATTGCTGGAAAAACCATCCGCAAAGTGATTTATGTGCCCGGCAAAATCGTCAATATTGTGGCCAACTAGCCGCAAGCATGGGAGTCTGTATGAAACGCTTACATAAAACCTGGCTGCTGTGGCTGCTGCCATTGCTACTGACGGCCTGTGGCTGGCACCTGCGCGGCCTGCTCGATTTGTCACCACAATTGAAACAGGTCTATATCAATACACACCCACCCAACAGTCCACTGGTATTTGACCTCAAACAACAACTACGCGCCAACCATGCCGTTATTGTTGCCTCACCAGATTTAGCCAAAAGCATTATCACACTCGGTAAATTGCATTTTCAGAATCGCCTCACGTCACAAACCGGTGGTGGTGAAGCAGGCCAGTATACGATTACCATGAGCACCACTTTCTCGGTCAAAGCAACCAATGGCAAAGTGTTATTGCCCCGCACCTTGGTACAAAGCTCTCGTCAATACAACAGCAATGCTTCACAAGTGCTGAGCATGAACAGCAAGATCGACACCTTGTCTGAACAAATGCGCCAGCAAATCAGCAATGCGATTCTCAATCAACTGGCTAAAATCCCTGACGCCTCGTGAAAATTCCTGCACACCAATTAGCGAAACAGCTACAACAAAAAATCTTACCCATTTACTTCATTACTGGTGACGAACCGTTACTTAAGCAAGAAGCGGTGGATGCAATCAAACACGCCCTACGGCAACAAGGCGTCGACCACTTTGAATCACATGCCGTAACAGCACAAAGCGATACCAGCCAATTACTCAGCCAAAGTGACAATCTCTCACTATTCAGCACCCAGCAATGCTTGTTGTTGGATTGTACTGCAGGGTTTAATGCCAAAGTGACCGCACTGTTTAAAACTCTGGCGGAAACACCCATCACGGATACCTTCTACATTATTCATGGTCCTAAACTGACCGCAGCCCAAGGTCGTAGTAAATGGTATCAACAACTGGAAAAGCACGGCTCACACATTGCTGTTTGGCCGATTGAAACCCACCGTTACCCAGATTGGCTTAACCAACGGGCTCGCGCCATGCAACTGCAACTCGAGCGTGAGGCTTTACTCTGCCTGGCGGAAAACACCGAGGGCAACCTATTAGCCGGTGTGCAAACCTTACAAAAACTCTGCTTACGTGACAGCCCACGCATTGATAAAGCGGCAGTCAACGAGGAACTCATTCATCAAAGCCAACACACAGTCTTTCAACTCGAAGAATCAATACTCAGCCGCGATTTATCGCGCAGCGCGCAAATTATTCAACAACTGCGCCGTTCACAAACTGAACCCACACTGGTCATTTGGGCACTGAGCCAGGCGTTTAGGTTATTGGCACAGCTCCATGAAAATGCGCAAACCCCTATCAACCATCGTTTCAAAACCCTTGGCATCTGGCCTAAACGCCAACCGGCTTTTCAAGCAGGATTACGCCACTATCCACTGCCCATCTGCTTAAGCAAGCTGCAGCACTTAGCCCACTTAGATAAACTGAGCAAAGGCCTGGCACCGGGCGACTTTTGGCAGACCTTGCTTGCTGACCTGATTAAAAAACAGTAAAATCCGCCTCCTTTTGCATCTCGAGCCATTAAACATCATGGAAACCGCAACGTTACTTGCCTTTGTGCAAGAAAAACTGGATGAAATGAAAGCCCACAATATTGTCGTCCTCGACGTGCAAGCCCAATCCAGCATGATGGAATATATGGTCGTTACGGAAGGCACCTCATCGCAACATGTCCGCGCCATTGCTAACCATGTGAAATTGGCCAGCAAACACCATGATGACATTATGTTGCTGGGCAGCGAAGGCGATGATAAAGGTGATTGGGTGTTGGTTGATTTAGGTGATGTACTGATTCACGTGATGCAAAAAGAAACCCGTGAATACTACCAATTGGAAAAACTTTGGTCAGTTGATACCGATACGGATTCATGCGCCTAAAAGTTATTAGCATTGGCCATAAAATGCCCGACTGGGTCAACGATGGCGTACTGACCTATCAAAAGCGTCTACCTCGCGAATACCATTTTGAATTGATTGAAATCCCATTTGCCGGCAAACGTGACCGCCATGCCGACATTGCCAAGTTAATCGAAAAAGAAGGCAAAAAAATGCTGGCCGCCATTCAACCACAGGATCATTGCATTGCCTTGGAAGTAACTGGACAACCCTGGTCTACTCCTCAACTCAGTCAACAACTACAAATTTGGCAAGATCATACCCAAGTCTGCTTATTAATCGGCGGCCCCGAAGGATTGGCACCAGCCTGCCAGGCGCGTGCCAATCAAACCTGGTCTTTATCCAAACTTACCTTGCCGCATCCATTGGTGCGAGTTGTGCTGGTTGAGCAAATATATCGCGCTTACACTATACTGTGCGGCCATCCGTACCATCGAGAATAACGTTATGCGTTTGGTTCATGCTCCACAAATTATCAGCTTAATTGGCGCCACACTGCTACTTGCGGCCTGCACTACCACGACACATTATCCTGCTTCAGCCATTCAACAAACCAAACGGGATGGCGCACCGGATTTTCACGTAGATGTCAGTAACATCCCGAATGCACGGCCGCGTTATTTACCGCAGAGTAAGTATGGTAATCCTGAGTCTTACGTCGTCAAAGGCAAACTCTATTTCACCCGATCCAGTGCCAAAGGCTTTCGCCAACGCGGTATTGCTTCCTGGTATGGCACACAATTCCACAGCCGACTAACTTCCAGCGGTGAGCGTTACAACATGCTGGCAATGACTGCTGCACATAAAACGCTGCCGTTACCCACATTTGTGCGCGTCACCAATTTGAACAATGGCAAAACTGTGATTGTTAAGATCAATGACCGCGGCCCATTCAAGAAAGGTCGTATTATTGATTTATCCTATGCTGCCGCGAAAAAAATCGGCATGACCAAAACCGGCACCGCGCCGGTAGAAATTGTCGCCCTACCACCATTTAATAAGCCTGCAAAGAACCGCTACGCCTTACCTTATGTGGTGCAATACGCCGCATTTAAAGACAAAAACAATGCGATTCGATATCGGCGCAAACTGCAAGACAAAACCCGCTACCGGAATATCTTTATTGATCGCATTAATGGTTTATACACGGTGCGCAGCGGTCCTTATAAAACCGCCAAATATGCCAGTAAAATCGCCCAAAAAGCCAAATGGGTTGGCTATACTCAGGCGTATATTTTACAACAGAGAGATGAATCCTAATGAGCACAGCTTCTGCCCGTTTAATTATCGGCATCAGCGGCGCATCTGGCATTGTCTACGGGGTTCGCTTATTGGAAAAATTGCGTGACTTCCCCGTTGAAACCCATCTGATTGTGTCGAAAGCTGGTCAACAAACCCGTGGTTATGAAACCAATTTAACGGCGAAAGAATTAGCCGCCTTAGCTGATGTGGTGCATGCAGCAGAAGATATCGGTGCGAGCATCTCCAGCGGCTCCTGCCCAACACTCGGCATGATCATCGCACCTTGCTCAATGCGCAGTCTGGCGGAGATCGCCAACGGCACGACCAGCACCTTGCTCACACGTGCTGCAGACGTGATTTTAAAAGAGCGCAAAAAATTGGTACTGATGACGCGTGAATCGCCACTGCACTTGGGGCATCTACGCAATATGGTTCAAGCTACGGAATTAGGCGCCATTATCGCTCCACCAATGCCGGCTTTTTATCAAAAGCCTGAAAGCTTGGATGACATCATCGACCACAGTGTGGGCCGAGTCTTGGATTTATTTGATCTAAACCCATCCTGGGTGAAGCGTTGGAAAACCCCATAGCCACGCCTCCTGAAAAAACTTCAGGCTAGTTATCCACCTTCAAAATAGACAAAAATGCTTCCTGCGGCACTTCAACACTGCCAATTTGCTTCATCCGCTTCTTCCCAGCCTTTTGCTTTTCCAACAGCTTTTTCTTCCGACTGACATCACCGCCATAACATTTAGCAGTAACGTTTTTACGCAATGCTTTAACTGTTGTCCGCGCAATAATATGCGCACCAATTGCGGCTTGAATCGCCACATCAAACATCTGTCGTGGAATTAAAGTGCGTAACCGTTCCGCCAGTTCACGCCCGCGATATTGTGACTGATCAAGATGCACAATGACAGCCAACGCATCGACACGATCCCCATTAATCAGCACATCTAAACGCACCATATCGGCGGGCTCATAATGTGTGAAGCTGTAGTCTAACGACGCATAACCGCGGCTGGTTGATTTCAAGCGATCAAAGAAATCCAACACCACTTCACTCATTGGCAAGACATAGGCTAATGAAACCTGGTTACCCAAATACTGCATATTTTTCTGAATACCGCGTTTCTCAATGCAGAGTTTCATCACATTGCCCACATACTCTTGTGGCAACAAAATATGTGCCTCAACAATCGGCTCACGCATCTCGTCGATTTGACTCACTTCTGGTAGTTTGGCCGGATTATCGATGTATACCGCTTCACCTGATTTCAACACCACTTCGTAGACCACGGTGGGTGCTGATGTAATTAATTCTAATTCGTACTCACGCTCTAAACGCTCCTGGATAATTTCCATATGCAGCATACCCAAGAAACCACAGCGAAAACCGAACCCTAAGGCTTGTGAGGTTTCAGGTTCATAAAATAAGGAAGCATCGTTCAGGCTCAGTTTTTGCAGTGCCTCACGAAAGGCCTCGTAATCATCGGAATGAATAGGAAACAACCCCGCATACACTTGTGGTTTAACGCGCTGGAAGCCATGCAATGCTTCAGTCGCCGCAGGTTTCACGTGAGTAATCGTATCGCCCACCGGAGCACCATGAATGTCCTTAATGCTGGCAACCATAAAACCCACTTCACCGGTCAACAACTGATCTTTTGCCACGCGTTTCGGTGTAAACACACCCACTTGATCGGCCTGGTGCTGCTGCCCAGTCGACATCACTAAAACCTTATCGCCTTTCGATAAACTGCCATGTTTGATGCGTACCAAAGACACCACGCCCAAATAGGGATCAAACCAAGAATCGATAATCAACGCTTGCAACGGTGCATCTGGGTCGCCTTCTGGCGCTGGAATCGTATTGACTAAGACTTCTAATACATCAGCTACACCTACACCGGTTTTGGCACTGACTGAAACGGCATCCCCAGCTTCAATACCAATCACGTCTTCAATTTCATGGCAAACCCGTTCCGGCTCTGCTTGCGGCAAATCGATTTTATTCAGCACCGGAAACACTTCCAGCCCTTGATCAATCGCGGTATAACAATTGGCAACCGTTTGCGCTTCAACACCTTGCGCAGCATCTACGACTAATAAGGCCCCTTCACAGGCTGAAAGCGAGCGTGAAACTTCGTAAGAAAAATCCACATGGCCAGGTGTATCAATAAAGTTCAATTGATAAGTTTGACCATCTTGCGCCGTATAGTTCAACGTCACACTTTGCGCCTTGATGGTAATGCCACGTTCCCGCTCAATGTCCATTGAATCTAGTACTTGCTCAGACATTTCACGGTCTGATAAACCACCGCAATACTGGATAAATCGATCTGATAACGTCGACTTACCATGGTCGATATGGGCAATAATGGAAAAATTGCGAATCTGCTTCATGCTGATGGCTCAAAATAGGCGGTTAAAATGCAGGCGGTATTGTAGCGACTCGGGCCTATGAACACCAGAAATAGGTAAAATACCGTAAAATGAACTTAGCTAATTGTCAGTGATGTAGTAAATACTAGCCTGAATTTATTCTCCAAGAACCTTATTTCCAGTTGCTTTTTGATTACCAAAAACTAAAACCCCGATAATTGAACCGCCTAAGGCGTAAGCCTGGCTCCAACAGTTATTCATAAATAAAACAGAAAAAGCTCATATATAAAGCAGATTTTTTTGAAAATTTCTCAGCACGCTCGCGAAAATCATCATCTGAAACAGACAACAGTATTTCTGTCTGCGAGATGTTTGTTCATCCATCAATACTCTATTTCGGAGATAAAGCTATTGACACGCTAAACGCTTCTTACTTGAAAACCATTTTGCACTCTAAACGGGCCAATCTCTACTATCTTGAATGCTGTCGAGTGATGCAGAAAGATGGGCGTGTACTTTATTTAACAGAAGCCAAAAAGAAAATCTTTACTTTAATACTCCAATTGCCAATACAACCGTCATTCTTTTAGGTACCGGCACGTCTATTACACAAGCCGCAGTACGCATGTTAACTCAAGCAGGTGTTTTAATTGGTTTTTGTGGCGGTGGTGGAACACCTCTGTATATGGGTATTGAAATTGAGGAGTTATGATAATTTCTGGTGTATGACAGTGTGAGTGAAGCGGCGTATCCTGTTGTCTATTTTCAGCAAAAATAAGTCAACAAAAATAGGAGATACGCCACATGCAAAATGTTACAGGAAATTTGGCTGCTGAGCTA
>CAZIIK010000126.1:0-2517 GCA_964539235.1 uncultured Gammaproteobacteria bacterium | reverse complement strand
GCTGCATGAAAATTAGTCTTTTTGGCTTTTGATGATCAAATTTGCATCAAAAATCCAAATGTAGAGTGCATTACGGTAGCATGCTGAAAAATGCCTTTAACAAAGGCTTGGCCGAAGGCAGAAGCTTCTCGGGTAACCTCTTAGTTGGCTAACCATCATCGGGTTTGTGCTAAGTGTGCCGATGATCGCGATGTTTTATGGGTTACATGAATGGACACAGATACATTTTGGTTTTGGTGCACACGCAATTGCACTGGTCGATACAGCCATTGCATCACCATTTGTACAACTGGCGATGATTCCAATGTTGGCATTGATCGCGCGCCATGCACCTGAAGGCAATGCAGCCACTTGGTTTGCCCTGATGGCGAGTTTGATGAATTTGGCCTTAACGGCTGGCACGTTATTCAGCCGTTATTTAAATGAAATTTTTGTGGTGACTCGTGCCGTGAAAGATTCAGCTGGTCAGGTGCTGGTTCATGCAAATTACGATCAGTTGGGTATACTGCTGATCGCTGTCAGCCTCATTGGACTTGTTATTCCATTGCTGGTTATTTGGGGGCTTCCGCATAAAACCACGGTTTAAAGCCTGTCATCAAATGGCTCTAATTCATGTTGGCACTTATTTAAAAAGGTTTTTGATATGACGATAACCCCCAAAATACGCTTGCGTCGCCGTCGTTATCACCCGGTTATGCTTGATCTGGTGCGGGAAGCGCGGTTGACATTGGATGACGTGGTTTTGCCACTTTTTGTCAAGGCAAATTTAACAGAGAAACAACCCATTGCGTCGATGCCAGGCCACTTTCAACTAGGCCTCAATGACTTAGAAGCAGAAATTCACGAGATCGTTGCGTTGGGTATTAAAGCCGTTATCTTGTTTGGTATACCTGCACGTAAGGATGCCAACGGCAGTGATGCGTTTTCTGATAACGGCATTATGCAGCAGGCAATCCAACGCATTAAACGGATCGCACCCGAACTTTTGGTGATGTCGGATATTTGTTGCTGTGAATATACAGATCATGGCCATTGTGGCTGGGTGGATGACAGTAATGGGAGTTTAGATGTCAACAACGACAAAACCCTGGTGCTGTTGCAGCAACAGGCTGTGAGCCATGCACAAGCAGGTGCTGGTGTTTTGGCACCTAGTGGCATGATGGATGGTATGGTTGCGGCATTACGCGAGGCTTTGGATGCAGCTGGTTATGCACATTTGCCCATTCTGAGCTACGCCGTTAAATATGCTTCAGCTTTATACGGACCTTTTCGTCAGGCCGCGGAAGGTGCGCCCACTTTTGGCGATCGCCGTACGTATCAAATGGATCCCGCCAATGGTGATGAGGCATTAGCAGAAGCCGCGCAAGATATTGCAGAAGGAGCGGATATGTTGATGATCAAACCAGGTCACACGTATTTGGATATTATCTATCGCATTAAACAGGCGCATCCAGAAATGCCATTAGCGGCTTATCACCCCAGTGGTGAATTTGCCATGATCAAAGCTGCTGCCGAAAAAGGTTGGGTAGATGAGCGTGCGGCGGCATTAGAAGTACTGTTAAGTATGAAGCGAGCGGGTGCCGATTTTGTCCTGACATATTTTGCGAAATCTTTAGCGCATTGGTTACGCGATGAGTGATGTGATTCGCTTATTGACTTATAACATTCAGATTGCCATTGCAGCCCAGCATCGTTGGCAGCATTTGTCGCGTAGTTGGCACCATTTTTTGCCACACCGCGGAAAATTAGAAAACTTACTGAATATTGCTGAACACATTCGAGATTATGACATTGTGTGCTTACAGGAATTAGACGCGGGTAGCTTCCGCAGTCATCATATCAATCAGTTGGATTATTTAGCGCACCATGCCAAGTTCGCGTATGCGCATGGCCAAACCACACGGCACATGGGTCGACTGGCTCAGCATAGCAAAGGCATTCTGAGTCATTTACCTTTGGTTGAGGCGCAACGTTATGCTTTGCCGAGTCGGATTCCAGGGCGAGGCGTGCAAATTTGTCGTGTCAAAATCCAGGGTCAAATCGCACATGTATTTAACGTGCACTTATCACTGAGTAAAAAAACGCAATTGAATCAGTTAGCTTATTTGGTCGAACTGGCAGCAACGCATGATAACGTGATTATGATGGGAGATTTCAACGTACCCTTGCAGCAGATTTGGCAGCAGTCAGCATTAAAACATACCCCTCTTCAGTTGGTGACGCAGCATTTGCCTACGTATCCCAGTTGGCAGCCTAAACGTGCTTTAGATGCGATTTTGCTGGGGCCCAGTTTTCAGGTACTGGATACGGCGGTATTACGTTGGCCTTATTCCGATCATTGTGCAGTGGCGTGTGAGGCGCGGTTGAAAAATTCTTAGAGGTTACCCGAGAAGTTTCTGCCTTCGGCCAAGCCTTTGTTAAAGGCATTTTTCAGCATGCTACCGTAATGCACTCTACATTTGGATTTTTGATGCAAATTTGATCATCACAAGCCAAAAAGACTAATTTTCATGCAGC
>CAZIIK010000125.1:0-17658 GCA_964539235.1 uncultured Gammaproteobacteria bacterium | reverse complement strand
GCAAATCAGCAAAAGTAGCTCTCGTTGCCGTCATGCGAAAAATAGTATTGCTCGCAGCCTGTGTATTAAAAAGAAGGGCTCCATGGGTAAATTTGACTGCAAATACCTTGACCTGAATACAGATGCTACTACTTTGCTCCTACAAAAACCTTGCCTGCGAATTGCTAGCCTTACGCAAAGCTGGTACAATCCCGCGGATTTGAGAGAGTTTTGTCCCGCCTATATAGATAGATGGCACTGAGTTTTCTTAGGTCCTTAGCCTCGATATTCTTACGCCAATGGACCAACCGAAATCACCTGTCAGCAGGAAATGTTGACAGAAAACGAGCGGTTGTCGCACCGTTTCGCTGATGAGCAAACTGGCTGGATTCACCCCAGAAAAATACTGCTTTCAGCATCGGCACAACCGAACTGAATGAGACCTTTGCACGCATAGATGAATGATTGAATCGCACAAAAGTCTCTGGACAAGATTTAGTACATCGCCATGTTGACAGATATTATTGAACACTTAGCCCCATCGACCGGGCACCCCCTCAACGCAGCGCATATCTGCAAAGCTTTTTGTTGCCTGCCTGACGCGAGCATGTGTGGGATAAACAACACCCTGTACTAACCCTTGTCCCTTTGCTTAGCCAATAAGGAATTGTGGACATGAAAACAAAGAAAATGCTGATTAATGCACGCCAAGATAACGAAGTGCGCGTTGCGTTGATGGCCGGCAAACGCCTCATTGACCTGGATGTTGAAACCAGTCATCGCAAACAGAAAAAAGCCAATATTTACAAAGCGAAAATCTCTCGCATCGAGCCCAGTTTAAATGCCGTTTTCGTCGACTACGGCATGGAAAAACATGGCTTCCTCCCTGTCAAAGAAATTGCACCACACTACTTGCCTAGCAATATTAAAAACTTGTCAGATATCAACCTAAAAAGTCTGTTTAAAGAAGGCCAAGACATTCTCATCCAAGTGGAAAAAGAGGAACGTGGCAATAAAGGTGCCTCCATTTCAACCTATATTTCCTTGGCAGGCTGCTATCTCGTCATGATGCCCAACAACCCAAAAGCTGGGGGCATCTCACGTAAAATCGAAGGCGAAGCCCGCCAAGCCTTAAAAGCCATTCAACAAGAACTGGTCATCCCTAATCACATGGGTGCAATTTTACGCACGGCTTGTATCGACCGCAGCCAAGCAGAATTGCAATGGGACGTGGATGTACTCTGCAAAGTTTGGGGTGCGATTGATGACG
This sequence comes from uncultured Gammaproteobacteria bacterium, assembly GCA_964539235.1. Taxonomy (GTDB): domain Bacteria; phylum Pseudomonadota; class Gammaproteobacteria; order Francisellales; family CACEW01; genus CAZIIK01. The sequence goes on along the minus strand of CAZIIK010000125.1, from coordinate 16,409 downwards.
CTTACCAAACTGCTTCAGCCCCCTGCTTAATCTACCAAGAAAGCGACGTGATGCTACGTGCGATTCGTGACCACCTGCGTGAAGAAGTGACAGAAATCGTGGTGGACACCGAGGAAGCTTACGACCGTGTCATGGAACACATCAAACGTTTACGTCCAGAGTTTGTCGACCGTATCAAATTACACGCAGATGAATCACCGCTGTTTAGTCACTTTAATATTGAAACACAAATTGAAACGGCGCATGTGCGGGAAATCCGTTTACCATCTGGCGCTTCCATCGTAATTGACCCAGCAGAAGCACTCGCTGCTATTGATATCAACTCAGCCAAAGCCACCAAAGGCGGTAATATCGAAGAAACCGCATTGAACATTAATCTGGAAGCAGCGGATGAAATTGCCAGCCAATTGAGACTACGTGATCTAGGCGGTTTGATTGTGATCGATTTCATCGATATGAGCAGTTACCAGGACCAGCAAAAAGTTGAACAAAGACTTAGCGCGGCCCTCAAATCAGATCGTGCACGCACACAAGTAAACCATATCTCACGCTTTGGCCTACTCGAAATGTCACGCCAACGATTGCGTAGCTCGATTGGTGAATCCACCCATATCACATGCCCAAGATGCCAAGGGCAAGGCACGATTCGCAATATAGAGTCACTAGCCATGTCCATGTTGCGCAAAATCAAACATGCCTTGGTGGAAAAATCGATTGCAGAAATCCATGTGCAACTCCCCATTTCCGTGGCGACCTTCCTACTGAATGAAAAACGTACCGTTCTAGAGGAAATGGAGCAGACACACCAAGTGCGTATCTACATCATCCCCAACCCACATATCGAAACACCACATTCGGACATCAAACTGATCAAGGCAAAACACCAAGACGAAAACCCTAGCCACCAGCTATTGCAAAAACCAGCAGCGGTGAAGCAAACACCTCACACAAAGGCAAAACACAAGGCTGAAAAACCTGTCGTACAACAGGCTGACATCCTGCATGATGCACAAACTAAATCGAATAAACCTGGCTTTTTCAATCGGATTTACCAAGGACTATTTGGCACTGCAGATGCCGCAGAAGAAGCAGTTAAAAGCTCACTAAAATCTAATACCCAACATAAAAATGATGGCCAAAACCGTCGCAAAGCGCACACCCAAAACAAACGCAAACCGACCGCGCAACAGAATAATAGAAAGCCTCATGCTGACGGCAACAAACCCAAACGCGATCAATCTGAAGCGAAAAAATCCAACGATACACGTAAGCAGCAGCCCTCGACACAAAAATCTGGTGCCACTCATAACAAACCGAGTCAACAGCAAGATAAAACCGCGAATCACAAGCCGAAAAAGACACCTACAAACACCCATAAGCCTGCGCCAACAAAACCGCCGGTAGATGCAACAAAGCAATCTACACAGAAGACACTGCCCAAACCTGCAAGCAAAAAACCCAGCAGCATGGTGAAGGCCATATTGGCGAAAGAAACGGTGCTCAGCAGTGCAACTGACCAAAAAATTGAAACTACTGCAACTGCTAAGAAACCCGAACGCAACATTAAAGTGAAAGTAGAAAAAACTGCTACAGAATTTTCACTCAGTGAAGCGCAAGAACGTTTAGCCAAGCTAGCTGATCGAAACATGCAAATGGTACAAACAGACGCAGAGAAGATACAAAAACGCACTCACCATAAAATGACGGTTAAGTACATAGAGGCATAGTGAAGCTAAGGACCGGCTGCGGAAAATACTATTTCGTGGCCGCTTTTACGACTTTGCCACATTTACCGCAAACACCATTGCGCTGAATCTCCTGACACTCACCGTATAGGTAAAGACTATGGTCGGTAATCCGATAACCCAAACGTTCAGCAATTCTCTGCTGTTGCTGTTCAATTAAGTCATCCACAAACTCCTCCACACGATTGCAATGAATACAAACAAAATGGTCGTGGTGCTCTTGGGTATTAATTTCAAAGACTGAATGGCCTTCATCAAATCGATGCCGAATCACCAAACCGGCAAATTCAAATTGCGTCAGCACGCGATACACCGTTGCCAAACCAATTTCATCAGATTCTTCTCTCAATCGCTGATAAATCTCTTCTGCACTCATATGCCGCTGCTCAGCATGAGTCAGCATATTGAAAATACGCATGCGCGGGACTGTGACTTTAAGCCCAACACCTCTTAAAGCTGATTTTTCAGACATATTGATAAATACCCAATGAATACATAAAAACGGATTCTCCTATGTTTTCACGGCAAGCGTCAATTGGCACGCACTGTCTGCAATGACACCATCGACGCTACAAGACTGTTAGCACACGCAAAACTCCGCTATGATGTGGCAAATTTTTGGATGCACCCGCCATGAAATATCTTCGTATCGCCCTACCACTCACACTATTACTGACATTATCCGGCTGCGCAATCATCAAACCTTACACCATACAAGTCCAACAAGGTGGCCTACTGAGCACGAAACAAATCAAAGCCATTAAACCGGGCATGACCCAACAACAAGTCAGCTATCTGCTCGGCACGCCGAATGTTATGAATACTTACACACCCAATACCTGGTGCTACGTGTATACCAACCAGAAAGACCACCAACCGCGCGCAGAGAAAAAATTATTCATCGAGTTCAAGGATGGCAAAGTGTCAGAAATTAGTGGCGACTATGCACCGCCCAGCACATTGCAATATACAACCTACCAAGATCAGCCCAAAAAACCTTAACTGGATCGAGCGTTACGATGCTTGCGCGCCGATTTAGGATCAACAGTTAAAGGCCGGTAGACTTCTAAACGGTCACCCGCGTCTAGGCGATAATCCAAAGAAACCCGTTGGCTAAACACGCCCACTTCCCATATTTGCTCAGCCAGCTCTGGGAACTCAGCCGTTAAATCTGCTAAGACCATTAATGCCTTAGCTTGCGTACCCGCTTTCACTTGAAACGCTTTCAAATATTGCCGAGTTGGCGACGCATAGGCCAATTCAACCTCAATCAGCTCAGCCATCGGTGTATACCTGCTTCGCACGCGCCACAAACGCATCTAACATAGCATTTGCAACCTGACTGAAGTAACTGGACATCGCCAGATCTAACATCTTACTTTTAAACTTAAAACGCGTACAAAAATGTACCTGACAAGCATCTGCAGATAAGTTCTCAAATTGCCAATCAGCCTCAAAGCATGAAAATGGCCCTGTTTGCTGACGCATTTCAATCCGTGTGTTCTCTTGCAACGTATTACGCGTCGTGAGCTGCTGATTAAACGGCGGCTTAGTAATCATTAATGAAGCTAACATAGATTCCATCTGTATTTCTAAGATCTCAACTGAACGACACCACGGCAAAAAATCAGGATAACAGGCAATATCATTCACCAACGTATACATCTTAGAGGCAGAATACGGCACGATGGCAGAACGCGTAACCTCATGCATTACATTGTTTCCTGCTCATGCTACAATCGCGCCATTGTACAAACTGACATCGCCATTGTCATGGCCAAGAAGCCGAAAACACCTAGCAATCAAATCACCAATAATCGCAAAGCTCGCCACCTGTATCAGATCGAAAGCACGTTTGAAGCCGGGCTCGTATTAGAGGGCTGGGAAGTTAAAAGCCTACGCGACCATCGTGTGCAGATTAATGACAGCCATATCATCATACGCAAAGGCGAAGCCTGGTTGTTAAACGCACATATCACCCCCCTTAAAACGGCATGCACGCACACAGCAGTGAATCCAACTCGAACCCGGAAATTGCTATTACATAAACGTGAACTCAGCCAACTGATCGGCAAAATTGAGCAACAGGGCTATACCTTGATTCCGCTCTCTTTATTCTGGAAACGCAACAAAATCAAAATGGATATTGCCCTAGCCAAAGGTAAAAAATTGCATGATAAGCGTGCCAGCGACCGAGATCGTGATTGGGAACGACAAAAAGCGCGCATGTTCAAAACCAATTCCCTATAGCGCATTATAAAACTAAACGTTTTTTTCACCTCTTTTCATGGATATAAAATTATGTCATAATTATGGAATCCGTGATAAAGACGTGACCTTAATGAGCGAATATCACCTACACTTAGATTCCAGCGAGCAGATTGGCGACAAGCTTTCCAAACTGAAAACGTTTGCGGAATCTTTGCAAGGCAAGGCGCTGCAGCTGCAAGAAAAGGAACGACAGCTGTATGAAAAAGAGTTGCAATTAAAGCTTTATCGTAAAAATATCCTGGTTTCGATTAAAGAACAGCTTGCTGACACTTTAAGTTACCAAGAAAAAGTGAGAATATTAGAAAAATATCGTGACATCCTACAATTCGTCGCAGAGGAAGTGCAAGACGATTGGGATGAAATCATGGCTTAGAGGAGAAAAGGAAATGCTCACAATTAACGACTTATGCACCCCCGAAGGCTTCGAAGCTTTATTCGCAAAAAATGCAGCAGTTCACGATAAAGTTGAAGATTTGCTAAACCGACGTTCACAAAATACATCAACCCCTTTGATGGCAATGACTACACAGCGTCATAACACGAACCTGAAAATGGACGACCCTCACCTAGGCGGTTAGTCGCTAGCGCTAGACAAATAAAGCCAAAGCCGCAAAAATATTGAGTCTTTTATTTTTGCGGCTTTTCTATGTCTGACAATAACCCATTAAACATCGAAACCCCTTGCATCGGCATTTGCTCGACCATCTATGGCGACGAAGCTTGCCGGGGTTGTATGCGTCACTACCAAGAGGTCATCGATTGGAATAGCTATCAGCCAATCCAAAAACAGCGAATCTTACACCGCTTAGAAACTGAAATGCTTGCTGTGATACCAAACTACTTGGAAATAACAGACCTAGCACAACTCAAAAAAAGATTGATACAGCACGCTATTGCCTATCGCCCAGAGCGCAACCCACTGTGTTGGGCGCACAGTCTATTAAGGCAAGGCGCCGATAAAATGCATGACTTAAGCAAATACGGTCTCAAAGCTCGAGCAAAATTTTCGCACCTGACACCCACAGAATTATTCGAAAAATTAGACGACGCATTGCACGTCTACGCGCAAAAATAATATACGAGCTAGAGAACCACTTACTTCTTGACGCTTATTATTTCAAACGCACCCACACTCAACTTTTTGTTTTTTATGGTCAAAAAGCAAGCGGTTATGATCTAAATATACCACTATTTTTCTTTAAATCAAGTATTAATACCCAATATGTTTAAAATAAATAAGGATTATTGTTGAAATAAAAATAATCATATTGTTTATTTATTGAAACCCTATGAATTACCCGCATAAAGCAGCCGCAATAAGTTGTGCTACACTCAGGCACAATTAATATTCCTATAAAGTATTCATGTTCAACACACTCGAGATCCTGCCATGGAAAGCAGCCCAAGAACATCTGAACACTGCAAACCCAGCACTGGCTAAATTGATCCAACACCTACCACACAAACATAAACTGCGCTTTCCTGTCGCTCACTACCAATTTGGCGACCCCATTGAACATCAAGGTCAATTATTTCTGCCCACCGCCAATGGCGGCTTATCATTCCGAGACGACCTAGTACCGAATAAAGTCAAACTCGCACTCGACTACGCTTGGCACGGCATGCCCGTTGCTGTTTTATTGAATAATACCGTCGAAACTTTTATCGAATTACCCACGCATATCATTCCACTGCGCACCTGGCAACCCGGTGACATTTTATCCAGCGCTCAGCTTTTCACCCGGAGCTCTTTTCCGCTACATGGCGCCTATTCAGTCTGTGCTGGTACCCGATCGCTATTCACATTGCCCAAGATTTCCCATCGGCTTTATAACGAACGCCTACAAAAATATTTTGCACTGAGCCAAGCACACCGCCCAAAGTCTTTTCATCAGCAATGGCCGCTACTGCATGAAATGGTCCATGCCTATAAATTCCGTCAAACTTGGCATACCTCGATCTTATTCTTACCCAGCAACCTAATCGCAGAAATTGAAACGCAAAATAATCATGCACTCGCACTCAAACACTACTTGCTAGAGCAGAATTGGAAACAATCTCAATTCACCCAATTTCAAGGCACATATGATCTCATCTGGTCACTGTTTATTAATCAATTCGAGCATAATCACTACCACCCGCACATGCTAGAAACTGCGAAAAGCATTATTAAAATTGCAATGGGCATTTTGCCAGGATATGCACCTTGCACGGATGACACAACCGCACCTGTTGGTGAACTAATCGAAACTTTATTAGATATTTATCGCATCCGTTATTATTGGCCTGTTTTTATGACGCCAAGCTATCTCTCAACCAAACACCCAGTTTATTACGGCTTACACAAACCCACTTGCCATTATGCCTTACCAGCCAATAACAACAGTAAACGGACCATTACTGAGTTACAGCACATCCAAACCACCATTGAAGCGTTTAATCGCCATATTAAACTGGATATGTTTCCGTTTTCCCTGAGCAACAGTATGGTGGCTAAAACACTGGAAATGGTTGAATTCGACTACTTTCACCCCAGCCATCCCAATACGAAAAACGCAAACATTCAGGGATTACTGACCGACGACCCACGCTTTTCTCACTATATCGAACAGAAATTCACTGATATGAAAAGCCAAAATCGCACACTACCGGAAGCCTCTCTATTCTTTCATGGCTGTATACGCATCCGACATCTACAGCAATCCTCCACCACCCATGCCTCAATGAAAACCTTCTTAATGCCGATGCGTAAAAAACATTTTGGAAATTAAAAATGCCGCCATCCTGGACAGAAGGCGGCACTTAACAAAAATAAACTGAGATCCTTGTGCACAGACAGATTTATGCAACCCGCGGGTCTAGCACACCCTTTTCATACTCAGCCATCATCACCATCAAACCTTTAGGCTGAATCTTGCTGGCTTGCCCAGCACAGCCAAAGGCTTCATAACGCGCCTGACAGACCTCACGCATCGCGTCTTTGGCGATTTTATGATACTTACGCGGATCAAACTCGGCAGGTTTTTCCGCCATAAATCGGCGAGTTGCACCCGTAGCGGCCATACGCAGATCCGTATCGATATTCACCTTACGCACACCATGGCGAATACCTTCACAAATTTCTTCAACCGGCACACCATAGGTTTCACCCATTTCACCACCATATTGATTGATGACTTGTAACCAATCCTGCGGCACGCTGGAAGAACCGTGCATCACTAAATGTGTATCGGGAATGCGTTGATGAATCGCCTTAATACGCTCAATCGCCAAGATATCACCCGTAGGTGGGCGCGTGAATTTATACGCACCATGACTGGTACCAATCGCAATGGCCAACGCATCGACATGCGTTAATTTGACAAATTCAGCGGCCTCATCTGGGTCGGTCAGCAATTGATCGTGGGATAACTTCCCTTCCGCACCTGAACCATCTTCTTCGCCTGCCATACCGGTTTCCAAAGAACCCAAACAGCCGAGCTCACCTTCAACAGACACACCACACGCATGCGCTGCTTCCACCGTTTTACGGGTGACATCAACGTTATATTCAAAGCTAGCAGGCGTTTTCGCATCAGCCATTAATGACCCATCCATCATCACTGAACTAAAACCAGACTGAATAGAACGCAAGCACACCGCTGGCGAAGCACCATGGTCCTGATGCATTACGACAGGAATATGCGGATAAGCTTCCAATGCTGCACACACTAAATGCCGCAAGAAGGCTTCACCGGCATACTTCCGCGCACCTGCAGATGCCTGCATGATCACAGGCGCATTAACCGCATCAGCCGCTTCCATGACTGCTTGCACTTGCTCTAAGTTGTTGACGTTATACGCTGGCACACCATAGCTATGCTCTGCCGCATGATCTAGTAACTGTCTTAATGTAATGAGTGGCATAAACCTAATCCCCTTTTAACTGATATTTCACCTGGCTCGATCGTATAGACGTTTGTGCGTACCTAAACTACTTCGCCAACGCGGACAATTTTCATCTTATTGGTACCGCCATGCACACCCATGTGATCACCGGACGTTAAAATCACTGAATCGCCTTCTGCAACGATATGACGCACGACTAACTCTTCAACAGCCGCACGATTCACATATTCCTTTGGCATACGCGTGGAATCAAATGCGACCGGCTCAACGCCACGATACAAAGTCAATCTCCCCTGAGTTTCACGGTTACGTGTCAAGGCGAAGATTGGCAAATGCGACCGAATTCGCGACATCCACAACACTGTATCGCCTGACTCTGTCAACGCTACAATCGCCTTCACATCTAAATGATTGGCGGTATACATCGTCGCCATTGCAATGGCTTCATCGGTACGTACAAACCGTTCTTTCATACGGTGTTTGGAATAACGCGCAGCTGGATGACGTTCTGCCGCCACACAAATGCGCGACATAGCCTCCACCACTTTCGCTGGAAATTGACCGGTTGCTGTTTCAGCAGACAACATCACTGCATCCGTGCCATCCAAAACCGCATTCGCCACATCGGAAACTTCCGCACGGGTCGGTACCGGACTTTCGATCATGGATTCCATCATCTGGGTTGCTGTAATTGAGATGCGATCTAAATCACGTGAGCGCTGAATAATATGCTTTTGCGCACCTGGTACTTCTTCATCACCAATCTCAACCGCTAAATCACCCCGTGCCACCATAACACCTTCAGAAGCCTCAATGATTTCATCGATATTTTTAACCGCTTCAACTCGCTCAATTTTGGCGATAATACTGACTTTTTTATTTTCAGCCGCGAACAATGCTCGCGCTTCGTGAATATCAGCAGCATCGCGCGGAAAAGAAACCGCCACAAAGTCGAAATCCAAAGCAGCCGCAACTTTAATGTCTTTTTTATCCTTATCCGTCAACGCTGCGGCAGACAAACCACCACCCTGCTTGTTAATCCCTTTGTTATTCGACAACTTGCCACCAACTTCAACCTGGCAAAGCACCGCATTACCCGTAACTTTCTTCACCTTGAAAACCAATCGGCCATCATCTAACAACAGGATATCGCCTGATTTCACATCCTGCGGTAATGCCTTGTAATCAATTCCGACACATTTTTCGTCACCAGCTTCGCTGTCATAGTCAGCATCTAACGTAAATGTTTGACCAGCCTCCAACTCAACTGATTTGTTTTTTAAACGTGCCACTCGAATTTTCGGCCCTTGCAAATCGGCCAAAACACCAACGGTGCGACCTTCTTCTGCTGCAATTTTCCGCACCAACTCGACCCGTTTTTGATGATCCTCTGCTGTGCCATGCGAAAAATTACACCGCACCGCATTGACACCGGCTTTAACCATAGCGCGCATAACTTCTGGATCATCAGTTGCAGGCCCTAATGTACATAAAATCTTAGTTCGACGGATTGATTCACTCACGTCTTTTTACTCCTTAAATTAATCATTTGCTCGACTGAGCAATATTTCAATGGCAGGCAAGGTTTTACCTTCGACATATTCTAAAAATGCACCGCCACCGGTTGAGATATAGGATACTTGTTCTGCTACGCTGTATTGGTCGATTGCCGCTAAGGTATCACCACCACCCGCAATAGAATAAGCCGTACTGTTAGCAATTGCTGTTGCCAGTGCTTCTGTACCAGCACCAAACTGTTCAAATTCAAATACGCCGACCGGACCATTCCAAATAATTGTCCCAGCATTTTCTAACACCTGCGCCAACTGTTGTGATGAGTTGGGCCCAATATCCAAAATCATATCGTCTGCAGCCACATCAGCGACCGCTTTGGTTTCAGCAGGTGATGTTTTACTAAAATCTTGAGCTGTGCGCACATCGGTAGGCAATGGAATAAAGCCACCCGCCTCTTCGACCGCATGCAACAATTGCTGAGCTTCTTCGACCAGGTCAGGTTCGTACAAAGACTGCCCTATTGGCTGACCTGTGGCCGCTAAAAAAGTGTTGGCAATACCGCCACCAACAATCAATTGATCTACCTTGGCAGACAATGACTTCAAAATGGTTAACTTGGTTGATACTTTGGAACCACCCACAATGGCCACCAAAGGTTTCTGGGGCGATTCTAATGCTGTACTCAATGCCGCAAGCTCTGCCATCAATAAAGGTCCTGCACATGCAATGGGCGCATATTTAGCCACACCATGCGTGGAGGCTTGCGCACGATGCGCCGTCGCAAATGCATCCATCACAAACACATCACATAAAGCAGCCATCTGCTGTGCTAATGCATCATCATTGGACTTCTCACCAACATTGAAGCGTACGTTTTCACACAGCACAACTTCACCCGGCACAACGGTTACACCATGCAACCAATCTGCTGCCAAACGCACAGGCTGATCTAACAATTCAGACAAACGTTGCGCCACTGGTTCAAGCGAAAATTCAGCAGCCGGTTGACCTTCTGTCGGGCGCCCCAAATGCGACATCAGCATCACACTTGCACCGGCGGCGATCAGACGAAGAATGGTCGGCAATTCCGCACGAATACGAATATCACTGGTCACCTGACCTTGATCTACAGGCACATTAAAATCGACCCGGACCAAGACACGCTTGCCGGATAAGTCCAATGCATCCATGGCGATGACATCTACCATACTGACTGACCTCACTTGGGGTAAAATTGAAAACCTCTAATACATGAAATACTTTGCACAAAACCCACCAATCATCGGATCACACAAAGGCCTTAAATCGTATTTTACTGCGCTGACATTAATGCAACGGTTGTATCTAACATGCGGTTAGAAAAGCCCCACTCATTGTCATACCAAGACAGAACCTTCACTAAATTGCCTATCACTTTCGTATGCGCTGCATCGTAAATAGAAGAATGACTATTGTGATTAAAGTCCACGGAGACCAAAGGCAAATCGTTATAACCTAGAATCCCTGACAGCTCGTTGCTTGCTGCAGATTTCAAAATCTCATTCACTTCTTCAACGGATGTTTCACGGCTCGCAGTAAATGTTAAATCAACAACAGATACATTGATGGTTGGCACGCGAATCGCAAAGCCATCTAATTTCCCATTCAGCTCAGGCAATACTAAACCAACAGCGGCCGCCGCACCGGTTTTCGTTGGAATCATCGACTGCGTCGCTGAACGCGCACGACGCACATCACTGTGATACACATCATTCAATTTCTGATCATTGGTAAACGCATGTACAGTCGTCATTAAGCCTTGCTCAATGCCAATCTTGTCATTCAATGGTTTAACCAATGGCGCCAAACAGTTGGTGGTGCAAGATGCATTGGAAATCACCGTATCTGAAGCCTTCAATGTCTGGTGGTTAACGCCATACACAATCGTGGCATCCACATCTTTGCCACCAGGCGCAGAAATAATAACTTTTTTCGCGCCACCAGCCAAATGCAAAGAGGCTTTTTCTTTGCTGGCAAAAAAACCGGTGCACTCATAAACCACGTCGACTTTCAATTCCGACCAAGGCAATTGTGCCGGATCACGCTCAGATAAAATGCGAATCCGATCGCCATTGACCACCATATGATCACCATCAACACTCACATCAGCTGCAAAATGCCCATGAGTTGTGTCGTACTTAGTGAGATGCGCATTAATTTGCGCGTCACCTAGGTCATTGATAGCAACCACTTCTATGTCCTGACGACGAGACCCTTCGTACAAAGCTCTTAGAATATTGCGACCAATACGACCATAACCATTAATTGCCACTCGGATTGTCATATTTTTCTCCTAATGTTTTTATCCGTTCAATACCTGCTCAGCCACTTCGACCACATGAGCCGTGGTAAAGCCAAAATGCTGAAATAAATCTTTTGCTGGTGCTGACTCACCAAATGTGGTCATGCCAATGACTCGACCTTGACGCCCAACATAACGATACCAACCATCCGGCACACCTGCTTCGATTGCGATAACTGGGACTTCAGTCGGTAGGACATGCTGCTGATACGCTACATCTTGTGATTCAAATACATCCACGCAGGGCATAGACACGACACGTACCGCGCGGCCTTGTTGAGCCAACACTTCAGCGGCTGACAGTGCCAAACCGACTTCTGAACCTGTCGCCAATAAAATTAATTCAGGTGTTGCTGCTGAATCTTGCAATACATAGCCACCTTTAGTGACATCTGCTAATTGCGCATGCTGCTTCACAACAGCGGGTAATGTTTGACGTGAAAAAACCAAAGTTGTTGGACCATCATGACGTTCCACGGCTGCTTGCCACGCCACAGCAGATTCCACTGCATCAGCTGGACGCCATAAGGACATATTGGGAATCATGCGAATACTGGCCAAATGCTCAATCGGTTGATGCGTCGGGCCATCTTCCCCCAATCCAATCGAATCGTGAGTAAAGACATAAATCGACCGCAACTTCATCAATGCCGACATCCGCAGTGCATTACGCGCATAGTCAGAAAAAACCAGGAAGGTTCCACCGTATGGAATAAAACCACCATGTACTGCCATACCATTCATAATGGCTGCCATACCGAATTCACGCACACCGTAATAAATATAATTCCCTGCGGCAGCATTAGATGCTACTGGCACAAAACCTGACCAATTGGTGTTATTTGAACCCGTTAAGTCCGCTGAACCACCGACCAATTCAGGCGCAATCGGCGCTATACACTCTAATACCATCTGTGAAGCTTTACGCGAGGCAACGGCATGCTCTTCTGCCACCCAACGCTCTTTTAGATCAGTCAAAGTTTCTGCCCAATTGGTTGGCAATTCACCCCGCAGACGGCGCATTAATTCTTGCGCCAAAGCTGGATGCTCGGTTTCATATTTTGCCCAAACCGCATCCCAAGCATTTTCACGCGTTTCACCCGCCGCCTGCGCATTCCATTGCTGGCCAATATCTTCTGGCACCTCAAATGGTGCATAAGGCCAATCTAATTGCGCACGCACCTGTGCCACTTCTGCCTCACCTAACGCAGCACCATGACAGCCTGCGGTCCCTGCTTTGTTCGGCGAACCAAAACCTATCACCGTCCGACAACAAATCAATGTCGGACGTTGGGTATCTTGCTGAGCTTGTTGAATTGCAGCGCGGATAGCGGCTGGATCATGACCATCAACCGCTTCAATTACCTGCCAACCATAGGATTGGAAACGTTCAGGCGTGTTATCGGTAAACCAACCGTCAACTTCACCATCAATTGAAATGCCATTGTCATCCCAAAATGCAATTAATTTGCCCAGGCCTAACGTACCGGCTAACGAGCACGTTTCATGAGAAATGCCTTCCATCAGGCAGCCATCACCCATGAACACATAGGTGTGATGATCAATCACGGCTAAATCATCACGATTAAAAGTAGCCGCTAACATTTTTTCGGCCAACGCCATGCCCGCAGCGTTGCTAATGCCTTGGCCTAAGGGTCCAGTTGTCGTTTCAACACCAGGTGTGTAACCATATTCTGGGTGGCCAGGTGTTTTAGCATGCAATTGACGAAATGACTGCAGGTCCGCCATAGAAACGTCGTACCCTGTCAAATGCAGCAAGCTATACAGCAACATAGAGCCATGACCATTTGACAGTACAAAACGATCACGATTCACCCAATCTGGGTTAGCCGGGTTATGCTGCAAAAACTCACGCCAAAGCACCGTGGCAATTTCAGCCATCCCCATTGGCATACCTGGATGACCAGAATTAGCTTTTTGCACCGCATCCACTGATAACATTCTGATCGCATTCGCCAACTGTTTTTCCATTAATCTTTCCTGCTTAATTAATCGAGCCGGCCTGCCATTCGCAAAACCTGTTGGTCATCACCACCAGGATTTGCGCATAGACAGACCCAAATTTTGCGCGGCAGTTTAGCACGTAAACATAGCCCCTGGAACAGGCCAAACCATCTGGACCATTTGCCCTATGTTGAAAGTGAGATGTGACTGTGGCCATCAAACACTTAGCAAGCTAGAATGAGCCGTTTTTTTAGCAAGCAGGGTGAAACCATGGCCAATAATAGCTACCTATTCACCTCCGAATCTGTCTCTGAAGGCCACCCAGACAAAGTGGCCGATCAAATCTCTGATGCAATTTTGGATGAAATTCTTCAGCAAGACACCCATGCACGGGTCGCCTGTGAAACCCTGGTTAAAACCGGTATGGCATTAGTGGCTGGTGAAATCAGCACCACGGCTTGGGTCGATATCGAAGAGCTAGTACGAAAAGTGATCATCGAAATTGGCTATACCAACCCTGAAATTGGGTTTGATGGCCAATCATGCTCCGTACTCAATGCTATCGGTAAACAATCGCCTGATATCGCCATGGGTGTCGACCGTGAAACCGATGAAAATCAAGGTTCTGGTGACCAGGGCCTGATGTTTGGCTTTGCCTGTAATGAAACTGACGTACTGATGCCAGCACCTATTACGTACGCACACCGCCTGATGAAACAACAAGCGCATCTACGTAAATCCGGTATGCTTCCGTGGCTCAGACCTGACGCCAAAAGCCAAGTGACATTTCGTTACGTTGATGGCAAACCAACTGCTGTCGATACCATTGTCATTTCGACACAACACGCACCCGATATCGCACAGGACACAATCCGCGAAGCAGTCATCGAAGAAATCATTAAACCGATAATTCCGGCCCATTGGCTCAGTGCTGACACCCAGTACTTCATCAACCCAACTGGGCAATTTATTATTGGCGGCCCACAAGGTGACTGCGGCCTGACTGGGCGCAAAATTATCGTCGATACTTATGGCGGCATGGCACGGCACGGTGGCGGTGCCTTTTCTGGCAAAGACCCATCTAAAGTCGACCGCTCTGCTGCTTACATGGGCCGTTATGTAGCGAAAAATATCGTCGCAGCGGGCTTAGCAGACAAATGTGAAATTCAAGTTTCTTATGCCATTGGCATACCCGAGCCCACATCAATCCATATTGACACCTTTGGTACTGGCCGCATTGCAGATGACGAAATTGTCGCATTGGTTCGGAACCACTTTGATCTACGGCCACATGCCATCACCAAACAACTCAACTTACTGCGCCCGATTTACCAAGCAACCGCAGCCTATGGTCATTTTGGCCGCGAAGCCGATACTTTCACTTGGGAAAAAACCGATAAAGCAGATGCACTTAGACAAGATGCTGGCGTATAACCCACCACTAGCGTAACGAGAAGGAAACACCTCATGACAGTAGCAACCGACACATTAACTGATTACAAAGTTGCCGATATCCAATTGGCAGATTGGGGCAAAAAAGAAATTGCCATTGCTGAAACTGAAATGCCGGGCCTGGTGGCCATTCGTGAAGAATACGGTCAAGAAAAACCACTGAAAGGCGCGCGTATTGCGGGCTGTTTGCACATGACCATTCAAACGGCGGTATTGATTGAAACATTGATCGCCTTAGGCGCCGAAGTTCGCTGGTCCTCTTGCAATATTTTTTCCACGCAAGACCATGCCGCTGCAGCGATTGCAGAACAAGGTATTCCCGTTTTCGCATGGAAAGGTGAAACCGAAGAAGAATATCTCTGGTGCATTGAACAAACTATCAAAGGTCCTAATGACTGGAAACCGAACATGATTTTGGATGATGGTGGTGACTTAACTCAAGTCATGCATGACATGTATCCGAACTTACTGGAAAACATCAAAGGTATTACCGAAGAAACCACCACAGGTGTACACCGCCTCTATGAAATGGCGAAAAATGGCACGCTCAAGGTACCTGCCATTAACGTGAATGATTCCGTCACCAAAGCAAAATTCGACAACCTGTATGGCTGCCGTGAGTCTTTGATGGACGGCATTAAACGCGCAACTGATGTCATGATCGCCGGTAAGGTCGCCGTAGTTTTGGGTTATGGCGATGTGGGTAAAGGCTGCGCACAAGCACTGAAAGGCTTAGGCGCGACAGTTTGGGTGACAGAAGTTGATCCGATCTGTGCTTTACAAGCGGCTATGGAAGGTTTTCGCGTGGTGAAAATGGATGATGCCTGCAGCCAAGCTGATATCTTTGTCACCGCAACCGGCAATAAAAATGTGATCACACATGACCACATGAAAGCCATGCGCAACCAATCGATTGCCTGCAACATTGGACACTTTGACAACGAAATCGATGTGGCTGGATTGGAGCAGTACACTTGGGAAGAAATTAAACCCCAGGTCGACCACATCATCTTCCCAGATGGTAAACGCATCATCTTGCTAGCCAAAGGTCGCTTAGTGAACTTGGGCTGCGCCACCGGCCACCCAAGCTTTGTGATGTCAAACTCTTTCACTAACCAAACCTTGGCGCAAATTGAACTCTGGAATCACTCAGAGCGCTATGAGAATCAGGTTTATGTCTTGCCAAAACATTTGGATGAAAAGGTTGCACGGCTACATTTAGCACGTGTTGG
>CAZIIK010000124.1:0-4310 GCA_964539235.1 uncultured Gammaproteobacteria bacterium | reverse complement strand
ATAGCTCAGCAGCCAAATTTCCTGTAACATTTTGCATGTGGCGTATCTCCTATTTTTGTTGACTTATTTTTGCTGAAAATAGACAACAGGATACGCCGCTTCACTCACACTGTCATACACCAGAAATTATCATAACTCTCACATGACGGGTATGAGGTTGATCTTATTATTGATAGAAAGCGTACACAGGAATGGATTGAAATCAAACGATCTGAAACTTTCCGTGGAAAAATGTTAAGAGGGATTCACAAACTGAAGCCAGATCATGAAGTCGGCATGGTGTTATATAATGGTGCCACTCAGCCCTATTTGCCTGGGGTAGAGATTTTAAACTATCAAGATTATTTGCCGAAGCAGTCTCTGCACGCTTGAATATCATTTACAGAATATCAATTTTGAACACATGATGATGTTTTAAAATATGCTGCTGAAATCCAGGTGTGGTTCGGTACCGGTCCAGCACGTCAACCGGAAAATTTAGCGTGGATTCTTCAAAGGCAATTTGAATATCGTAGAATAGATTGAGTGGTAGTTTTTCTCCGTTATCAATTGCCAGATCAAGATCGGAATAGGGTGCGGCGTTACCTTTGATTCTTGATCCAAATAACAGAATCTTGGCTTTCGGTACGTAGCGATTGAGTATTTCAATGATGACTGCTTGTTCTGGGGTAGATAGGGTGATCATGCTATGGAGAGCTGAAACTTTTATGCGCCCATAATAAACATGTTGATTATTTTATCAAAGTGGTCTTGCTTATCTGTGGTTGATATACCGCGCAACCTTTTCCAATGCGGGTTTTAACCAAGGTGTGTAGCTGTCTGCATCATGCTCCAAAGCATTTTCTAGAGCAGGGATGGACAGCCAGCGTAAGGCAGCGATTTCCGTTGGGTTAAATTGGTCTAAAGGTTCGTTGTGGTAGTGGCCTAATAAAACATGGTCGTATTCATGTTCAATCAAACCATTACTAAATGGGGCGCGGTAGCAGAATTCACCGACAGGTTGTAGTGTGGTCGAAAAGCCGAGTTCTTCTTGCAAACGCCGTTCGCCGGCTTGGCGAGGTGTTTCGTCAGGGCGTGAGTGACTGCAGCAGGTGTTGGTCCATAAACCACCGCAGTGGTATTTGTCTGGATGGCGTTGTTGTAGTAGTACATTCTGTTGGGCATCGAGTAGAAAAACCGAAAAAGCGCGGTGTATTAGTCCTGCTTGGTGTGCGTGTGTTTTTGTGGTGGTGCCAATCATTTGGTCTTGGCTGTCCACCAACACAATATTATTGGGTTCAGGCTGCGTCATGGCGGTTTTTCCAATATTGATACAGGCCGAGCAAGCTGATTAATAACCAGCATATTTCTACCATAAAGGAGGGTAAGTTCCAGGCGAAACACAGCGAGAATATGATCAATGCTGATCCGCATAGGTTTAAGAGGATATAACCCAAATGTTTAGCGGTAATGCGGTGTGTTTGGATTAAAAAGAATGCGATCAGGCAGAGGATAACGCCGATGGCCCCGACGCTGTTATAAAATACCGTGAACATTAACTTTCCCGTGATTTACGTTTGCGCTCGTGTTCTTTCAGTAATTTTTTGCGCAGACGAATATGTTCTGGGGTGACTTCGACTAACTCATCATCATTAATTAATTCGAGTGCGCGTTCTAAGCTGAGCTTTAGCGGTGGCTTCAGGATCACATTCTCATCAGAGCCTGAAGCGCGGATGTTAGTCAGTTGCTTGCTTTTCTGTACATTTACCACCAAATCGTTCTCACGCGAGTTAAGGCCAACCAGCATGCCTTCATAGGTTTCTGTTTGTGGCGTAATCATCATTTTGCCGCGTTCTTGCAGGTTGAACAGTGCAAAAGCGATGGCTTTACCAGAGCCATTAGCAATCAGCGCACCTTGTTTACGAGAGCTGGCAATAGTGCCTTTGCGTTCGGCGTAGTGATCGAACACATGTGACAGTAAACCACTGCCGGAGGTCATGGTCAGAAAATCTGTGTAAAAGCCGATTAATCCGCGAGAGGGCACGATATAGTCCAAACGAATACGACCTTTGCCATCCGGTACCATATCTTTCAATGTGCCTTGGCGTTCACCCAATGCTTCCATGATGGCACCTTGGTGCACTTCTTCGATATCAATATTGACCCATTCATAGGGCTCTTCGATGACATCACCAACCGTACGGCTGATCACTTCTGGGCGCGAAACCGCTAGTTCGTAACCTTCACGGCGCATGGTTTCAATCAAAATTGATAAATGCAGTTCGCCACGGCCAGAAACGCGGAATTTATCCGGGTCATCAGTTTCTTCGACACGTAAAGCTACATTGTGTAACAGCTCTCGTTCTAAACGGGCTTTGAGTTGGCGTGACGTGACAAATTTACCTTCTTTGCCAGCAAACGGTGAATCATTCACTTGAAAGGTCATTGTGACTGTGGGTTCTTCAACGGTGAGGGCAGGTAAGGCTTCAACTGTATTAGGGTCACATAAAGTATCCGAGATTTGTAAGCCTTCGATACCAGTGACACAGACAATATCGCCCGCACAAGCTGTTTCAACCGCTTGGCGCTCTAGGCCTAGGTGGCCGAGGATTTGGCCAATTTTGCCGTTTCGCGTTTTGCCTTCGCGATCAATAATGCTAATGGGCGTATTGCCGTTGGCATGACCACGGGTGATACGACCAATACCGATGGTGCCGACATAACTGGAGTAATCCAATGCGGAGATTTGCATTTGGAATGGACCTTCGAGATCTACATCTGGTGCGGGCACTTGTTCAATAATGGTTTCGAATAAAGGCGTCATATCAGAATTTGGGTGTTCAGGATCTAACGTCGCAAAGCCGTTTAAAGCTGAGGTGTAGACAATTGGGAAATCCAACTGTGTATCGGTGGCACCTAAGCGGTCAAATAAGTCAAATACTTGGTCAATAACCCAGTCAGGTCGTGCACCGTCGCGGTCGATTTTATTGACGACGACAATTGGGTTTAAGCCTTTTTCAAAAGCTTTTTGGGTCACAAAACGAGTTTGTGGCATGGGGCCATCCACTGCATCAACTAACAGTAAGACGGAATCAACCATCGATAGAATACGTTCGACTTCGCCGCCAAAGTCGGCGTGACCCGGTGTGTCGACAATATTGATAAAATAATCTTGCCAGTGAATCGCGGTGTTTTTCGCCAGAATCGTAATGCCGCGCTCTTGTTCGAGTTCGTTTGAATCCATGACGCGTTCAACAAATTGGCCACGCTCACCCAGTGTGCCAGATTGTTGCAAAAGTTTGTCGACCAGTGTGGTTTTACCATGATCGACGTGGGCGATAATGGCGATATTACAGCGTTTTTGTAGGGACATTAACAGCAGTCCAGAATAAATTTGCGCTTATTGTCGCAGGCGGCTGCAGAAAAGCAAGAATTTTGCGCAGTCAATAAGGCTTTGCCTGCCAGAAAGGTGGATTGATCCATGATTAGGCCATGAAAAGCGCTCAATCAATAAAGGTACGTGTGCTATACTTACCAGTAAGAGTAAGAAATAAGGTGTTTAACATGTTGATCAGCACAAAAGGTCAGGTGACGATTCCGCAGATTATCCGCGAAAAGATGGGACTGTTGCCGAATACAGAAGTTGAATTTCAGATTGTGAACAACCAGGTTGTATTACAGAAAGTATCAGATTCTAAGCGCCGCGGTCGTTCGATTGTCGATCAAATGCGCACACACGGAAAAATTCGTATGACTACCGCTGAAATTATGGCGTTGAAACGAGGTGATGATGCAGAAAATCCTCGTTGACAGCAACGTCATTCTCGACATTTTTACGCAAGATCCACAATGGTTTGAATGGAGTGATGAGCAGTTAACACGCTTAGCAGATATGCAAACACTGTGTATCAATCCCATTATTTATACTGAAGTGTCAATTGGTTTTACTGAGATTGAATCTTTAGAGGACGCATTGCCAGCGTTTAGCATTACCTTGGGAAGCAGGGTTTTTAGCAGGAAAAGCGTTTTTACGTTATAAAAAACAAGGCGGAGCACGCAGTTCAACTTTGCCGGATTTTTACATTGGTGCCCATGCAGCTGTCGAAGACCTACAATTATTAACCCGCGATGTGAAGCGCTATCGGACTTATTTTCCTTCAGTGAACTTGATTGCACCGATTTATGGCTGTTTGAAGCCAGGCTCTGGTTGTCAATATTTCTTATTTGTAATAAGGTTTCTTTTCGTTTAATGGTATGTGTTTGATTGGCCTATGTCTATAGAGGTCTTTGCACGAACAGACTATTGAGTGAAGTTCTAGGCAAAAGCAGCC
>CAZIIK010000123.1:0-19878 GCA_964539235.1 uncultured Gammaproteobacteria bacterium | reverse complement strand
CTCCAGGGGCGTATGTCGCTGTTCGGACCGCGCACGCATGCGGTGGAACATAATGAGTATTACAAAGATTTAGTGAGTAAATATATGTTGCGCCATGCGGTTAAACCTGGCATTAACGGGTGGGCGCAAGTCAATGGTTATCGAGGTGAGACGGAAACGGTTGATAAAATGGCCAAACGGGCTGAATACGATTTGGCTTATATTGAGGATTGGTCGCTTGGCTTGGATCTTAAAATCCTTTTTCTCACTTTTTTCTATGGTTTTTTTAATCGTAATGCCTATTAAGAGGAGTACAGTCTAATGGTAATGAATCGAGTAGCGGTGTGGTCGCTAGTCTTGGCTTGCATCGGGTTGTTTTTTTTGCCGATCTCAATTGGGTTGAGTAATTTTTTAATTCTGGGTGCTGTAGTTTCACTGTTTGCTGGCCAATGGTCGCAACGTATGACTATTTTTCGCCAGTACCATTTTGTTTGGTTGGCCGTGGTTTTTGTTATTTTTACGCTGTGTGCGGCTTTTTGGAATGAATGGAGCGTGCATGCAGGGTTGATGGAATGGAAAAAGTACACGTATAAGATTGTCGTAGCATTATTGCTGTTGCCATTCTTAGCGGTGCCTAAATGGCGTTTGCGTGCCTTGTGGTCCATCTTGCTGGGCACTGCAGTGATTACCGTTATCCTCAGTGTATTGCGTATTTTTCATTTGCCATATTCGGTTGTGTTAACGCACATCTGGCATCATGCCGTGAAGCTTGATTACAGTCGCTGGAGCTTTATCCCATTGAGTATTTTGGTGTCGTTCTTTGCCTACGCGCTATTACTGTTAGGTTGTCAGCAAGTTGGTAAGGCACGGATGTACCATTGGTTAGGTGCATTGTGGTTTTACATTTATCTATTTTGTTTTAACCCAAAACGCACCGGGATGGTATGTGCTTTGGTATTACTGGTCGTATTCGCTCTGCAAAAGCTGCGCTGGCGTTGGGTGGGTGCTATGTTGGTTGCCATTATTGTGTTAGTTGGCGTGCTTTATCATGTGTCGCCCGTCGTGCATAAAGGTATTACGCATGCTGAAGCCAATATTGTGGCATATCAAAAAGCAGAGCAGAATCATTTTACGTCCGATGCGGATTTTCGTGCGGTGACTTCACATTTGGGCTTCCGCTTCTACGCAGTACATTTGGGCAGTGAATTATTTTGGCAGAAACCTTGGTTTGGCTATGGCTCAGGTAGCTTTTCAGATGCGTTTCATTCTTTGCATGACCCATTTCTGATTCGGGCTGAGCGCACTTATTTTGGCGATCATGACAATGCTTATTTGTATATTGCAGTACAGTGGGGTGTGGTTGGCTTGTTGATCTTTTTCGCCTGGATGGTGTTGCAGTTTTATGAAGCACGTCATTTGCCAGAGACTTATAAGCACTTGGATCGTGCCTTGATCATTAATTTACTCGTGGCCAATTTGTTTTCCTCTGCTTTTTGGGAACATATCAGTATTTTCAGCTTTCTCATGCTGACGATGATTTTCTATAGTCCGCGCCTGGAAGCACAGGCAGGGGCCACTGAATAATGAATAAAATTCAGCCGGTTATTCTATCAGGGGGGTCTGGCACACGCTTATGGCCAGTCTCGCGTGCGGAATATCCAAAGCATTTGATTCCTTTGTTGGGTGACCAAACCTTATTGCAAAAAACCGTGGCACGCCTAAACGGCTTACCACAGTTGCTGCCGCCGATTGTCGTCAGCAATCAGCAGCATCGTTTTATGGTGGCAGAGCAATTGCAGGCCTTGGGTGTCAACGATGCCAAAATTGTCTTGGAACCTGTTGGGCGCAATACCGCACCTGCCATTGCCATTGCGGCAGGTTTGGCTGACCCTGACGCGCATTTGTTGGTGCTGCCAGCAGATCATATGATCTGCGATGTATCGGCATTTCAAGCTGCTGTACACAAGGCGTTGCCATTTTCCATCCAAGGCCAATTGGCAACGTTTGGTGTCGTGGCGACAACACCGCATACCGGCTATGGATATATTGAGCAGGGTGATGAGTTGGCAGATCAAGTCAATCAAGTGCGTCGTTTTGTTGAAAAACCAGACTTATCAACTGCAGAAGCTTATGTGCGTTCTGGTGGTTATCTATGGAATAGCGGCATGTTTTTATTTCAAGCCGCGCGTTATTTACAAGAGCTGCAATGTTTTTATCATGATATTGTGCAGCATAGCCAATCGGCCTTGGCAGCTGCGCAACAGGATTTAGATTTTCTACGTTTAGCCGCAGAACATTTTGCTGCTTGTACGGATATTTCCATTGATTATGCAGTGATGGAGAAAACAGATCAGGCAGTTGTCATTGCATTAGATGCTCAGTGGAGTGATGTGGGTTCTTGGGACAGTTTGGCGGATATCTGTTCGGCAGATGCACAGGGTAATGTGGTGCAAGGTGATGTGTTGTTGGCTGATGTGGAAAATTGTTATGTACGTGCCGAAGATCGACTCTGTGCAGTTGTGGGGGCTAAAAACCAGATTATTGTGGAAACACCCGATGCGGTTATGGTGATGGATAAGTCAGCATCACAGTCGGTTAAGCAGATTGTAGCCCAATTGCAGGCGCAGGGCCGTGAAGAACGCTTGCATCATTTGCGTGAATACCGTCCCTGGGGTTCGCATACCTTGTTGATTGACCAAGCAAATTTTCAGGTACGTCGCGTGCGTGTGAAGCCACATCATATGATTGCCATGCAGCGTCATCATCTGCGGACAGAGCATTGGGTGATTGTCACTGGCCAGGCTGCGGTTACGTTAGATGGTGTGTTGCAAACATTGCAGGCCAATGAATCATGTTATGTGCCGATGGGTGTTGCGCACCAAATACATAATGATGCAGATGAAGTATTAGAATTCATCGAAGTGCAGGTGGGCAGCTGCCTGAAAGAGGATGATATTGAACGCTTATAAGCAAGCTTGATTTACCAATAATCGAATCGTGCAAAGGTCTCAATGAATAGTGTGTAAGGAGTCTATAAAAAAATGGCAAAAATTTTAGTCGTCGGTGGTGCAGGTTATATCGGTTCGCGCATGGTGAAGCAACTGGTTGAACGTGGTGATCAAGTGGTGGTTTTAGACGATTTAAGCTCAGGACATCTAGATGCCGTCTGGCCTGGTGCAGAGTTTATTCATGGTCACTTAGCAGATGTCGATTTATTAGGTCGATTGTTTTTGAATAATACTTTTGATGCGGTGATGCATTTTGCTGCACATATTGAAGTCGGGGAATCAGTGGTGAACCCACATAAGTATTATGAGAATAACGTGTGAGCAACATTACGTTTATTAGAGATTATGCGTGCTCATGATGTACAACGTTTCATTTTTTCCTCTACGGTAGCCATTTTTGGCGAACCACAATACACACCGATTGATGAGCAACACCCTAAGCAACCCTTGAATCCTTATGGTCGTTCTAAATGGATGATCGAACAGATTCTGCAAGACTTTGATATCGCGTATGGTTTGAAATCTATCTGTTTGCGTTATTTCAATGCATCAGGTGCAGAGTCGGCAGGGCGATTGGGTGAGCGTCATGACCCAGAAACACATTTAATTCCTCTGATCCTACAAGCAGCAGCAGGTACGCGTGCGGATATCAAAATCTTTGGACAGGATTATGCAACGGCGGATGGTACGTGTATTCGTGACTATATCCATGTTGTTGATTTATGTGATGCGCATGCATTAGCTTTGGATCAACTGCTGGCGGGTGGCGATAGTGATCGTTTCAATTTAGGCAATGGCAATGGTTTCTCCGTGCGTGAAGTGATTGAAATGGCTAAAACAGTCACAGCAAGGCCAATTAAGGTTGTTGAGGCGCCCAGACGCACAGGAGATCCCGCTGTGTTGATTGCAGATGCCACACGTGCCCAACAGGTTCTGGGTTGGCAGCCGCAGTTTACGATTTACAGACCATCATCACACATGCTTGGCAGTTCATGCAGGGTGACATGACCTAAGATTAATTTTTTGTTTGTATAATGCCCATTAAAGTATATACTTTATGTGTATACATTCGTGGAGATGCTTGATGAGGACAACCAAAGTATTTAAGTCAGGAAATTCCCAAGCTGTTCGGTTGCCGGTCGATTTTCAGCTCGATGTCGATGAGGTTGAGATTTTGCGGCGACGTAACGGTGATATTGTTATCCGAAAGATGCAGAAAAATCTATCGCAGGTACTGAGCGTATTATCACAGTTTCCAGATGATTGTTTTGCAGCAGAACGAGAAGATTTGCCGCCTCAAGAACGGCAGTTTTAGTCGTGCAATATCTACTCGATACTAATATTTGCATCTACATCAGTAAACATAAGCCTGCGAGTGTCTTGGCGCATTTTCAAACCTTAAGTGTCGGCAGTGTTGGTATGTCAGTGATTACTTACGGTGAGTTATGGTATGGCATTCGTAAGAGTACTCAGTTTGCTCGGTCAGCAAAATTATTAGAAGCCTTAACGGCATTAGTTCCGGTATTGCCTTTTTCGGCAAATGTCGCGAAATTCTACGGGGATGTGCGTGCTCAATTAACAGCACAGGGGCAACCTATTGGTAATAACGATTTATGGATTGCTGCACACGCACTGTCTGAAAAACTCATTTTGGTCAGTAATAATTTGAAGGAGTTTTCTAGAGTCCCGGGTCTGCACTGTGAAAATTGGGTTGAATAGAGTTCCCATATTATGCTAACTAGATTGCTAGGTGCTGTTGCAAGGCCCACGCAACATGTTCGCGGACTAGTTCACTCTCATGATTTTGGCGTTGTTGTAACGCCTGTATGACGTGTGGGTTAGAAGGTGCGTTTCCCAGTGCAACAGCCACATTGCGTAGCCAACGCAAGTAGCCAATGCGACGAATGGCTGAGCCTTCAGTCATTTTCAAAAAAGTCGCTTCATCCCATAGAAAGACTTCGGTTAGAGGAGTATCTTTCAAACCCCGTTGATCATGAAATTGAATTTCATGTGCTGTTTTGGCGAACTTATTCCAGGGACAGACTAATTGGCAGTCATCACACCCATACACACGGTTGCCGATCAGTGGCCGGAATTCGATGGGAATGGCCTCTTTTAATTCGATGGTTAGGTAAGAAATACAACGACGAGCATCCAGTTGGTAGGGCGCAATAATCGCCTGTGTTGGGCAGGCGGTTATACATGCGCTACAGCTGCCGCAGTGTGTTGTTTGGAATACAGGATCGATCGGTAGTGGTAGGTCAATTAATAGCACGCCGAGAAAAAACCAAGAGCCCGCTTTTGGGTTTATTAAATTAGTGTGCTTGCCTTGGCAGCCTAGCCCGGCTTTAACAGCCAGAGGTTTTTCCATGATCGGTGCGCTGTCAGCAAACGGTCGGTAGATAACAGGATGACCCACATGGTGTTCGATTTTCTCTGCCAGTTTTTTCAGTTTTTTACGGATCAGTTTGTGGTGGTCCTTGCCAACGGCATAACGTGAGATGTTCGCTTTTTCTGGCGCATCTTTAACGCAGAACTGCGGATTTTCAGGTAAATAGTTAATGCGCACGACGATAGCACGTTGGCTGCC
Source organism: uncultured Gammaproteobacteria bacterium (assembly GCA_964539235.1). GTDB lineage: Bacteria > Pseudomonadota > Gammaproteobacteria > Francisellales > CACEW01 > CAZIIK01. The sequence continues at coordinate 14,301 of CAZIIK010000123.1, read as the reverse complement.
GGGCACCAGTAGGCGGGGGTCTTGCCGCAGTTGCACATGTCGGTTCATATAGTCCATTTTGCCGTGATGGCCTTGTGCTAACCATTGTTTCAGGCTACGAACGGTTTCGTGTTTAAGGGTTAAGTCAGTAATGCCGATGGCTTGGAAACCGAGTCTTTTCCCCCAGAATTTGATAGATTGTGCCAGTGATTTCCAATCGGGGGTCAAAGCACAAGCTCATCTTTGCCGAGATTATCTTGGATATATTGTTCAATGCGTTCTTTAGGCAAACTAACCCATATAGCTAAGCCTAGAATGGCAGCACAAAAGATTGACATTATAGGGAGCTCGGTAGCTTCCGATAGTACGCCTTTGCCGCCGTTGTAATTTCCATAATAGGATAAGATGGATAAGCCAGAAAAATAAAGATAGACCCATAAGGAAGATTTCCAGTTTACCTGCAATTTCCGGCCCCGTTTCGTTAAGAAATGGTAAGCGAAAAGTACGATAAAGCCGATGATAATACCGATATCCATCTTATAAATCACTTGCCAGCCACTCCAATAAGCTAAGAGTGTGCACACTAAGAATGCTAGATATGACCATACTATAGCCAAAGGTAGACGAAATGGCCGTTTATGGTTCGGAAGTTTGTAGCGTAGGCTCAGCAGACAAATTGGTGCGATACCATAGGTTACAGCAATTAGCGATGTCAGGAATGCGACCATTTTGTCCCAGCCAGGTAGTGGTGCAAACATGCACATGCCGATCACAAAGTTAAATAAAATCGCGTACGCCGGATTACCTTGCGCAGTGACGTCCTGGAAAAAACGAGGTAGGTAACCATTTTTACTCATGGCATACAGTGATCGGCTTGCGCTACCGCAATACATTAAGGCGGCAGCAAGTGGTGCAATAATCGCACCAACATAGAGAAAAGGTAATATAATGTTTAGGTGGTCTGAGGCCAGGATTGCTGCCAAAGGACTGTTATTGTCGCTGAGGTGAATGTGATGCCAACCATGTGCCAAGTTGGCTGGTGTGAGTGAGGTTAGAAACGCCATTTCCAAAAGTAGGAAAATGATTAGGCATACTGTGATAGAGCCGATGATGGCAAATGGTAAAGCCTTATTAGGGTTTTTTGCTTCTCCCGCCATTTCGGCTGCCTGTTTGAATCCATTGAAGGCAAACACAATGCCACCTGTAGATAGTGAGCCAAAGATACCGTGCCAGCCATAGGGCATAAACTTTGAATTTGCTGGGTGCAAGAGGTGGTGCGGGCTCAGGATTACGACCAATACGCTTATAGTCAGGATTAAAGGGATAGCGATTTTCATCAAAGTTAAAAAATTGTTGGAACGAATTAACCAGAGTAAGGAATATGTGTTTAGAGAGCTAATGACTAGCATGAGCACCGTTGCCGCAATATACCCATGTTTGGCAAGACCGCCGTGTGGGTGAACCAGCGAAGGGAAATAAAAACTGGTGTATTGCAGGACGGCCTGCACTTCAGCTGGTGAAAAGGAGAGATAAGAAATCCAAATCATCCAAGCAAATAAGAAACTCACAATAGTGCCGTGAGTAAACTGTGGAATACGTGTGCTTGATCCAGTGATTGGAATCATGGCGCACAATTCAGCAAAGACAAAGGCAATGCCCATCATAATGAGTCCGCCAATGACCCAAGCGGCTAAGGCCGCAGGTCCAGCAATTTTTGCTGTTAAGAAGGCACTAAATAGCCAACCAGAACCGAGGATTGCACTGACAGATGCAAATAGCAAAGCCATAGGCGAAATAGTACGTTTCATAAAACCACCTTTCCACTTAAACTAGCAACCAGGGCATGGTAGGAGACTGAGCTAGACGGCGCACTGGAAACACAGCGCTGTTCAACAAGTAAGTGATCCTACCCAAATGTGCGCCGCATGTAAACGAAGCATTTATTCAGATAGTATGGTTATACCAAATTTTAAGGAAGCTAAGCGGGTCGGTTCCCCTGAGGATATGCGTGAATTTGCAGCCGATTTTGCGCAGCAAATGCCAGCCAAACAATTGGTTTTTTTATCGGGAGATTTAGGGGCAGGTAAGACAACTTTTTGTCAAGGTTTTCTACATGGTTTGGGGCATGAAGGGCCGGTGTTGAGTCCCACTTATGGTCTGGTGGAATCTTATCATTTGCAGTCTGCTGTTGTGCATCATTTTGATTTGTATCGGTTGGATGACCCAGAATCTTTGGAGTGGATCGGTTTGCGGGATTATTTAGCGGAAGATGCGATTGTCCTAATTGAATGGCCAGAGAGAGCGTTAGCCTGTTTGCCGGAACCCGATGTGGTACTGCGTTTTACTTATTGTGCGGAGGAGGTACGTGAAGTTGAAGTGGGCTAGGGCCTATCGTCCATGGCTTTGTATGTGTTTATTTTTCGGTCTTAGTCTGTGTGTATACGCGGCGCAGCCAGTTGTGGTGGTGTTGGACCCTGGCCATGGTGGCAAGGATGTTGGCGCGGTAGGCGTGGGTAAGGTCTATGAGAATGTCGTTACGCTATCGGTTGCCAAACGTTTAGCGGGTTTGTTTAATTTAACACCAGGTTTCCAGGTGCGTTTAACGCGTACGGGCAACTATTACGTGAATCTATGGAATCGGATGCAAATCGCGCGGCGAGCTAAGGCTAACTTATTTATTTCGATTCATGCGGATGCATTTACCAATGCGCGTGCACGCGGTGCCTCAGTATTTATTTTGTCGCAAAAAGGTGCGAGCACAGCAGCAGCTCGTTGGCTGTCACGTCGAGACAATCGTTCAGATTTTGCAACAGGGGTGTCGATTTCAGATCAATCGCGCCATGTAGCTTCAACATTGATTGATATGACACAAACTAAAGTAATGCAGGCCAGCCATGCATTGGCCAAAGATTTGTTGGGGCAGTTGGGTAAAGTCACACGTTTGCATGGCAACTATGTTGAACGTGCGCCGTTTATGGTGCTTAAGTCGCCTGATATTCCTTCTGTATTGGTTGAGATTGGTTTTCTGACTAACCCAGGTGAAGCAAATCGTTTGCGTACGAGTAGCTTTCGGGACACTTTAGCGCGTGCTTTATATCTAGGTATTATCCAATATGTCAGCAAGCATGCGCCTTATGGCAGTTATGTTGCGATAAAAGGTATGCCAAAGTATTTGACCTATGTGGTGAAAAAGGGTGACACATTGTCTAAGATAGCGCGCTACTTTTGCATGCCTTGGCGACAGCTCAAGCAAGTGGAGAATTTGAAATCAACCCGTTTAAAAATTGGGCAGTCCATTCATGTGCCCATCAAACGTTTAGGTGTGTAGCTAGGAGAAATGACAATGCGTCGCATTGAAATCTTATCCCCCCAATTGGCCAACCAAATTGCCGCAGGTGAAGTGGTGGAAAGACCTGCTTCGATTGTTAAAGAATTATTGGAAAATAGTATCGATGCGGGTGCTTCGCAAATTGATGTGGTGATCGAAGCCGCGGGTACGCAATTGATTCGCGTTTCTGACAATGGCGTGGGCATTAATCAAGCAGATTTAGGCAAAGCATTGTGTCGTCATGCTACCAGCAAAATTTATGATTTATCGGAATTGGAAGGCGTTGCAACCCTAGGCTTTAGGGGTGAAGCCTTAGCCAGTGTCGCTTCGGTTAGTCATTTGAAGTTGACTTCGCGACAGCAAGATAGTGAGTATGCGGGTCAGGTTTCTGTGTCGGGTCGTGATATGCAAACAGATGTGGTGCCTGCTTCACATCCTGTCGGTACGACAGTTGAAGTGAGAGATCTATTCTTCAATACGCCAGCGCGGCGCAAATTTTTGAAAACTGATAAAACTGAGTTCGCCCATTTAGAGGAAGTTGTGAAGCGTTTGGCGCTCAGTCATTTTGAGATTGGTTTTAGCCTGAAACGCGATGGAAAATGGGTATATCAAGTCAAGCCTGCACAGGGTGCAATGGAACGTGAACAGCGTATACAGGCATTATTTGGTCAGGATTTTCTACAAAATGCACTGGCCATTGAAATGTCGGCTTCTGGTTTGAAATTGTGGGGTTGGGTGGACTGCCAACTTTTTCACGTCCGCGCGCGGATCAGTAGTATTTTTATGTGAATGGCCGTATGGTAAAGGATAAGTTAATCGGCCATGCAGTGCGTCAGGCTTATGCTGATGTGCTTTATGGTGGGCGTTATCCAGTTTTTGTGCTGTTTTTGGAATTAGATCCCACAGCCGTTGATGTCAATGAGCACCCGACAAAACATGAAGTGCGTTTTCGCGAAGGTCGTTTGGTGCATGATTTTTTATTTCGTAGCTTGCACCAGGCGTTGGCGGAAAGTCGCCCACAGGCAGTGTCAGAAGAAACGCTGAATAGTGCTGAATCTAACCGGGACCCATTATCGACTGCAACCGGATCAAGTTTTACCTATGCTGCTGCTCGTACCGATACTTTGCCCTTGCAGGTGCAACAAGAAATGTCCTTGTATCAACAGTTGGGCCGTGATACCACGGAAACTTCGGCTGTAGAAATAATTGCGTCAGATACCGTTGCAGTTGCACCAGAGCAATCCGCAACTATAGATTCTAAAATGCCGCCGTTGGGTTATGCCTTGGCGCAGTTAAAAGGCATTTATATTTTGGCGGAAAATGAGGCGGGCTTGATCTTAGTTGATATGCATGCCGCACATGAAAGAATTACCTATGAAAAATTGAAAGAGACCTGGGAGCAGCAGAAGTGGGTGAATCAGCCTTTGCTGGTGCCGTTAACGTTTAATTTAAAGCCCAAGGAAATGGCCTATCTCGATGAAGTGATGTTGATATTGGCACCTATGGGTTTTGAGTTGGCGGCTTTAGGTGATGCGGCTTTGGTTATACGCGCTCTGCCACAGATGATCAAAACACGTGCTGTTGAAACATTGATTAAAAATATTTTTCAGGATGTGATGGAAATAGGCCATAGTCAGGCGGTTGAGGCCTGTTTAGACAGTGTGTTATCGACTATGGCCTGCCATGGTTCAGTGCGCGCTAATCATGCTTTGAAGCGTGAGGAAATGAACCAGCTATTGCGTGATATGGAAGCCACAGCGCGCAGTGGTCAATGTAATCATGGGCGACCCACTTATTGTCAATTGACGGTTGCGCAATTATACCAGCTGTTTTTGCGAGGGCGTTGATGGCAACCTCCGTTATATTTTTACTCGGGCCGACCGCAAGCGGTAAAACCGATTTAGCGATGCATTGGGCTGAGCGTTATCCGATTGAAATTATTAGCGTGGATTCTGCGATGATCTATCGTGGAATGGATATTGGGACTGCAAAACCAAGCTTGGCAGAGCAAGCACGAGTGCCCCATCACTTGATTGATATTTGTGATCCAGCAGAACGTTATTCAGTTGCGCAGTTTTGTCAGCAGGTTCAACAGCTTATTCCAGAAATCCTGGCGCGTGAACGCATTCCTGTTTTGGTGGGTGGCACCATGTTGTATTACCGGGCTTTGCTGTATGGGCTATCGGAATTGCCTGCAGCAGACCCAGTGATTCGCGCGGAATTACTCCGGCGTGCGCAGCAAGAAGGTTGGGCTTCTTTACATGCATCTTTAGAGGCTATCGATCCGGTGAGTTACGCGAAAATATCACCGAATGATACACAGCGGATACAGCGTGCATTGGAAGTTTATCAGCAGACTGGACGACCAATTTCTGCTGACTGGGCGCAAGCTGATATACAGTTCGAGTGGCCGTTTCGATTATGTGGTTTGATGCCTGCATCGCGTGAAGCGTTACACGCCAAGATTGCCCTGCGTTTTCAGCAGATGCTGGAGCAGGGATTTGTCGAAGAAGTTGAGCACTTGTTTCAACTTGGTGATTTAGATTTGAGTTTGCCAGCGATGCGTTGCGTCGGCTATCGCCAAGTTTGGCAAATGTTGCAAGGTGAGTGCACTTACACAGAGATGTCAGACAGGGCTGTCGCAGCCACACGTCAACTCGCAAAACGGCAACTGACATGGTTGCGACATTGGCCAACTGATATTCACTGGGTCTCAGAAGACGCACCAGATTTAGGGGTTTTCACTTTTTGACATTTACTCTATTATGCGCCCTCAGAAGGTTGGTTCTGCACCAGCCCTGCTGACCATTGGTTGGGTAATATTTATCTAAATTTTCATGAGACAGTTTTTGAAATACCTGCTAGAATCCCCGGCAAGTTTATAGAAAAACAGCTAAAAAATAAGGATCAACTGAGCTATGGCTAAGACCCCCACATTGCAAGATCAGTTTCTCAATACACTGCGTAAGCAGCGTGTACCTGTTTCTGTGTATTTGATCAGCGGTATTAAGCTGCAAGGTCAAATTGATTCATTTGATCAATTTGTCTTGATCCTGAAAAACACCGTGAGTCAGATGGTTTATAAACATGCAATCTCGACGGTTGTGCCTGCACATCCTATTAAGATTCAGCCTGAATCTTCTACCGATGCCTAACGCATAGGGATATCGTTGCAAGTAATCGATCCTAATCCACAAGAGCGTGTCATTTTATTGCAAGTTGTTGTAGCAATTGAGCAAGACACGCCGGTACTTGAAGAATTTTCTGAGCTGGCGCGTGCGGCAGATGCTGATGTGCGTGCAGTATTGATGTCTAATACAGATAGACAGCATCCAAAGTACTTCATTGGTAAGGGCAAGGCAGAAGAATTAGCGGAAGCTGTTGCCCAACATCAAGCCGAATTAGTATTGGTCAACCATACTTTGTCACCCGCGCAAGAGCGTAACCTAGAGCAGTTATTGCGTTGTCGGGTGTGTGATCGAACAGGACTTATTTTAGATATTTTTGCACAGCGTGCTAAAACTCATGAGGGCAAGTTGCAGGTTGAATTGGCTCAATTGCAATACCATGCTACTCGTTTGGTACGCGGGTGGACCCATCTGGAGCGACAACGTGGTGGCCGCATTGGTTTGACAGGGCCAGGTGAAACTCAGCTAGAGCTTGACCGACGGTTATTGCGTGATCGCATTAAGCGTATTCAAGCCAAGCTGAAGAAGGTACGACAGCAGCGCCAGTTGGGAAGGCGTTCCCGGCAAAAGGCTAGTGTGCCTTTAGTGGCGCTCGTGGGATATACCAATGCAGGCAAAAGCAGTTTGTTTAACCAGCTCACCGGAGCAGAAGGCTTTGTGGCCAATCAACTGTTTGCAACTCTGGATCCGATGATTCGTCAGGTCAGTCTTCCGGGTTTATCGAATGTGGTGATTGCCGACACAGTGGGCTTTATTCGGCATTTGCCACATGATTTGGTAGAGGCATTTCGCGCGACTTTAGAAGAGGTCGCACAGGCAGATTTACTATTGCATGTTATCGATATTAGTGATCCAGAGCATTTGGAGTATAAACATCAGGTGGAAATGGTTTTAAAACAACTGTCTGCTGATCAATTGCCTTGCGTCGAAGTTTACAACAAAATTGACCGCGTTGAAGGTATGGTGCCTCGTTTTGAGGCAGATGGCCCCATTCAGCGTGTTTGGGTTTCAGTGGTGGCCCAACTAGGGCTAACTGAATTGGCTTCTGCTGTGTCTGATGCCTTGATGGCCCGCTGCATTCAAGCTACCATTACCGCTTTGCCCACTCAGAGCAAATTCAGAGCGCTTTTGTATGCCAAACAGGCGGTTTTGGCAGAGGAAATTTTGTCGGATGGTTCCAGTCGGCTGGATATTTCAATCAGTCGACCAATTTTTAGGCGTATTTGTCAGGCATGTGACCTGGATGCAGAGGTTTTTTGTCCGCTGCAAAGTCCGGCTGATGTTGTCTGAGTGTGCATCAATCGTTTTAAGTGTAATTAGGAGTGCAATCATATGCCACAACTGGTGCAGAAACTTATTCAGCGCTCAAACTGGGGTAAACCAGGTCAAGATGAAGGGCCGCCAGATTTAGATAAGCTATTTGCTAAGCTATTTTCAGGATTACGTAAAGGTGCCTCGACCTCGAAACGTCCGGCAGGTAAATCCCACTCTGCTGGGAAAGGTTTTATGCTGTTATTAACTTTAGTTATTATCGTTTTTGCTGCGATTTGGGCGGTTTCTGGTTTTTTTATTGTGCAACCCGCTGAACGTGCAGTAGTACTGCGTTTTGGGAAATATTTGGAGACTTTGGCACCAGGTCCACACTGGATCCCTCAAGTGATCGAAAGTCGCCAAGTGGTTAATGTCGATCGCATTATGACCATGAGCCTTTCCGATACGATGCTGACGCAGAAAGAAAATATCGTCGATGTGGATTTCGCCATTCAGTATCGCGTATCCAATCTGAAAAACTACTTGTTTAGTGTGATTAACCCCAAGAATAGCCTGCGGCAAATTGTCGACAGTGCGGTACGTCAGGTCATTGGCACTTCAACGCTGGATAATATTCTAACGGTGGGCAGAGCTAAGATTGCCAGTCGTGTTCAGCAGCAAGTGGCAGTTTTAACACGTAAGTACCATTTGGGGTTGGAAGTTACTGATGTTGCGATGCAGCCGGCGAAAGCACCTGAACAAGTTAAAGCGGCTTTTGATGATGTGATCAAAGCACGTGAGGATAATCAACGGTTGCAGAATGAAGCTGATGGTTATTCCAACAGCATTGTGCCAATGGCAGAAGGTAAGGCAACGCGGATATTGCAACAGGCTGATGCCTATCAACAACAGGTCATTTACCGGGCAAAAGGCCATGTGGCTGCTTTTGATGCTTTGGTGCCGATCTATACACAACATCCTGATATCACGCGTTCACGCATGTACCTGGATACCATGCAGCAAGTGCTTGCGAATAGTCATGTCACGTTGATTGACACGGGCAATAAGGCCAATAGCTTGTTTTATGTGCCGGTTTCAGGCCCTTTGCGTACATTATCATCACACATGCGTACAAAGCCGGCTGACAGTGATGCCGTTTCAGGCGCGGGCGTAACAGCAACCGATACAGCTATTTCAACGACCTCAGCCACATCATCTGCAGGTGAAATGACGCGTTATTTACGCTGGAAGGAGGCGCAAGGCAATGCTTAAGAAACTATTAGTCACCTTGGTTATCATTGCCCTGGTTGTATTGTATGCCAGTCTGTATACGGTTAATGAAACCCAAAAGGGTATTATTTTACGGTTGGGTAAAATTGAGTTAAACAAGCAACAACAAGCCAAGACTGTCGGGCCTGGCTTACATATTAAATGGCCTTTCATACAGTCTGTGAAATTGTTCGATATGCGTCTGCGCACGTTGGATATCGATTCTTCACGGATTATGACGGCGGAGCAGAAAGACGTTATCGTGGATGCATTTGTGAAATGGCGCATCGGTGACATTGTTCAGTACTTTAAATCGACTGGTGGTGATGATGCGCAAGCGTCTACTTTGCTGCGGCAGAAGGTTAACGATGGCATGCGTGCTACGTTTGGTCAGCACACCATACCTGAGCTATTGTCTAATAAACGAAATGCAGTGATGCAGCAAATTCTAAAAGAGGTACAAATTGCCGCTGCGCCGATTGGGGTTCAGGTGCTAGATGTGCGTATTAAGCGTATCGATTTGCCACAGGAGGTCGCAGAGAAAATTTATGCGCGTATGCGTTCAGCGCGTGAGAAAAAGGCAGCACTCATTCGTGCCGATGGTCAGCAGCAAGCTGAAGTGATTCGGGCAAAAGCCGATGCAAAAGTCGCAGTCACGATTGCGCAGGCCAAAAGCCAAGCAGCTGCTATTCGTGCAAAGGGCAATGCTGAGGCAGCAACTATTTATGCCAATGCCTATGCACAGCATCTGAGCTTCTATCGTTTTTATCGTTCATTAGAAGCTTATTTGGCAGTGTTTTCCGGTCATGCCAATCGTTTGGTTTTACGTCCAGAAGGTGAGTTTTTCCAATATTTTAATCCGCACGTGAAGGTGACCCAGTAATGTGGCATGAAATTCTATTAGCTATTGGATTGTTACTGATCCTGGAGGGGTTATTTCCAACACTTTCGCCTAAACGTTATAAAGAATTCATGCGTAAGCTGGGTCTAAAGAAGGAATCAAGGCTGCGCAAAATGGGATTATTCCTAATGGTTTTGGGTGTGGTCATCGTATTTATAGTTAAAAGTCAATATGGAGTCTGACTGAGAATGGTGAAGAATCTCGTCGTTTTAGGAGGTCAATGGGGTGATGAAGGCAAAGGCAAGGTTGTTGACTTGTTGTCAGCTGACGCCGATGCTGTTGTACGTTTTCAAGGTGGGCATAATGCCGGTCATACCTTGGTAATTGGTGAGGACGTTATTAAATTGCGTTTGATTCCTTCAGGCATATTACGTGAAGGCGTCGCCAGTTTTATCGGTAATGGGGTTGTGGTTTCCTTGCCAGCTTTGTTATCAGAAATTGCTGAACTTGAGCAAAAGGGTATACCGGTTGCGGAACGTTTGCGCATTAGCGAAGGTTGCCCTTTGATTTTGCCGGTGCATATCGCCCTGGACCGTGTGCGTGAAGCAGCACGTGGTAAGAAAGCCATTGGTACAACAGGCCGTGGCATTGGGCCTGCGTATGAAGACAAGGTTGCACGTCGAGCAGTGCGAGTAGGTGATTTACTCCATCCAAAGCGTTTGCAGGAAAAAGTACACGCATTAATGACGCTGCATAATCAAGCCTTAACCAATATTTATCAAGAACCCTCTTTGGTGGTTGAGCAAATCTTAGAAGAAACTCAACAGGCGGTTGATAAGCTTAAACCGTTGATTGCTGATGTGACAACCGAACTGCACGCACTGCGTAAAAGAGGTGCGCGGATTATTTTTGAAGGTGCACAAGGCACATTGTTAGATGTTGATCATGGTACTTATCCCTATGTGACATCTTCCAATACTTCAGCCGGTGCTGTGGCTTGTGGGAGTGGCTTTGGACCTTGTTATTTGGATAAGGTGCTAGGCATTGTTAAAGCCTATACAACCCGTGTTGGTGGTGGGCCATTGCCGACCGAGCAGTTGAATGGAACAGGCCAACATCTAGGGGAAAAAGGTCATGAGTTTGGTACCGTGACAGGCCGCCAACGTCGTTGTGGCTGGTTGGATTTGGTTGCATTGCGTCGTTCGGTACAAATTAATAGCTTGACTGCATTGTGTGTCACCAAGCTGGATGTGTTAGACGAATTGGCAGAATTAAAAATCTGTACTCACTATGAGTTAGACGGCAAGACAATTGAGGTTACACCCTATCAAGCAGAAGATTATGCGCGTTGCCAGCCGGTTTATCAGACACTACCTGGCTGGCAGTCGAGTACGTTTGGCATGACCGAATACGATCAGTTGCCGGACGCGGCTAAATGCTATTTGGATATGATTGAATCCGCATTGGAAGTGCCGATTGAAATGATTTCGACTGGACCAGAACGTAATCAGACAATTCAGTTAAAAATACAATTTGACGGTGACTAATCAGAGCGTGGCGCTATTTATGGTGGAGAGCAGTCACTTACTGGTATGTCGTTGTATTTCGCTTCTTTGAGCCGATGGCAGTGATATTGTGCGAAGCTCGTGCCGACTTGTTGCCAGATGGATTTCCCCTGGGGGTGGTCGTTCTAAATCAGTACCTGTCAGCGGATAAAGAGCAATTTGTTTTTTGTAGTTGGGGCCTAAGTGGAACCAATTTTCTTCGGGCAGATAGCCCGTGATATCAATGTTGACCGATTGTATACAGGCAGACGCTTCTATTCCAAGCAACCAATGATCCTCAGCTGGATTAAGTCTAGATTGACAGTAGCCTCATGCAGTCCCTGTGCTCGACCATGTGGGAAATAGAAAGCTTCGCCTACCATTTTTTCTGAGTCTTCATCTATCAGTCTGCCAATGACAACATCATGATCAGGTGGGCCAAACTGATAGGTATAGGTGGTATCAAAAAACATACCAAACACATCTGTTACCGCTACTCTATGTGTGGTGTTAGGTGCTAATTGCATTCTGTGTTGACCGTTGATCACAGGTGTTTTTCCCGCACGTAAACAGGATATGTTAAACAATACGTTAATTGGCGCTGGTGTTTCATTAATACAGTGTGCTTCTAGTCCGTTAACGCCTTCGTTAATCAATAATAAAGCGATGGATTGTAGGGTTCGCTTTAGACCAAACCAGGCAGATTTAGGTACGCCAAAACTGTCAATGACTCCCCAGCCTAAACCTGGCATGAGATCTTGCAACATAAAAACAAGTCCTCCTGCACAACCACTCTGAGTGCGTCGCCATTCGGCAAAAGTATCAGACATTATCTCTGCGATGACAGCACGTGAAAGATGTTGGTACAGTGCTGAGTTCTGATGCCGTAGCGATACAGGGTCAACTTCATATAACTGTTTTAGATAGCCGTCGCGTACGTCCTCAAAGTCCCAACTTGCCTGGTTATCACACGGGACACAGGCTTTCCAACGTGGGTCATGGTGCGCGGGGAAATTAACATCAGTTCGTAAGGTGCTATTTTCTGGTAGGTTGGCGAATGCGAGGCATTCTGTGACAAATCGTACGTGTGCACGGCGTGCATCTGTGACGGGTAAATTGTAAGCACCTACACCATAGTAATGACTAATGCCTGCATGTGTATGAAAAGGCATATTGCCACCACTGGGTGTATTGGGGACATAAACAATATCAGGACGAATGCTTTGGGCGGCTGCGCGTAACGATATTTCAAAGAAAGCCTGTTTCCAGATTTTTTCAGTTAAGCCCAGCATGGCAGCTTGTTGGTATATTTCACTACCACCACACAGCACAGTCAGCGCTGGGGATGATAATGTGTCCAATAATAACTGTTCAATTTCTTGTTCGATTTGAGCCTTGAAGTCATGATCTTGGATCGGGTAATCGAAATTGGCTAACATGAGGTCTTGCCACACCATAATGCCCATTTGGTCGCAGAGGTGAAAGAATTCGGGGCCTTCATACACAGTGATTCCACTGATGCGTAGCATATTCATGCCAGCTGTTACAGCGAGTTCTAGCCAAGGTTTATAGTCTTTCACTTGCCCCGGTAATTTTACAATATCTGCTGAAGACCACACAGCGCCGCGGCAGAAAATTGGCTGACCATTGATGTTTAAAGCAAATCCCTGACCATCAGTTCCGTGGTTAACAGTAATCCGTCTAAACCCCACCTCTCCCATTCTGTAATCAGTTTGTTTGATCTTTAATGTCACAGGATGCAATTTTTGTGTGCCATGTGTATGTGGCCACCACAGTTCGGCATGTTCAATAATTAATGCTGCATGCCAGCGCGTAGGCCCTACTTTTTTGGGGATGGTGTGATGGTTGTGGCAACTTATTTGCATTTGCTCTGCTGGTCCTGCATAAATAAATTCCACGCTGATATGACCTGTCCCCGTAATACTGAGTGAGCTGGAGATTTGGATTTTATCGGGTTTATTTATCCAATCAGTCATCATTTTAATCGGCCGCCATGGACCGACTGCATCGATATTAGGACACCAACCTGGCATGTGCCCCAATAAAGTAGTTCTGATGAAACGTAATCCGGGTTTGTTCACTAGCTGAGTATACCAGCGTGCACGCGGGCCTTTTTCAGTTAGATGGGGTGCCAGCGCCCGAAAGCATATGGCCAGTTCATCATGTCCGGTTAATTTGACATATATTTCAGTGCGTAAGAACATATTTTTAGAGCAACCGATACGTTGGTTATTCCAATAAATTTCTGCCACCGTGGCTAACCCTTCAAAAACCAGCTTTGCCAATTGTGGCGGTTCTTTGAAAGTGTGAAGATACCAGGCATCCTGATGGTGTAGTGGATCAGGATCTTTGCGATTAAATTGACCCGCTGCTTCCAATGCTGCGGCCACTGTTCCAGGGACAGGTACATTGTTCAATGCTTGGCAGTGATCTAATTCAGCGGGTTGGTCGACAGTATTCGCATCTGCCAGAATCAGCCGCCAATTTTCACATACCCCATCGGCAGCTTTATCGTAAATGCTCGGCATGTGGTTCAGTCAGGTATTCGGTTGCGATATTCAGTTGGGTGGTCAGTTGAATCCATACATCTGCAGCTTCCCGCATGAGCGATATAAATGTCGTGAATTTTTGCTGTGTTATTGCCCGGGCTAAATGGAACTGTGCAGTTTTTGCTAGCTGTGCAATACGTTGGCATTTGACAATGGAATTGACTAATAAGTCGTCACACGATAACCATTCTAAGAGCCTGTCCGAAAAGGGTATTTTTCTTGTTATGCATTCAAACAGATGCGGATTTTTGGGATGTGCAGTGTCATAATACCTATTTGTCACGTGATATGCAGCACACAAGCCATGGAAAAGGTATACCCGAGTGATTTG
>CAZIIK010000122.1:0-5900 GCA_964539235.1 uncultured Gammaproteobacteria bacterium | reverse complement strand
TGGAGAAAAATCAGGGGATTTAAGTTTTTAACATTGGTCGCCGACAATGTAGAATTCAAAGATGGAGAATTGGTTAGTGAACAGATAAACAGGAAGGCCGCTTAACCATCCCATACACCAGATTTGACATTAACTCATGCTGATCACCGCATTGCATTAGGTTTTATTGAAGGACTGAAGCAAGCTAAAACCTATATTTATCCAATGCCGAATATGAACGACTATGACTTCAATATCGGCATGCTGTTTCATGCCATCTACGCCTACGAAGAGGCTGTGGATTGCTATCAAGCTTCTCTTGAACGTTTTGGCGCTAAATTTTCCACTCATTACAACTTAGGCTTGTGCTACCACATGATGGGCGATAACACATAGGCGATTGAGCATTTTAAAGCGGCACAACCGTTGGAAGGCAATGGCCAACAAGCGGAATCTTGGTTGAATAAACTGAGGACTTAAGGCGTGTGATGCCTATTCATGCAATACCCTTCACCGCATAGTCTTGCGCTGTAATAATACGCCCTGGAATTCCGAGCTGCCGAGTCGCTGTTGCAAGTGCACGTTGCTCTCTTTCAGCCGTTTCAGGATGATTCATTTCCCAAGTCACCTGAATCAATTCACGCGCTCCGCTTTTGGCAATGGCTAAGAAATCCACTTCGTAACCCTCTGCTGTTAGGTAATAAAAAACCTCTTTATTCTGCCGCCGCAAATCAAAGTACACCTGATTTTCAAGCAATTTATGGTACATCTCCTTGTGAGTAATCTGGTAGGCTTGAATGAGACCATTATCAATAATATAAACTTTTTGAGGTTGTGTTTGTCTAACTCGGACCGACTCGGAATAAATAGGCACTTTAAAAATAAGAAAAGCATCTTGCAGGTAATCCATATACTTAATAAGTGTTTCCCGGCTGATTTTATGCCCTTGGCTTTTGATCATATTAAAAAATTTATTGACCGAAAAAGGCGCCGCTGCATTGGTGATTAACGTTTTCGTGAGATATTTGAGTAATTGCGTATTAACCACACCATGACGTTCAATGATATCCCTCAAAATAACGGTATCGACGTAGTTATGCAGCGTTTCGCGCCATTCATACGAATTGAATGTTTGCACAGCCGGCAACCCACCTGTGTTGAAAAATGCTTTCATGTGCTGCATCGCGCTGTCATAGTCTTGGCGACTGTAAGGCGCAGCAGGACCTGTCAGTTGATGGGCAAGACGATATTCAGCGAATGAATAAGGCAAAATTTAGGTGGCTAATGAACGACCACGCAATGAAGTATTAATTTCAGATCTGAGTAATTTTGCTGATGAACCTGTAATAAAAAGTTCAATAGGCTTGCTTTTAAAAATCCGACGCACAACCTGATACCAATGCTCAACCACTTGGACTTCATCTAGAAAAAGATAACACTGGCGCTGATGATTTTCCGGATATAGTGAATAGAAAGCATCAATCAACGCCCCCATTTTATGAGTCGTAAGCGGCAAAAGCCGATCATCTTCAAAATCTAAGAATAAGATACGTTCTTTCTCAACGCCTTGATCCAGTAGTTGGTGAATTTTTTGAAATAACGTATAGGTTTTGCCCGAGCGACGCATGCCAATCAACACTTTAATCATGGTCTGTGCATCTGGCAGGGTGATTTGGCGTGGCGTACTCTCCCGTGCATGCTCGATTTCAGTAAAAGCTTAATTCAGTAAAGTTGCAAGTAAGGTTTCCATGGGCAGCACAATTTTCTCTGTCACTTAATAGAGTATAGCGCATAAGCTTGTCTTCTCCAAAAGACAAGTTATACGCAATACTTGTCTTCTGAAAAAGACAAGATTGCATTTAGACGGCGTCGTCATGAGTTCTTTCGTTGTGAAAACAGGGTGGATTACCTAGGGCTCACTACACATGAACCACATCCGCACCTTGCGGTGCTTTAAAGTGGAAGGTTTTTGGAGACACCGACTGGTTGTAGCGCACATGCTGGAATTTTACGCGTGTTGTCTGGTGCAAGGCATTTTGCAATGACATCCCGACTAATTGCTGCTGGGCAAACCGCAGAGTCACCGATTGCATCACCGCACCCGGCTGTTTAGCGTTTAATTGAAAGCGATTGGATCCGACTGTTTTGACGACATACAGACGCGACAGAGGCTGCGCCGCGGTTAATAAAGCGATGGGGGTTTGACTCAAACCAGTCGCCAACTGACGCACAATCACTTGATTGAGTTGCTGATCGTACTGCCACAACGTTTTCCCATCCGACACATAAGTCTGTATATGCGGTTTTTGCACTGCCCAAACGAATTGCCCCGGCTTCTGAATCAGTACATAACCGGATTGGGTTTGCGTATGCCCAGCCTGCGTCAGGGTTTGCATAAAATCCGCCTGAAACGTTTTCAAATGCGATAAGCGCTGTTGGAGCTGTAAAGCGGCAGACGGTGTGGCAAGCACAAACCCGGGCATAAAGCCCAGACATACCCCTAAAATAATGTGGCGCACTTGTTAGCCTCCCGACCTTAAAATTTCACGCATACCATTTTGCTGCATTTCGCTGACAATACCCTGCTCTTCCATTTGCTCAATCAACCGCGCTGCTCGGTTATAGCCTATTTTCAAACGACGTTGAATACCGGAAATTGATGCCCGTTGTGTGTCCAAGACGATTTTCACGGCTTTGTCGTATAACGGATCTAAATCCTCCGCACCTTCAACGTCACCACCGCCTTGCTCTTCATCGGTGACGAGGATTTCTTCAATATAATCGGGCTCACCTTGCTGTTGCCAAGCCGCTACAATTTTATGCACCTCATGGTCGGCAACGAATGCCCCGTGAATCCGAATCGGCACACCGGTTCCCGGCGGTAAATACAACATATCTCCGTGGCCCAATAACTGTTCAGCTCCCTGTTGATCTAATACCGTTCTCGAATCGATTCGTGAAGAAACTTGGAACGCCATGCGCGTAGGGATATTGGCTTTAATCAAACCGGTGATGACATCAACAGAAGGTCGTTGCGTCGCTAGAATCAAATGAATACCGGCCGCACGAGCTTTTTGTGCCAAACGTGCAATGAGTTCTTCTACTTTTTTACCTGCCACCATCATCATGTCGGCGAATTCATCCACCAACACCACGATATAGGGCAAAGGCTCCAGCTCTGGCGCTTGCTCAGGATCTTGATCAGGAAAGTCTTTTGCCCAAATCGGATCTTTCAAAGGTGCGCCACTGGCTTTAGCCTGCGCAACCTTGTCGTTCATTCCGGCAATGTTACGCACACCCAACGCAGCCATCAGGCGGTAACGCCGATCCATCTCTCGCACACACCAACGCAATGCATTGGCGGCTTCTTTCATGTCTGTTACCACAGGTGTCAGTAAATGCGGAATACCTTCGTAAATTGATAATTCCAACATTTTTGGGTCGATCATAATCAAACGTAATTCATCAGGCGTTGCTTTGAGCAACATACTGAGCAGCATGGCATTGAGCCCTACAGACTTACCTGAACCAGTCGTACCGGCCACCAATAAATGCGGCATTTTGCCTAAATTCACCACCTGTGGCTTACCGGCAATGTCTTTGCCTAATCCCATCGTTAACGGCGAAGTTTGCTGCGTAAACACATCGGCTTCTAGTACTTCACGCAACGACACCATGTCACGCTTTTCATTCGGAATTTCCAAGCCAACATAGGGTTTACCCGGAATTACTTCGACAATCCGCACGCTGTGCGTTGCTAGTGAACGTGCAATATCTTTGGCCAAACCGGTCAGTTTGCTGACCTTGGTGCCTGGTGCCATTTGTAATTCATAGCGTGTCACAATCGGGCCGGGGCAAACACCCACCACTTCAGATTTAATACCAAAATCGGATAGCTTTTCTTCGACTAACGCAGCCGTCTCTTCCAACTGCCGTTGCGAAATCGCATTTTTTGAGGCCTTGGCTTTGTCCAATAACGTAACACTGGGAACTTTGCCTGAAAAAGTTAACGGCGTATTAGCCGTCACTGCTGCATCTTTCGGCTCTGGT
Organism: uncultured Gammaproteobacteria bacterium; assembly: GCA_964539235.1. Classification (GTDB taxonomy): domain Bacteria; phylum Pseudomonadota; class Gammaproteobacteria; order Francisellales; family CACEW01; genus CAZIIK01. The sequence continues at coordinate 1,871 of CAZIIK010000122.1, read as the reverse complement.
GGCGTACTGACCAGCGCCGGCGCAACTTGTTTGAGTTTAGCTTTTGCTGCAGGTGTGGCTTTAGGCGTCTGCACAGCTGTTTCCATGAGCATGGCGTCGACCAGCTCTAAACCATCATCAGGCTCAACTGCATCGTCACCCTCTGAAACACCTTCTGTCTGCGACTGTTTTTCCTGTTTAAAGGCGGCAATACCATCACGCCATTCCGCACATTGTTGTTTGGTTTGCAAACCCAATGCAGCAGCACAACGCGCTGCGCCGAGTAACAACCAACGCAGACCCAATAACGCATAACGCAATAAATGCAGCCACGATAATCCTGAAAACAACGTGATACCGATCAAGAACACGGCAATAAACACCAATAGGCTACCGTAAAAGTTTAAATAAGGTTCGGTATAACTCTGTAGAAAATACCCCACGATGCCACCTGCACCTTGCGGCATATGTTCGGCCACACGCACCAAGGTCAAACTTGCCAAACCACTGCCGGAGAGAAACACCAAAATGGCGCCGATAAAACGCACCACCAACAACAAATAAGACCGCAGCTCAACCATATGGCGTTCACGAAACACCACCCAATCGCCATATAACATCAAAAGTGGCAGTAGGTAGGCAAAAAAACCAAATAATGAGAACAAAAAATCAGCTGATAGCGCACCAAAACGTCCAGCCAAATTCTGCACAGGCAAATTACTGATGGTCGACCACCCCGGGTCAGTTGTATGGTAAGAACCCAAAGCAATACCTAAGAAAACTGCAACGGCCAACACCAGTAACATCAAGGCTTCTTTCGCCCGCACTTTGACGGTATTCGGTGACTTCACCGTGGCATCAGATTGAACAGGTTTGGATTTTTCACGCTTTTTCGGCATCACAACACTCGTATGCGGTTAATAACCCGGCGATTCTAACGATTTTTCCCGGGGCATGCTATCTGCTAACCCACATTCCCGCGATCCATTAAGCATTTTTTAATATTATTTTTTGTATAAAAACACACTATTCTGAACAGTTTTGATTTAAAAATAACCAGAATATATTGATCCTGCACTTTGCAAATTTCCGGCAGCCCAGATGAAAACCGATACCAAAAGATCTTGAGATCAATCTCTACCCTAAAAACACACATAAAGTATTTTTTATGATCAAAATCGGTTCAATAAAAAACTTCCTCTAACACATCGCGGGAATGTGGGGGAAGATTAGTATTTGCTGAGATGCTTACGGTAATAGTGGGGAATGGCTTGTTGTTTAGTTGCTATTCATTTTGTGCAGAGCTCTCACATGGTGTGATTGCCCCGCATTCATCAGAAAGGCGTTGGTAATGAGGAGACCGCGCAAGCGTCTCCATAGCCTGTTCCTCCGGCAGAACCAAAAACAATGGCAGTCGTCGCAGGTGTTACCTCCATCAAGAAGCCATCGTCCTTATCTCCAGAGCCTCCTCTTTCGGTATCAGCATTTTCCAAGCGTGCTATTGCTCCATCACTTATTGAAGGAAATGGGGAAAGACATCCAAAAGTGTCGAAGGCTGCTGGGTCAGCATGCTCAGGGCCGATTCCACCTTCCTCCCGCCTAGTACGCTTTGGAGCAGAGCAAAGAGAATTTTTATAATCGTCGTGGATTGCTGGGACAGCATCTCCAGAGCAATCAGCACTTGCCAGTAAGTCATGTGTTTCTGAGTCAGGTAGAGAACAAGTGTCGGTAATTGCTGAGTCGGCATCAGGTATAGCGCCCCTAAATAATCGGACAGTATTTGAGAGTAGTGCTCCTTAAAGTGATATTATTTTTTAATTATTTAGGGAGATCGACATCATGAGTCAAAAGCGTCAAAAGTATCCGGCGGAGTTAAAAGCCAGAGTGGTATT
>CAZIIK010000121.1:0-11356 GCA_964539235.1 uncultured Gammaproteobacteria bacterium | reverse complement strand
CAAATCACTCGGGTATACCTTTTCCATGGCTTGTGTGCTGCATATCACGTGACAAATCGGTATTATGACCCTGCACATCCCAAAAATCCGCATCTGTTTGAATGCATAACAAGAAAAATACCCATTTTCGGACAGACTCTTTGATCTAGAAACGAGGATACTGAAACAGGATATAACTATTCTGCCATGGAGAGTTTTTAGCGAACGATTGTGGAACCATTTACTGTAGTCTCCGTCAAAATTTGGCATAATCCGCCTCTCAGAAACTTGTGACATAAAAAATCATGGCAAAATCGAAAAAACCTAATGAAACCCTGATGACCTTCCCTTGCCAGTTTCCACTCAAGGTGATGGGCACGCAAGGTGTTGTCCTGGAAGACTTCATCAAAACCGTCCTGCATAACCACGTGAAAGATTCACACAACATCACCTATAACACTCGAGATAGCAGCGACGGCAACTACATTTCAATTACGGCGATGTTTACGGCCGAAAGCAAGGCACAGCTGGACAAAATCTATCAAGCCATCAACCACAATAAACACGTAAAAATGGTGCTGTAGCCAATATGTTTTCTGTGCGTTACCTAGGCCGGCAACAGCCCTATCAAACCATCTGGCAAAAAATGCAAGATTTTACAACCTCTCGGCATACCCTAACGGCCGATGAAATCTGGTTTTGCGAACACACACCAACTTTTACACTCGGCCGACAAGGCAAACGTGAACATATTCTTAGGACATCAGAAATCCCCATTATCCAAGTCGACCGTGGTGGCCATGTTACTTACCATGGACCTGGGCAATTGATGATTTATTTGTTGCTCGATTTAAAACGACACCAATTAGGTGCTAAACAGTTCGTCTGTACACTAGAACAGACCGTGATCGATTTGTTACGCGATCACGGCATTACCGCCGTGCGACGCCCAGGTGCACCAGGCCTATATGCGGATGACGCTAAAATTGCATCTATTGGTCTACGAATTCGCAATGGCAAGACCTATCACGGCATTTGTCTCAATGTAGATGGCGACCTGTCACCTTTTGATATGATTAATCCCTGTGGTTACGAAGGATTGACCATGACACAAATTGCTGACCACCAAACTGCGCCGGAATATCTAGACCTCATTACAGGTTTTATGGCACACTTCGGCGCACATTTACGCTGCGACTGGCAACCCCATGACACTGGCACCTGATCCTTCTCAAAAAAACCGTGATTTCAATAAACTCTCACGCATCCCAGTTAAGATAGAACCGATTACCAATGCAGAACGCAAGCGAATGCCTAAATGGCTCTATACAAAGCTACCCAAGGCTTCTGAAGGTTCAGAAGTCACTCGCATCAAAAAAATGCTGCGTGAGAAGAATTTATACTCTGTTTGTGAAGAAGCTGCGTGCCCAAACCTAGCGGAATGTTTCAGCAAAGGCGCGGCGACATTCATGATTATGGGGGATCGCTGTACACGTCGCTGCAGCTTTTGCGATGTCGCACATGGTCGACCAAACCCACTCGATAAACAAGAGCCACAAAATTTGGCCGAAACCATCCAAGCCATGGCACTGAAATATGTGGTCATCACATCCGTCGATCGGGATGATCTACGTGATGGTGGTGCCCAACATTTTGCAGAGTGCATTGCTCACACACGCCGCTTAAACCCTGGCATTAAAGTTGAAATTCTAACGCCTGACTTTCGGGGTAAAAAACGTTTTGCTGCGGCTTTAGATCTACTCACCGAGACACCGCCGGATGTCTTTAACCATAATATCGAAACCGTACCTCGCCTCTATAAAACTGCGCGCCCGGGTTCAGATTACCAATGGTCATTGGATTTACTGGACCAATATAAAACCCGCAATCCTCATATCCCGACGAAATCAGGCTTGATGCTCGGCCTGGGTGAAACTGATGCCGAAATTGAAACCACGCTGCTTGACCTACGGAAGCATCAGGTTGATATGCTCACATTGGGCCAATACCTGCAACCCAGTAATTTCCATATGCCTGTTGACCGTTACGTTACACCGGAAAAATTTCTTCATTTTGGTGATATGGCAAAAGCCATGGGCTTCAGCCAAGTGGCCAGTGGCCCTAATGTACGCTCGTCTTATCACGCTGACCAGCAAATTGAACGGGATTTGATTAGCTAAGACATATCAGAGTCGGATACACCAACAGTTGCCATGGACAAAAAATTAAGCGTGAACCTTTTGCTATTAGTATCTTTTTATCTATATAGTTAGAACCTTAGCTTATTAATCAGTAATTCGAAAAGGAGAATACTATGAGCAAGCAAAAAACCAATAAAAATTTCGTTGACTGGATTGCATTTATTCTAGTTATTGTGGGTGGCTTAAATTGGGGCCTGGTTGGTGTCCTGCATTTTGATTTAGTCGCGACTATTTTTGGACACATGAGCGTGATTTCAAGAGTTGTATACGGCTTAGTTGGATTGGCAGCAATCTATTCAATTTATCGGGCTATACCTAAAAAAGATTAGACCCAAATTTTCAAAAGGCTTCATATTCTAATATCAGCTGATTTTGCAATATGAAGCCTATAATTCGACAATCAATTTGCCGCAGGGCAATCACCTTCTTTTCTAAGATTACCAACGCGTTCTCGCCGCTTTTCTGCTAATTCCTTGCGCCTGGGACCACCTGGCAACACTGCGGTGACAGCATAGGTGTTCATCATCATAACTTGGAGAAAAAATCTCTCTTTTTGGAACCGATGACACGTTCAGTCCATTTACTGGGCGCTTTTCCACTATCAGAGGGAAGATATTCCAAATAATGCCGCTCATCTGATAGAGGTGAATCCTCATGAATCTCAAGGTCATCCACAGTCACCGGTGAACCCGAAAAAGTCAAGGCCTCTTGCACAGCGGCTTGAATATTAATGGTTGCTTTGCCATCAGCCTCAAAACGATCTGATAAACCTTTCGCTTTGTTGCCCGAGAAAAATTTATACCCTGACGGGATAACGATATATAACACGACACGCTTCCTTGCGTATAAAAGATATTATTATATCAATAAACGCCATAAAAACTAAAAATTGTACGCCAAGTTTAATGTCGTCGAGGTATTCACATTCTGCTTACCGGACGCAGGCTGGCTGTCGTTGGTGATTAAGAAATTAATGCTAAAACCTAAATGCGTTGACAATGTTGTCACCAGAGCGCTTTTGGAAGATGTATTGGTGTTATCTTTCGCCATAGTAATTTGGAACTGCTCATCAAACGCCGTTGCCTGGGTAATATTCCACGCATAATTCACGCCTATCTGCACAGAAGCATCCGTGCGCTGATGATCCGTTTCACTTTCTTTATCGAAGCGCATACCGGGACCAGCGAATATATCGAGCGTCATACTGGCTGGCATCACCGGGATACGACGACCATAGCCAATGGAATAGTTAAACACATAAGTAAAGCCACTAAATATGTCGCGGGTATAATTAGCTTGTGTGTAAACAAAATTATGCTCGGTAAAATTAAAGTTTAATTGGCCCTGGGTAAAAAACTTATCAGCCGTTGTGCCTTTATCCGACGAACTGGCGCGCTGATAGGTGGTATCTTCCGTCGCCACCCATTTTTTGTAGGTATATTTTATATTGGCTGCAACATTATAGTTTTGCGAATTGGTATTCCCTGAGTTAATGACGGCACCCGCCTGTAAGTCCGTGCCTTTCCACGGGTGAACTTGCACGGGTTTTTTCGGCGCTGGTTCAGTTGCTTCTTGTGGTGACTGTTCTACTGCTGTTGGCGAAGCTGCCAACCCACAAACAGGTACCCACAAACCCCACACCATAATTATTTTTTTAATATTCAGTCGCATGACTGTACCTGTGCATTGATTTAATCAGCGGCACATTCTAAAGAATTGGATAGAAGATGCAAAGTCGGAATGATACTGACAGCCTTCGGGATATACGCACCAAACCAGCTCTCTACGTGACCGATTACTTGGCCAATGCTTTATCTAACACCTGTTCAATCCATTCAACTGGAATAATCTCAAGATCCGCTTTCACATTGTCCGGAATATCAAGCAAATCGCGTTCATTTTCGTGCGGAATCAACACAGTTTTGATACCACCTCGATGCGCAGCCAACAGCTTTTCTTTCAAACCCCCAATAGGCAAGACCTCGCCACGCAGGGTAATTTCACCTGTCATCGCCACATCTGCTCGCACAGGGCGTTTTGACAAAGCGGAGACCAAAGCTGTGCACATTGCAATCCCGGCGCTGGGACCATCTTTAGGCGTTGCACCTTCCGGCACATGAATATGCAAGTCACATTTTTCATAAAAATCAGCGGCAATATCATATTGCTCCGCCCGGCTACGCACAACGGTAATCGCTGCTTGTATCGACTCTTGCATGACTTCACCCAATTTCCCAGTGCGCAAAGTTTTGCCTTTGCCTGGCACCGCTGACGCTTCTATCCTTAGCAATTCGCCGCCGACTTCAGTCCACGCTAAACCCGTCACTTGGCCAATCTGATTTTCACTGTCGGCCAAACCGTAACGATAGCGCTTCACACCCAGGTAATCTTCCAGATTATTTTCCGTGAGCAGAACACGTTTTTTGCCAGTTTTCAGGATATGCGTCACGACCTTGCGACAAATCTTGGCAATTTCACGTTCAAGACTGCGCACCCCGGCTTCACGGGTGTAATAGCGAATAATGGCCATCACAATTTTATCTGAAATTGAAATTTCATTTGCTTTCAAACCAGCGGCTTTAATATGCTTCGGAACCAGGTAACGTCGCGCAATATTCAGCTTTTCGTCTTCGGTATAACCCGACAAGCGAATGACCTCCATCCGGTCTAATAATGCTGGTGGAATTTCTAATGAATTGGCAGTTGCAATAAACATGACCTCAGAAAGATCATAATCAACCTCTAAAAAGTGATCATTGAAGGCATTGTTCTGCTCAGGATCCAAAACTTCCAACAAAGCAGAGCTGGGATCACCACGAAAATCCATGGCCATCTTATCGATTTCATCCAGTAAAAACAGCGGATTCTTGATCTCAGCTTTGGAAAGTTTGTGCATCACCTTGCCCGGCAATGCCCCGATGTAAGTCCGGCGATGACCGCGAATTTCAGCCTCATCACGCACCCCACCTAAAGACATACGTGTAAACTTACGCCCGGTTGCCCGCGCGATGGACGCGCCTAAGGAAGTTTTACCCACACCTGGTGGTCCAACTAAGCAAAGGATAGGACCTTTCAACTTGCGTACTCGTTTTTGCACAGCCAAATATTCTAGAATGCGCTCTTTAACCTCTTTCAGGCCATAATGATCATCATCTAATACTGACTGAGCTTTCTTCAGGTCTAATTTCACTCGAGTACGTTTATGCCAAGGCACTTGTAGTAAGGCATCAATATAATTACGCGACACTGAGGCTTCTGCTGACATAGGCGACATCGACTTGAGCTTTTTCAATTCTTGCTTCGCTTTATCGTGCGCTTCTTGCGTCATTTTCGCCGCATAAATCTTCTTCTCGAGCATCTCAATTTCATCATGCTCTTCATCGGTTTCAGTCAGTTCCTTTTGAATAGCTTTCATTTGCTCATTCAAATAGTACTCGCGCTGATTTTTTTCCATTTGATTTTTAACGCGGCCACGGATTTTCTTCTCGACCTGTAAAATATCAATCTCACTTTCCAATAACAGCAACAAGGCATTGGCACGCTCTTCAACCGACTCAAGCTCCAATAACATCTGGCGATCTTCGATCTTAATCGCCATATGGGCAGCAATCGTATCCGACAGACGACTGAGGTCATCAATGCCGGATAAAGCTGAAATGACTTCAGGTGGGATTTTCTTATTCAGTTTCACATAGTGATCGAATTGCGACAGCAAAGAGCGCGATAGCGGTTCAAGATCAACACCCTCGTCCAGCACATCATCCATCTGGTCTATTCGCAAGGCAAAGTAATCGCTGATTTCCTGATCATGCATCAACACACGTGCACGACGCTCACCCTCAACCAGCACTTTCAATGTACCATCAGGCAGCCGCAATAGTTGTAGGACTGATGCAATGGTACCCACTTGATATAAAGACTCTAAACCCGGCTTTTCTTCTTTGGAATCTTGCTGAGCAATCAGAAATATTTTTTGATCACCTTCCATCGCGGCTTCCAATGCACTGATAGAACGCTCACGCCCCACAAACAAAGGAATCACCATATGAGGATAAATCACCACGTCCTTCAAAGGCAAAGTTGGCAACGTCGCTGGCAATGCCAGTTGCCCACTACTCTCTACCCTTTTTTGAGTTGCATCTTGATCTTTTTCAGCCATGTCTCATTTACCCCGCTGCTTGGTCATTGACCAACAGGCGCTTATCTGGTTGCCCTTCTGCCACAAGTAAAGGCGTCTTACCTTCGGCGATGACAGCAGCATCTACCACAACACGCGACACATTGTCTAAGTTAGGCAACAGATACATAGTGTCTAATAAAGCTTCTTCCATAATGGCGCGTAAACCACGCGCACCGGTTTTACGCTCAACCGCCTTATCCGCAATAGCTTCAATAGCTTCATCCGTAAAGGAAATCTCAACATCTTCCAATGCAAATAAATGCTGATATTGCTTAACTAAGGCATTTTTAGGCTCAGTTAGGATGGCGGTCAATGCCTCCTTATCGAGTTCTTCTAATGTGGTAAACACTGGCATACGACCAATAAATTCTGGAATCAAACCAAACTTCATCAAATCATCTGGTTCTACTTGCTGGATAAGGTCGTTGTTACTTTGCACCTCAGTACTACTCAAGATTTCCGCATCAAAACCAATACTGGATTTCTCCGTACGTGCTTGAATCACTTTTTCTAAACCTGCAAAAGCCCCTCCGCAAATGAACAAAATGCCGGAAGTATCGACCTGCTCAAAATCTTGCTGAGGATGCTTACGCCCGCCTTTTGGTGGAATAGAAGCAATCGTGCCTTCAACTAATTTCAATAACGCTTGTTGCACACCTTCCCCCGAAACATCTCGAGTAATAGAAGGATTTTCTGATTTACGGGCAATCTTGTCGATTTCATCGATATAGATAATCCCCTGCTCAGCACGCTTCACATTGTAATCTGCACTCTGCAGCAACTTTTGAATTACATTTTCAACATCTTCACCCACATAACCTGCTTCAGTTAAAGTCGTGGCATCAGCCATTGCAAATGGCACATGCAAAGCTTTCGCTAAAGTTTGGGCCAATAAAGTTTTACCACTGCCCGTCGGACCAATCAGTAAGATATTACTTTTACTCAGCTCCACGCCTTCATCGGAAGCTTTATTACGACTGCGTTTGTAATGGTTATATACGGCAACAGATAGGACTTTTTTTGCCATACTCTGGCCGATGACATACTCATCTAAGGCAGCTTTAATATCAGCGGGCGTAGGCAATGGGAAATTTGCCTGTTCTTCAGCTGCTTTTTCATCGCCATCCTGACGAATAATGTCACCACACTGTTCGATACATTCATTACAGATATAGACGGAAGGTCCTGCAATCAATTTTTTAACTTCTTGCTGGCTTTTCCCACAAAATGAACAGTACAGTGCCTTTTTGCCACTGTCGTCCTTACCTTTCTTGCTCATATTAATCCTTTTGCATTACTCAGCAGTTGTTTTCATCGCCGCACGATCGGAAAGTACCATATCAATTAGGCCATATTCCAAGCTTTCTTCGGCCGTCAGGAAATTGTCACGATCTGTGGCTTGCGCAACTTCTTCAGCGGTCTTACCACAGTGTTTGGCAATCACCGTATTCAGCATTTCTTTAATGCGCAGCGTATGGCGCGCATGAATTTCAATATCAGACGCCTGACCTTGGTACCCTCCTAAGGGCTGATGAATCATCACGGAAGAATGCGGCAAACATGCACGTTTACCAGCAGCACCAGCTGTTAATAAAACAGCACCCATACTGGCAGATTGACCAATACACAAGGTTGATACATCTGGTTTAATAAACTGCATAGTGTCATAAATTGACATACCTGCCGTCACCACACCACCTGGGGAATTGATATATAGACTGATGTCTTTATCAGGATTTTCAGATTCTAAAAACAACAACTGTGCTACGACCAGATTGGCCATATGGTCATTCACCTCACCCACCAAAAAAACCACACGTTCTTTCAACAAACGGGAATAAATATCAAAGGAGCGTTCACCACGCGCCGTTTGTTCAATAACCATAGGGACCAGATTGTTGTAAATCGACACGACTTTGTATCCTCTTAAATTCGTTTGGAGTGGCGAATTAGGCAACCATATTGGCAGGGTTTTGACCCATTTCGCGCATCACATCATAGAAGTCCATTGCCTTCTCTTCAACGTGCATGGACTCTAATAATTTTTCCATGACTTGTTCTTCTAGAATAGCTTGTTCCACTTCCGCCAACTGTTCAGGTGACTGATAGTATTGGTCAACCACAGCTTCTGGCTGCTCATACACCGAAGCCAATTTTGCAACCCGCGCTTTGACACGATCTGCATCCGCTTTCAGTTCATTCTGTTGCGCAACACGATTCATTAAAACACCCAAGGTCACACGCTTCTTCGCTTGCTCAGTAAACATTTCTGCGGGTAATTCAGGTGCCTTCTTATTTTCAACATCTTTGGGTGTCAGACCCATGCGCTGATAAGCACTCATGCGCAAGTGATCAATTTCCTGATTCACTAACGCTGCAGGCACTTCAATTTCATTGTATTTCAGCAGCTGCTCTGACACGTTTTCTTTCAGCTTAGACATCAAAGCGAACTCAAGCTCACGTGTCATGTTAGCTACGACTTCTTTGCGCAGTGTATCCATATCCTTGACGCCGAACTTAGTGGCAAACTCATCATTCAGCTCTGGCATGACTGGCTCTGCAACCGACTTTGCCGTTACCTTAAATAAAGTCTCTTTACCCGCTAAGTTTTCTGCATGGTACTCTTTGGGGAAAGTCAGGTTAAGTTCACGTGCTTCTTCAGCTTTGATACCCATCAGACCATCTTCAAAGCCTGGGATCATCGTGTTACTGCCGAGAATCAAAGGCATATCAGTTGCCGAACCACCATCAAACGCTTTACCCTCTAGGAATCCTTCAAAGTCTAACGTCACACGATCGCCTTTTTTGGCTTTGCGAGTCACATCTTTCCAGTCAGCATACTGTTGCTTCAACGTATCAAACATTTTTTCTATGTCAGCCTCTTGAGCTTCAGAGGCCCACTTCTCAACTTTCATTTTGTCGAGATCTTTCACATCAACTTCTGGAAAGCACTCAGATTCAGCTGAAAAGGACAAATCTTGGCCCATCTCATTTACATCGACTTTGACATTAGGCATGCCAACCACTTGTAATTTGTTATCAAGAATCGCTTGATACAATTTATCTTGAATCACTTGAGACACAACATCTTGACGCACCGCCTGACCGTAGTGTTTTGTGATAACGGGAAAAGGTACTTTACCCGGACGAAACCCGGGTACATTTGCCGTACGACTCACTTCCTGCAATTTCTGCTTCACTTTGTTATCAATTTCTTCTGCAGGCACAGACACTTTTAAAGTGGTTTTGATGTCAGATACCTTTTCAACTGAAACTTGCATAATGATGGAATACCTTGTATTGAAACGAATAAAAAAGTCGGGGGATTGTAGGATTTTCTTATAATATTGTCCACTGTCTTTTGCAGCTAGGAAACCAAAGAGAGGTCGAACCGTTATAAAATTTGCAAGGCCACACCAAACAACCTAACAGCAAATTTATTCTTGTATCGTGGGGAAAAATTGTGGTAAACTTCCGCAGCTTTATTTCAAAGCAAGGCAAACATTTTATGGTGGGTGAAGCGGAAGCAGAAAATCAGCTACCGCATGATTTTCCCGCTGAACGCCTTGGCCACTGACGGCCAAGGCCGGGTGAGTTAGCGCAGTCAGGATGACGGCGCTTAGTCACAGACTCTACCAACGGGATTGATCTGTTTGGTAGAATGAAAGACCTTGCTATGGGCGAGGCAAACAGTTTATGGTGGGCGTAGCTCAGTTGGTAGAGCCCCGGATTGTGATTCCGGTTGTCGTGGGTTCAAGTCCCATCGTTCACCCCATTTTAGCGAGAGTGGCGGAATTGGTAGACGCGCTGGATTTAGGTTCCAGTGGGGTAACCCGTGAGAGTTCGAGCCTCTCCTTTCGCACCATCTTCATGAGGCATCGCATACTGGAGTTTATCCATGCCTGAAAGATACCAACAGCGATTTAATGAGCTTAAAAAGCCACTTTCCAACTACAAAAAGCCCTTGCAGAAGATAAAAACGAATTCATTCGTGATGCCGTTATACAACGCTTCGAATTCACTTATGAATTAAGCTGGAAAGTTTTAAAGCACCGGCTAAACGATAGAGGTATTGATGCCAAAAACCCGAGGGATGTTTTTGCAGCGGGGATTGAACAAGGCATTGCTTCAGACGGAAGCACTTGGTCTGAATTGCAAAAAATTCGCAATCAAACTAGCCATACCTACGATGCAGAACTGGCAGAGGATGTTTATGCATTTATCGCTGAATCAGGCCTCCATTGCTTTAACACACTGATCCAAAACTTGGCAGCCTCACCATGAAGTTAACAAGCTTAGGTTTGAGTGAAGATATCGTCCAACAACTGCAGCAAACAATCAAACGCTACCCAGTTGATGACGCCGTCATCTATGGCTCGCGCGGCCGTGGAGACTATAAGCCCACATCTGACATCGACTTGGCCATCTATGGACAAAATCTAAGCCATACAGAATTTGCCAACCTATATGGCGAGCTTGAGTCACTGCCCATCCTATTCCACATGGACATCGCACATGTTGAAGCCCTACACAACCCAGCTTTAATCGCACACATTCAGCGGGATGGACAATCAATTATCGATTTAGACTAGGGCCCATCGTTAAATCACTCTCCTGGCTGCAAAAGATGTTGGATTCACCCAACTTTTCGCTGCTCTTGCTACAGGCAAGCAATTTGACGATAGACTCTAAGGGACTACCACATCACCCCGCCAATCAAAAATCTGACCTGAATCTTGTACACACAACGCACTGATCCATTGGTAACAGTACTGAGCGGCTTGCGCTGCAGTGAATAATTGATCCGGCTTTAAGTTGCCTTGAAAAGGTTTGGATAAAGGCGTATCAACCGTCCCAGAGTTATGATAATTTCTGGTGTATGACAGTGTGAGTGAAGCGGCGTATCCTGTTGTCTATTTTCAGCAAAAATAAGTCAACAAAAATAGGAGATACGCCACATGCAAAATGTTACAGGAAATTTGGCTGCTGAGCTATC
>CAZIIK010000120.1:0-7555 GCA_964539235.1 uncultured Gammaproteobacteria bacterium | reverse complement strand
CAAATCACTCGGGTATACCTTTTCCATGGCTTGTGTGCTGCATATCACGTGACAAATCGGTATTATGACCCTGCACATCCCAAAAATCCGCATCTGTTTGAATGCATAACAAGAAAAATACCCATTTTCGGACAGCATCTTAGAGTTGCCAACGCATGATGAAAAAGGGGAAGTCACCCTGTACTGATAAAACCTGAAAGACTGTTCGGCTTGTAATAGTCACTTATGCAATGAGGAATCAGTACCGCAGATAACCATTAGGGATCGGATAGATAAAAAATACCTATCCATGTGAAGTCGAATATACAACTGCAACTTTTCTCCTACTCTCTATGTGTTGACTACAATGGGAGGTCCATATACATCAGTCTTACTGATGAAAACAATCCTCTGCCAACCGTTACAAAACACATAACCGATGCTAGCATGGCCCATCTTTTACAGTACTTGATTCTGGCATGGCGACCTCTGATTTTTTAACCGCACTCAGCCAACGTATTCACACCTCAAATAACCCCGAATACACCTTAGAAAACCTACCGCATAGTTTTTGGAAAATCGACCAATTGGCCGCCTTTCAACCGGTACAAACTCGACAAACCATTCTGCAACACACCGGTGTGCCATCACCTTACTTCCTCACGCATCAACAAACCGCCGGCGCAACAACTGAAATTAACGATCAGCCGCACATTAACTTTGCCACTTACAATTATTTAGGTTTAAACGGACAACCCACCGTTAAAGCAGCTGCTCAAGCTGCCATCGAACAATACGGCACATCCGTATCTTCTAGCCGTATTGTATCGGGCGAACGTCATTTTCACCGTGAATTAGAAACAGCTATCGCTGCAGTCTACCAAGCCGAAGACTCTGTAGCGTTTGTCAGTGGCCATGCGACCAATGTGTCGACCATTGGTCATTTGTTCGGTGAAAAAGACCTGATCCTGCACGATGCTCTCAGTCACAACAGCATCGTCCAAGGTGCGTTACTGTCTGGTGCTGCACGACTGTCCTTCCCGCATAACGACATGCATGTACTCAATGATTTGTTAACTCAGCATCGCTTGAATTACCAAAAAGTTCTGATCGTTACGGAAGGCCTGTTCAGCATGGATGGTGATACACCGCCGCTGGCTGAATTAATTACACTGAAGCAACAACACAAAACCTTTCTCATGGTTGACGAAGCACATTCACTCGGCGTCTTAGGCCAAACTGGCCGTGGCAGTTTTGAGCAGCAGCAGGTCAACCCACAGGATATCGACCTTTGGATGGGTACGCTGAGCAAAACGCTAGCCAGCTGCGGCGGCTACATTGCCGGCAACGCACACTTAATTGAATACCTGCGCTACACCGCACCCGGTTTTCTGTATTCAGTTGGCTTAGCACCACCACTTGCTGCGGCCAGCCTTGCCGCATTGCAACACTGGCAAATGCATCCTGAGTACGTCACACACTTACAACATAACGGCCATTATTTTCTGCAACAGGCACAGCACACTGGATTAGACACGGGTCATGCCGAAGGTCATGCCGTTATTCCAATCATTATTGGCGACTCTCTGCGCACCGTAAAAATTGCCCACCAACTGATGACTGAGCATCAAGTCATCGCTCAACCGGTGATTTATCCAGCCGTTGCAGAAAAATCGGCTCGTCTACGCTTCTTCCTCACCTGCAACCACACCGCTGCACACATTGATCACACCATTCACGCGTTGCAGCAGTTACTCACACCGGACACAGTCGCATGACCCTACATTACCGCGCTGCACGCCTCGACGACACCGAGACCCTAGCAGCCCTATTTCACCAAGCCAGCTGTGGTATGGCGGATTTTTTACTCAACGATCTGTTTGATGGCCTGAACTGCAACGAACTCATAAAAATGGCCATTGCCGATGAAAATGCGCCAATGAGCTATTGTGCTCACATCGTTGCAGAGCAAGTCAATCAAGTCATTGGGGCGATTAATTACTATCCAGCTGAATCTCATCAACTGCCGGATACGGTGCACAGCTTAATCCCAGCCCACAAAATTGAACGATTTGTTGATTTTTATACGATTCCGTTAGAAAACAGTTTATATCTACACAGCATCGCCACCACAGCAACACAACAACGCCAAAGGATTGCGACAGGCTTGTACGAACACCTGCAAGCCATTGCAACAACACAAGGCTACACTTCAATCAGCGCCCATGCCTGGTTAGACAACACCGCCGCTTTACAATTTTTTCAACAACGTGGCTTTACTCTACACCACACCATTGATATCGCGCTCGACCCTGCATTTACCTATCAATCACCCATCGCTTTACTGCATAGTCCACCGTTATGAAAACACGCAAAACCATTTTGATTACCGGCGCCAGTCGTGGCATCGGCAAAGCCTTGGCCGAAGCCTATGCAGCAACAGATGTGCATTTGGTGCTCAATGCGCGCCAGGCAACCGCTTTACAAAATGTTGCTGAAACTTGTCGCCAGCTAGGCGCCCAGGTGACGACACACACTGCAGACATCCGTAAACCTGAATGGCATCAATGGCTGCAAGATTTTGCATGCAGCCACCCCATCGACCTGGTCATTGCCAATGCAGGCATGACCTGCTCCCGCCATGATCAAGCAAGCGAAGATTTTGAACAATTACACAATATGTTAACCACCAATATTTTCGGCACCGTTAACACAATTGAAGCTTTAATTCCGACATTACGTACACGCCAACACGGTCACATTGCCCTAGTCAGCTCTTGGGCTGGCATAATCGCTTTTCCACAATTCCCCAGCTACTGCCTAAGCAAGGCAGGGATTGTACACTATGGCAAAGCGCTGCGCGCTTGGCTGAAACGTGAAGGCATTGATGTATCGATTATCTGCCCTGGTTTTGTCAAAAGTGATATGAGTGACTGCCTCGTGGGAAGCAAACCCGGCTTATGCAGCACTCAAATCGCGGCGAAACGTATTCAACGTGGTTTAGCCAAACGTCGTCGCTACATTATTTTTCCGCGGCTGCTATTTGCTTTACTGCGCCTGGCCACCGTATTACCCCTCATTCGCCAATGGACAGTAGACCGCATGCGCTACGATTTTAGGTCGCCACATGACACCTGACCGACAATCTGTTTTTCGCCCTCAAGCCATCGAAGCTTGGAGCAATCGCTACCTGATCCACCCAGCCAGTTTTTGGTTAGCACGCCGTGCTGCCAATACTCGACTCACACCCAACCACGTCAGCTTACTCAGCATTCCTGTCGGCATGTTGGCAGCCATAGCTTTTGCTTGCTATCAACTGGCATGGTGGTGGGGTGCTGTTGGCGGAATATTGGCATTACTGCGCCTGATACTCGATGGTGCAGATGGACAATTGGCCCGCTTAAAACAGATGAGCTCAGCGTTTGGCCGTGTGCTTGATGGCGTCTGTGACTACATTTCAATCGGTGCGATTTACCTGGGCTTTTTAGTCATCTGGCAAGGTTGGCACGCGCTGAGCATCTTTGCCTTGCTACTCGGTGCCTATCTTAGTCGAATGATGCAGGCCAATGTCTATGAACTACAACGCAGCCTGTATCAATTCTGGACGGCCGGCAAAACCGCTGGGTTACCCACACAAATACGCCCACATCATGACCAGGCTTATACACGCAATACTTTTTTTAATGCGCTGGTTCGCGGACTGGACACACAATATGGCTACAGCCAACTCCACCTCTGCGGCCTGAACACACACACGTTACGCCAAGCCTTATCCACTCAACAAAACAGATCCTCTGCAACAGCCCAAGCTATTGGCAAACAATATGACCAACGTTTCCGCGCTTGGGTGAAAGTCTGGGGCCTGTTGAACGATAATTGTCATTACGCACTGCTCACATGCTGCTGCCTACTGCAAAAACCCATGGTCTACTTTTGGTTGGAAATCACCTTACTGAATGCACTGCATCTGTTATGGGTGCTTAACTACCGCTGGCGGTTTGACCGGTTTTTAACCCAACTACCATAAGCCATCCACTACAATTCATAAAGCATGATTCATATGATATGATTCATATAATATGAATTCTGGAAAATCCTTATGAACACTGACCTTTTTCCTGCCAAACTGGCCGCTGGCGAGCAGTTTTGCAATCGCGTTGAGGAACAAAAAGCATTAGTTTCAAATATTGAAAAATCTCGCCATACGGTTCTGGTTTCGCCCAGGCGATACGGAAAATCCAGCTTGGTGCATCAAGTAGTCTCGCAACTTGACTTTGGTTGTGCGTCTATTGATCTGTTCCTAGCACATGACGATAAAGCTGTAGTCAAACGATTGTTGACCGGCATATCTGAGGAACTCTCTCAAATCATGTCGATTAGCCAAAAATCGCTTGTGCTAATCGACACACTTTTCAGCCAATTTAAGACCACTATGAGTGTAGGCACCCTGGAAGTTGGATTAGCTTATGACAAAGGTGAAGTCGATGCAGCTTATCAAGTTTACAGTGCTTTAACAGCCTTGGATAAATTAGCAACGCAAAAGAAAATTAAACTCATTATTTTTATTAATGAGTTTCAGGATATTTCTGCAGCAGAGAATGCCAAATCAATACAAGGAGCCATTCGCCACATTGCCCAACAAACCGACCACCTTGTCTTTATCTTTTCTGGCAGTAATCGTCATTTACTACTGGAAATGTTTGACGATAAGTCAATGCCACTTTATATGCTGTGCGACAAAATCCAGCTAGACAGAATGTCTTCAGCACACTATCACCCACACATTAATCAGCAAGCGATTAAACAATGGGGTAAGCCATTACAAGACATGGTGTTCTCTAAAATCATGACATTAACTGAACGACACCCGTTCTATGTCAATTTGCTGTGTCATCAGATTTGGCAAGGAACATACCCAGGCATTGAACATATCGAAATATGTTGGCAATCATGTATGGAACAAGAAACTTACCGCATCCGATCTGAGCTGGAAAAATTAAGCCGCAATCAACAACAAGTCGTACAAGCCCTAGCGATAGAATCAACCGCGGAGCCAACTGGCCAGGCATTCTCAACCCGCTCTGGGTTAGCAGTATCCAGTTTGCACCAAACCATCAAAACATTATTTGAAAAAGACGTCATCTATAAGGTTACACATGTGGATCCGACAGTACCGCTGCTGAAGTTAAATCATACCCGTGTCCTAGACCCATTAATTGCACGCTACTTGAAACGTTATGCATAGATGCCGCTACGTAAAAGATGTTCACGTAGTTTTTACGTAGCGAATCATAACTATAAAAAAATACGTAAAAAGTGTTTATGCAGTTTTTACGTATTAACCCCCCCATAAACTGCTGGTTGACCACAGCGGTGGTGGAAGCGGCCGTTCTCCAGATGAATAAACCTAGCTTTCAGGCTAAAATCGCCGCACTTTAATTAGCTGTTGGCTGACTTTGGAACTGACACGCACGTTTACCGTGGTACCAGGCGTGCCGTATGAATTACGGCTACGTCTGATGCACACAGCAGATGCACAGGCCATCACAACTGCGCAGTATCATCTGACGTATGCAACAACCACTACTTCTAACACTGCCAGCCCGTCTGAACTGGCCTTAGTGTTTTCACCCAGTTGGCTAAACCAAATCCATCCTGATGTTTTGACCAGCAGTCGGTTTTTTGTCACACCACTGCACGCCAATCAAGTCACCCTAACCGTTAACAGTACATACGCGTGTGAACTCAGTGTTTGCAACGTGCAGCCACTGCATATCATCTGGGCACAGGTGAGACGTCTGCGACGCTTGATCCGAGAAGAAAACCAGCTGCGTTACCAGGCATTGCGCCAGTGTTTAGATTGGCCTAAAAAGCGGCGTTATAAACATCTGCTGAAGCAGGAACTGCAAACCATCATTGCCCAAGCCCAAAGATGCTTTCGACCACTTCCAGGCCATTTTCCTTGGGCAAAAATCCTGCAAAATGGTACCGATGCAGCGATCACTGAGAAAGGCATTCTGGTGCCAGCGGCGCATGATTTACACCAGAACCCCAACATCACCGATTTGATTAAACAACTGCCATTTCGCAGTGTGTTGTTACTGGAACACCCCCAATATTGGCAGGCGCCTGCTGTTGAACTACAGACTTTAGGCTTGGATCAGCGCCTTGCCAGCATGGCTTTAGACTTAGATGACCCTCAACGCCAAACACTGTATACCCATACCCATTTAGCACTACTGTGTGAACGTTCACATTTAACACCTGCAGCGCAATGCCACATCATTGAAACCCTGTCTGCGCATGGCGCTACCATTTTTTATGCAGGTGACCCCAGCGTTTTAGGCACAACGGCTGACAAAGTCATGCACATAGAAAATGCTTACGATGCCTACCTGCAATTGCGCCAACACTTTAATCAGGCCCATCAATGATGAACACATTGACAGCATTAGAACAACTCGACATGACCGATAAAATTGTCGGTTCCATGGCAACATTCCCGGCACGCTTTAACATCCTGCCGAAGGTCATTGCTTCTATTATTGATCAAGTGGACTATCTCTTCGTTTACGTCAACCAAAGTGATACCCTACCGGATTGCCTCAATCACCCGAAAATTTACGCTTTTCTCGGCACCGAGCATGCTGGCGATCTGTCTGCCAATGGCAAGGTCTATGCCTTGAAATACGTGCAACAATCGATCTTCTTTACCCTCGATGACGACTTAATTTATCCCGCTGATTACGTCGACCGTATGCATGCAACTCTGCAGGCTTTTCACTATCAGGTTGGCGTCTCGATTCATGCCTCTATTTTTTCGCCTGACCTGTCATGGTATTACGAACGCAGCAGTTTCTATGGCCTACGGATGTCCTTGTCAGAACATAAGCTCGTCACCTTAATCGGCTCGGGTGGGTTTTGTTATCACCAAAAACACCTGCAATGCAATTGGGCCGATTTTGCTGACGAAGTGCGTGTCGACATCACCTACTCCGCATTAGCAAAAGCGCAAAAAATCCCACTACTGTGCATTCAACGACCGGCTGACTGGATTCAGTTTTATGACCTACCGGGTTTATGGCACCAGTTTGGCAAGCAACTGTCTCACCACACTGACTATTGCTGTGCCCAACAACACTGGGATTTTGAAACGCACCGCACCCTCGTCAAAGATTTTTTCCAACGCACCTTCGGCTACTTTGACGCTGAACTCGCGCGCCAATTGGCATTCGACAGTGATGTGACCGATGCAATTTTGCATGACACCACGCCAATCACCTGGTGGCGCGGCGTGCCATCCTTCCGCGGCCGCCGTGATTATCTGCGTATCCGCACGGGTGTCACGACATGGAAACAGCGCGTAGGACGTTGGTTGAGCAAACGACCGCTTTGAGGGTGTCTTTCTGTGAGCTTTGATTTAGCTGAATCAGTTTAAGAGGGTATCCGAGAAGTTTCTGCCTTCGGCCAAGCCTTTGTTAAAGGCATTTTTCAGCATGCTACCGTAATGCACTCTACATTTGGATTTTTGATGCAAATTTGATCATCACAAGCCAAAAAGACTAATTTTCATGCA
>CAZIIK010000119.1:0-2578 GCA_964539235.1 uncultured Gammaproteobacteria bacterium | reverse complement strand
GCTGGAGAAAAATCAGGGGATTTAAGTTGTTAACATTGGTCGCCGACAATGTAGAATTCAAAGATGGAGAATTGGTTAGTGAACAGATAAACAGGAAGGCCGCTTAACCATCCCATACACCAGATTTGACATTAACTCTAGAAAGTGTGCGCAATTACGTAAAATGGTTTCTGAAGTGCCAGTTGTTTTTAATAGATCTTGCCGCCTTATGGTTGCTTTGGTATCCCGAATGATATATTCCAGGGTTTTTAGTGCTTCACTCAAATCAAACAGCATATTTTTAGTGGCTTGGATGTGAACCGTTTCTGATTTTTCTAGCCAAGATTTTTCATCACTGCTTATATAGCCTTGTAACAGGTGGTTTTGAAATAAATTGTTGACCGTCTGTTTAACCGTCTTTATACGCCCATTCATATCTGTGCCTGTACCGCTTCTGTCGTCAAGTGACATGTTCAAATAACCATCTAATTTTAATTTCGAGAAATTTTATCGATTATAGTGCTGGAATATATACTTTATCGTCACCTAAAAATGTAATACCATCCCGCGGTCATGGTGTGACAATACTAATTTTCAACAGGAGGTTGTTTATGTCGTATAACCCGTTTTCTCGGAAAAACCTGGTGGTTGCTTTAGGGGGCTATTCTGGCGCTATAACTTGGCATTTGCTCAGTAGCATGGAGGTATTGAGTGATAGTGTGCCGCTACCGGCTAAAATCGCACTGGGGATTGTTTTAACCCGCGCCGCACAAGCAGACACAGCTCGGGATGCCTGTGTTTTCTTGAAAAATCAAGCCAATGAGCTTATGAATCGTTGTTGTGGTAAGGGCGAAACATTTGCAAAAGTGTGATTTTTGTTTCTCTCATAAATTTTGTTGTGAAAGTCTTCATCCTTCGACAGGCTCAGGAACCGTCCTTCGACAAAAGGTCCCTGAGCCTGTCGAAGGGCAGGAACCCAATTTCCGATGACTGAGCCTGTCGAAGGGCAGTAACCCAATTTTCGATGACTGAGCTTGTCGAAGTCGAGAATGCTTTCCCCTACAGACTTAGGGAGTATTTCGATTTGCTAGGCTTATCAGCAGGTCTTGCGGGTATTTGATGAGGAGACTCTGCGCCAGGATGGCACAGCGTCAGTTGCCATGGAAGGCTTTACAACGGTCCGAAGGGAATACCCGCAAGACCTGCTGCAAACCAATAGACAGGTCGGCACCAAGCCAAGCCGCTACTCAAAAAACCACAATCAATATTGCCACAGCCTTTCTGCTATCATGCGCCTCTGTTAAACAACACACCCAACCCCATGCCCCATCCGGAACCGTTTTCCATTGCCGTGATCATTCCCACGCATAACCGTGCGCAGGTATTGCCGCGGGCATTGGACAGCGTGCTAGCGCAAACCTACACACCGCAGGAAATTCTGCTCATTGATGATGGTTAGACCGACAACACCGCGCACCTCATCAACACCCAATATCCAACCATCAGCTATCACCCGATTGCACACAGTGGAGTCAGCCATGCGCGGAATGTTGGCATTGAGCAGAGCTCAGCCGAATGGATTGCATTGTTGGATTCAGATGATGCTTGGTTGCCGCACAAATTAGCGCAACAAGTTGCCGCGTTGCAGCAACACGGTGGGTATATCTGTCACAGCGATGAAATTTGGATACGCAATGGCCGACGGGTTAATCCGAAAAAACGTCATGCCAAAAGTGGTGGCTGGATGTATCAACAATGCTTGCCGTTATGCGCCATTTCGCCATCCGCTGTGATGATACACCGTTCGGTATTAGAGACCGTGGGGTATTTTGATGAGACGCTGACCGTATGTGAAGACTATGATTTATGGCTGCGTATCTGTGCGCGTTATCCGGTGGTTTATATCGATGAGCCTTTGGTCACCAAATACGGCGGACATGCAGATCAACTGTCACAGCAGTATTGTGGGATGGACCGTTTTCGTATTCGGGCTTTAGAAAAAATGCTACAATCCGGCCACCTGTCTGCAGCCGATCAACAGGCGACCCGGATGATGCTGCAGCATAAGATTAACGTCTATTTAACCGGCGTGCGCAAACGCAACAGAACAGAAGAAATCACCCATTATGAATCCCTGCTAGCTCGATATGCTTTGGGTTGTGGCACTGCCCGTTGAAGCTAAGCCCTTGGTCGCGCACTATGCGCTGAAAAAAAGCCCCATAGCTACACCTTTTGCTTGGTATCATTCGCCAACTAACCGCCATGCATTGGTGGTGTCTGGCGTCGGAAAAGTGAATGCTGCCATGGCCGTGGCATGGGCAGCGGCGCACTATATATCGACCCAAGCGTTGTTGAATATTGGCATTGCCGGCGGCAATGAACAGGCATTAGGGTCTGTGTGGTTAGCGCATCAAGTGCGGGACGATGACACTGATCATGTCACGTACCCATTGGCCACGCATCATTACACCGTGCCAAGCGCGCCTTTATGCACCGTGTCGCAGCCACAATTAGCCCAGCCGGGTTGCTTGGTCGATATGGAAGCGGCAGGCTTTATGCAGGCGGCCAGTCGTTTCTGCACACAGGAGCGCACGCATTG
>CAZIIK010000118.1:0-2575 GCA_964539235.1 uncultured Gammaproteobacteria bacterium | reverse complement strand
CAAATGGTAATGCTGATCGGGTTATTCAGGTTAAACACGGCCAGCAGACAGTTTGCTGCCCACCCAAAGATCAGCCTGTATGGGACCAGCATCCACGTGTTTATTTAACCTTTGAGGATCATTCTCAAGTGACTTGTCCTTATTGTGGCACGATCTACCAACTACAGCCTGAGGCTTAGGCGCTGCATCATTTGTTTCTCCTTTTGTAACTATTCCTGCCTTTTCTGCTTAAATTTTGCTGGTCACACAGGTTGTGCAATAACGTTACTGTGCCCAGATATCGTGTGTGTTTGAGATCCTATTTATAAAATCGCGGGGTTTCTATTTGTAAAATCGCGGGGTTTTTTAACCTTTTTTATGCAGGGCTGTACCCATCAGCTATCTATATCAAGTCACAGCTCATGCGCCTTGAGTGAGTTGTTGTTGATAGGCGTATAAAACATTCAATGCTTGCAAAGGCGTTATATGTGTGAGGTCTAAAGCCTGAATCTGGCGTTCGATCTCACTGGGCTTTGCCGGTTCTGCTGTGTTGAATAAATCTGCCTGTAGTTGTTGTGGGTGCGCATTTTGGTTGGCTTTTTGTTCTAAATCCACCAAACGTTTTTTAGCCTGGTTAATGACAGGTTGAGGGATGCCAGCCAGTTGTGCCACTTGAATACCATAACTTTGGCTGGCAGGTCCCGGTTTTACTTCGTGTAAAAATACGATGCTTTCTTGGTGCTCAACGGCGGTAAGGTGCAAGTTTTCAATTTCTGTCCAGTCAGTTGCCAGTTGAGTGAGTTCAAAATAGTGCGTGGCAAATAAGGTATAGGCTTGTGTTTCGGCCAATGCTTCGGCACACGACCAGGCCAGCGCGAGGCCATCAAATGTGCTGGTGCCACGTCCGATTTCATCCATCAGCACCAAACTATTTCGCGTTGCATTTTGCAGGATATGGGCAGTTTCCGTCATTTCGACCATAAAGGTTGAACGCCCACTGGCTAAGTCATCTGCCGCGCCAATTCGGGTAAAGATGCGATCAATCTGGCCAATTTCAGCAGCGGTTGCTGGGACAAAACACCCTGTATGTGCCAAGAGAACAATCAGTGCCGTTTGGCGCATATAAGTAGATTTTCCGCCCATATTGGGTCCGGTGATCACACGCATGCGTTGACGGTCATCAAACTGTAAATCGTTTGCAATAAAAGGTTGATCGGACACCTGTTCCACCACGGGATGGCGACCGGCTGTAATGGCAATGCGGGTGTCTGAAATCAATTGTGGGCAGCAGAAATTTAAGGTGTCACTGCGCTCGGCTAAGGCGCGTAAGACATCTAGTTGTGCCAATGCTTGGGCACAGGCTTGTAGCGGTTGCAGATGCTGATTAAGGCTTTCGAGTAGCTGCTCATATAACCATTTTTCCCGGGCTAGATCACGCTCTTTGCTGCTCAGTACTTGGTCTTCAAAAGTTTTTAATTGAGGTGTGACAAAGCGTTCAGCATTTTTCAGTGTTTGTCGGCAAATATAATGCGCCGGTGCTTGGGCGGCTTGTGCTTTGGAGATTTCAATGTAATAACCATGCACGCGGTTATAGCCAACTTTGAGTGAAGACAAGCCAGTTTGTGCTTTTTCTTGCACTTCTAAGTAGACCAAAAAATGATTGGCATTTGCGCTCAGTGCTCGTAGTTCATCCAATTAGGCATCAAAGCCAGAGGCAATGACGCCGCCGTCACGGATTAGCATCGGAGGTTCTGCGATGATGGCCGTTTGCAGTAATGTAACGATGCTATCGTCAACCACCAATGATTGTGTAATGTGCTGGAGTAAAGCCGCATCTTGTGCAGGTGTCAGGCGTTGATGCAAATCGGGCGTGGTTTCTAAGGTTTGGCGCAAAGCGGTGAGGTCGCGTGGACGTGCTGAGCGTAAGGCGACACGTGCCAAAACCCGCTCTACATCGTTAGTGGTGCTCAAAGGCGCTTGCAGGCTGAGATACAGCTGTTGTTCGATGAGTAACTGCAGCGCGGCTTGGCGGGCTTGAATGCGTGCGATATCGACCAAAGGTTGATTTAACCAGCGTTTGAGTAATCGACTGACCATGCTGGTTTGGGTGGTATCGAGTAGGGCGGCCAAAGTATGTTGGGTATTACCTTGCAAATTTTCAGTAATTTCCAGATGGCGCCGACTGGCTGCATCAATTAACAAATAATCAGTGGTGCTATGTAAGGCCAATTGTTGGATATGTGGCAAGTGCATTTTTTGCGTGTCTTGGATATAGCGCATTAAAGCGCCAGCTGCGCAGACTATAGTGGGTGTGTAAATGCCAGTATTCCAAGTGGCATCATCTGGAAATTGTGTGGTTAAGGCTTGTTCTGCATGGCTGTTTTCAAAATGCCATGCCGGTTGAGTTTGCACGCAACTGTGTGCTGTTAGGGTTGCCGGCAGAGTAATGCCGTGGTCAAGTATAGCGCCCCTAAATAATCGGACAGTATTTGAGAGTAGTGCTCCTTAAAGTGATATTATTTTTTAATTATTTAGGGAGATCGACATCATGAGTCAAAAGCGTCAAAAGTATCCGGCGGAGTTAAAAGCCCGAGTG
>CAZIIK010000117.1:0-7862 GCA_964539235.1 uncultured Gammaproteobacteria bacterium | reverse complement strand
TTTTTATACACTACTTACAATATTCATTGAAAATTGTAAGTACGTATGGAAAATTTCAGAGAAAAACCAATCAATCGTTCACTTTATGATAAAATGTCACATGCATTGGCGCGCGGTAAAAGTGTGTTGCTATTAGGGCCGAGGCAAACCGGGAAAACAACCTTATCGTTATGCTTTGAACCAGATTTGTCACTGAATTTGATTCGTCCAGCACTTAGACTGCGCTACGAAGCGTCACCTGATACCTTAGCTGCTGAGATTGAGCAGTTAGCACAGCAATGTACTCGACGCCCATTAGTATTAATTGATGAAGTGCAAAAGGTACCCTTATTGCTGGATGTGGCACAGGATTTAATTGATCGCCAGGTTGCTCAATTTATTTTTACCGGCTCATCGGCAAGAAAATTACGTAAAAGCAGCGAACTTAACTTGTTACCAGGTCGTGTCACCATGTTACATATGGATGCATTGAACCTGCAGGAATTGCCACCTCATCTGATGCAATTGGATGACCTGCTTTCATTTGGAAGCTTGCCTGGAATCGTGACATTAAAAAATGAGCATGACAAAGAACAAGACTTGCAATCTTACAGTATGGTTTATCTCGAAGAAGAAGTACGTGCAGAAGCATTAGTGCGCAATTTGGGTGAATTTGCACAGTTCTTAAAATTAGCTGCGGGAGAAGCCGGGCAGATTGTTAACTTATCTAAGTTGTCACAGCAAGTAGGCGTGTCACACAATACGATTAACAGCTACTACCAAATTTTGGAGGATTGCTTAATCGCAACACGTATTGAGCCTCTTAGTCAATCTTCAGAACGTCGGCGCTTGATCAAATCACCACAATACTTGTTTTTTGATTTGGGCGTACAACGTTGTAGTGCAGCAGAAGGCAGCGCCTTGCCGGAAAAAGTAAGAGGGCAGCGTTTTGAGCAACTGATTGGCCTAGAAGTCCTGCGTTACAAACACAGTGATTTAGCGGGCTTACAACTTATGTTTTGGCGCGACCACAGTGGTGCAGAGGTTGATTGGGTCGTGAAATACCAGGGCAAGATGTTACCGATTGAGGTTAAGATAAGTGACCGCCCTAAAACCAGTCATGCCAAACATTTACGCAGTTTTATTGATGAGTATGAACAAGCCTCAGCGGGCCTCATTGTATGCACCACACCGCATGCGATGAAATTGGACGAGCAGATTACGGCAGTGCCTTGGCAACATATGCTGCAATATATTCATCGCTACTTTTGTTAATTTTTCTGGCCTAACTTGCAACACGATTAAAAGTGATATGGTCAGCCAACATCATTCATTGAGGGATACTTCAAGACAGCTGCATATGTTTAGGTGTGCCGTTAACGATAAGCTTCCCAGCCGTTTTGGCTTCAACTTCAGCAATCGTCACACCAGGTGCCAGTTCTTGCAAATGAAATGCACCATCTTCAATGGTAAACAAGCCCAAATCCGTTAACACACGTTTGATGCAATGTTTGCCTGTTAGTGGCAGGGTGCAGTTTTCCAACAACTTAGATTCACCTTTTTTATTGGCATGTGCCATGGCGACAATAATATTGTCGGCGCCAGCCACCAAATCCATGGCACCGCCCATGCCTTTGACTAATTTACCGGGAATCATCCAAGACGCGATGCTGCCGTTCTGATCAACTTCAAATGCACCCAAAACAGTCAGGTCAACGTGACCACCGCGAATCATGGCGAAGCTGGTTGCTGAATCAAAAAAAGCCGCACCTTCAGTCACGGTCAAGGTTTGTTTGCCTGCATTAATCAAATCAGGGTCGACTTCCGCTTCTGTTGGGAAAGACCCCATGCCTAAAATGCCGTTTTCAGATTGCAAAACAACATTCATGCCCTCGGGTACATAATTGGCCACTAGAGTAGGGATGCCAATGCCCAAATTAACGTAATAGCCATCTTTGAGTTCTTGCGCGATACGCTGCGCCATTTGCTCACGAGTTAATGCCATGGGTTATGCTTCCTTTACTGTGCGTTGTTCAATGCGCTTTTCAAAACAACCTTGAATCACGCGTTGCACAAAAATACTGGGCGTGTGAATAAAATTGGGATCCAGTTCGCCGGGGGCAACAATTTCTTCAACTTCAACCACGGTCGTTTTACCCGCCATTGCCACCAGCGGATTAAAATTCATGGCGGTTTTATGATAAACCACATTGCCTAGGGTATCGGCTTTCCAAGCTTTGACTAGGGCAAAATCAGGCTCATATGCCGTTTCCATCACATAATGTCGGCCATTAAATTCACGCGTTTCTTTGCCATCAGCCACCTGTGTGCCATACCCGGTTGCTGTATAGAAAGCTGGAATACCTGCGCCGCCAGCGCGCAAGCGTTCTGCCAACGTGCCTTGTGGTGTTAAAACCACTTCTAATTCACCAGATAACAACTGTTGCTCAAACAGCGCATTTTCACCGACATAAGAGGCATGTATGCTTTTGATTTGTTTTTTCTCTAACCATAGGCCTAACCCAAAACCGTCAACACCGGCGTTATTTGAAATACAGGTCAACCCGGAATAACCGTGTTCGTAGATATATTGGATGCTACCTTCCGGGATACCGCATAAGCCAAAGCCGCCAACCGCAACAGTCATGCCATCTTCAAAACCCGCCAATGCCTCTGCAAATGTATTCACCACCTTGCTCATGTCATTGCTCCTTATAACATTTCAACCGCAACGGCGATGGCTTCGCCGCCACCGATGCATAACCCAGCCACACCGCGTTTTAATTGCGCTGCACGTAGGGTGTGTAATAGGGTGACTAACACACGTGCGCCTGAAGCCCCCAGTGGATGACCTAAAGCACAAGCACCGCCATGCACATTGACTTTTTCATGTGGAATCTGCAGGTCATGCATCGCCGCCATCGTTACCACCGCAAATGCTTCATTAATCTCAAATCGATCAACATCTGCCACTGACCAGTCAATGCTATCAACCAGTTGCTGCAACGCACCGACTGGCGCCGTTGTGAACCATTCGGGTTGATGTGAAAAAGTTGAAAGTCCGGCAATTTTAGCCATGGGGGTTAATCCCAGTGACTGAGCCTTTGATTGTTTCATTAATAGCACAGCAGCTGCGCCATCCGCAATTGAACTGGCGTTTGCCGCCGTAACCGTCCCGTTCTTAGCAAAGGCAGGCTTTAATTGCGGGATTTTATCTGGTTTGGCTTTTGCTAATGGCTCATCACTCGTCACGACAACTTCATCACGGCGTGTTTTAACCGTAACAGGTGCGATTTCAGCGGCAAATTGTCCTGCATGACTGGCAGCTTGCGCACGTTGCAATGAAGTAATTGCAAAATCGTCCTGGGCTTCACGAGAAAAAGCGTATTTTTCAGCCGTCGCTTCTGCGTATTCTCCCATCAGTTTGCCTGAGTAGGCATCTTCCAGACCATCGGTAAATAAATGGCTTAAACAAGATGCGTGGCCTAATCGATTTAATGCATTCTTTGGCAACATATGCGGCGCACGGGTCATGTTTTCCATGCCGCCGGCAATAGCAATTTCATGACGGCCCAATTGCACTGCATCATGTGCATATAAAATCGTTTGCAGGCCTGAACCACAGACTTTATTCACAGTCGCGCAATGCACTGACTGTGGTAATTCAGCCAATAATGCCGCTTGACGCGCAGGCGCCTGGCCCGTAGCTGCTGGCAATACACACCCCATGGTCACAGTATCTATGTGATCAGCCGATACACCACTTTCAGTCAATAGGCTCCGGATAACAGCTGCACCTAAGGCAGGGGCTGGCACATCGGTAAAAGCACAATTGAACGCACCCATTGCCGTTCGTTTAGCTGCAACAATCACAATTGGATCATTATGTTCAGGCATCGGAACCATCCCCTTTATCTAAAAGATGTTTTTTGTCTTTAACGGTCTTCCATTCATCTGCATCAGCAGGAGGTTCGCATTTTTGTGTGATATTAGGCCAGACCTGAGCAAGCTCCGCATTGAGTTCCAAAAAGACTTCTTGGCCTGCAGGCAATTCATCTTCAGATTTAATGGCATCGACCGGGCATTCGGGTTCGCAGAGGGCACAGTCAATACATTCATCTGGGTTGATCACCAACATATTGGGACCTTCACAGAAACAATCGACTGGGCAAACTTCGACACAATATCCATATTTGCATTTGATGCATGATTCAGTCACAACAAAGGTCATGCGGCGCTCCTAGGGGTATTAAGAAAGGGCGCCAGTATAATCAAGATCCCCTGCAATTGCGAGCAGCGTAGAGATTCGCTAGGTATTGTCTGCTAGCCATTGCTCTAATTTCTGCTGTTGCAATTCGGTCAGTAATAAACCCTGTTTGGTGCGGCGCCACAGAATATCATCAACCTTTAAGGCCCATTCGGTGTTAACCAAAAATCGGACTTCGTGTTCGTATAAAGTGCCGCCAAAATGATGTCCTAAATTTGCTGTGTCTGTAATACCTGCTAACAGCTCAGTAATACGCGTACCGTATTGTCGTGCCCAGCGTTGCAATAATTCAGCGGGTAGTGCGGGATATTGCGTCACGATCTTTTGCGTAAATTCTGCAAAAGACATGCCCAAATCACCACCAGGTAAAACAGCTTCTGCCGTCCAGTCTGGACCCGCCTCTGGGAAATAGGGCGTTAATTTCTCTAATGCGTGTTCTGATAATTTACGATAGGTCGTTAACTTGCCGCCATACACGGATAATAACGGCAATTTTCCGGCACTATCTTGTACTTCGAAGTCATAATCACGTGTGACTTTGGACGGATTATTATGATCATCACTTTGCAAGGGTCGGACACCCGAATACGTCCAGACAATGTCATCCTCTGCTAACTGCTGTTTGAAATAACGATTAACAATTTCCAGTAAGTAGCTTCTTTCTTCGGCGTTGATTTTGGCGCCCTGTGGGTCACCTTGATACGCAATGTCAGTGGTGCCAATCAGCGTAAAATCTTGTTGGAAAGGCAGCACAAATAAAATGCGTTTGTCATCATTTTGCAGGATGTATCCTTGGTCACCTGCATACATGCGCGGCACAACCACATGACTGCCCTTAACTAAACGCACACTATATTTATTATGTGTCTTTAAGAGCTGCTGATGAATTTCGTCAACCCAAGGGCCCGCTGCATTAACTAAGGCACGTGCATGAAGCGTTTTCTCGGTTCCATGCCGGCGATCTTTCACTTGGACAACCCAATGGTCTTGACCTTCTCGGGTGGCAGATAACACACGATGACGCGTTAAAATGTCTGCGCCATTGGCTTGAGCTGCCAAGGCGTTGGCAACCACTAAGCGGGCATCATCAGCTGAGGCATCTGAATATTGATAGCCTTTTTTCAGAGGCGCGGCCAGTTGCTCTTGTGGATCGCTGGTATCAAAACGCAGTGCTGCAGACTTCGGTAGGGTTTGTTGTTTGTCTAGGTGATCGTATAGAAATAAACCAGCCCGAATCATCCATCTTGGCCGACAGTGTCGGTTATGTGGCAGGGTAATCCGTAATGGGTGAATCAGATGTGGTGCAGCTTTGAGTAACACTTCACGTTCTTTTAGGGCTTCTTTGACCAAACGAAATTCATAATTTTCCAAATATCGTAAACCACCATGGATCAGTTTGCTGCTATAGGATGAAGTGGCATTGGCCAGGTCGCGTTGTTCACAGACGCAAACTGAAAGGCCGCGACCGGCGGCATCTGCAGCGATACCTACGCCATTGATACCACCACCAATCACCAGCAAGTCATACACTTTCTTTGACACGTATTTCATTCCCTAAATTTTTGCAGCGGCAGAATAACGAGCTTTTAAAGTCGATGCAAACTGGAAAAATGTGATGGGTTCTATTGCTTGGAGACCTTTGGCCCGGTGCTGTTCTGGCATTCATTGAAAAAACCACCTTATAATGCGCCGCTTTCAAGCTAAGTCTTTTGTATTGCATGTCCGTTCCCACTTACATTATGAGTATCGACCAAGGCACGACCAGTTCACGTGCCATTATTTTTGATCAGCAGGGACAAATAGTTTCGGTTTCACAAAAAGAATTGCAACAGCATTTCCCGCAAGATGGTTGGGTTGAGCATGACCCAGAAACCATTTGGCACGATACGGTCAGCGTTTGTCGTGATGCTATGTTTCAAAAAGGTATTACCGCGGGAAAATTGCTCGGTATTGGCATTACCAATCAGCGTGAAACCACCATTATTTGGCATCGCGAAACGGGTGAAGTGATTTATCGTGCAATTGTATGGCAGGATCGTCGAACCGCGGAGTATTGCCGAACTTTAAAAGAGTCCGGCCATGAAGCTTTGGTGCAAGCTAAAACGGGGTTGTTATTGGACCCTTATTTTTCTGCCAGTAAAGTTCGTTGGATTTTAGATCATGTGCCTCATGCTCGTACCGAAGCGGAGCAGGGCAAATTGGCTTTTGGTACCATCGATACCTTTCTCTTATGGCGCCTGACCAAAGGAGAAGTGCATGCCACTGATGCCACCAATGCCTCTCGTACTTTGTTATTTAATATCCATACCCAAGATTGGGATGAAGATCTGCTCAAACTGCTTAATGTGCCTCGCGCGATCTTACCGGAAGTTAAAAACTGCAGTGATGACTTCGGCTTAACACGCAAGTCATTATTCGGTAAACGCGTGCCTGTCTATGGAATTGCGGGTGACCAACAAGCTGCCACCATTGGTCAGGCTTGTTTCACGCCGGGCATGGTGAAATCTACTTATGGTACCGGTGCTTTTATGATGCTGAATACCGGTGATACCCCGATTCAGTCAAAAAATCGATTACTCACTACGATGGCCTATCGTTTAGATGACAAGCCAACTTACGCACTGGAAGGTAGTGTGTTTGTCGCCGGTGCTGCCATGCAATGGCTGCGCGATCAACTGCGTATGGTGCATCACGCTTCTGACAGTGAGGCATTAGCGGCCAGTATTGCAGATACCGGAGGCGTGTATTTTGTGCCCGCATTTACGGGTTTAGGTGCACCGTTTTGGGAACCTGATGCGCGCGGTTTGATTACCGGTTTAACGCGCTACAGTAATCTGGCACATATTGTACGTGCGGGCTTAGAGTCTGTATGTTATCGAACGAAAGATTTATTGGCTGCAATGAATAGTGACGGTGCCCATCAGCTAACAGAAGTTCGGGTGGATGGTGGCATGGTCGCCAATAATTGGTTATGCCAGTTTCTATCAGATATGCTGAATCAACCGGTGATCCGACCAGCGATTATTGAAACCACTGCGCTGGGTGTGGCTTACTTAGTGGGCCTGAAGATCGGTTTATTCAAAGATACGGCCGCGATTTCAGCCTTATGGCAAGAGAATCATCGCTTCTTTCCAGAAATGCCTGAGACTCAACGCCATGCTTTATATGCAGGCTGGTGCCAGGCGATTGATAGAACATTGCCACACTCGGCAAGTTAGTAATCGGGGGCAGTTTCTGGCATAATCGCGCGCTCTAAAAAATTCTTAGCATAGATTAGATAAAACACATGGAAATAATAGATTTACTCTCTAGTATCGGTTTAACTCAACAAGGCATTGCAACTGCTCAAGCAGTTTATCGTAACTTAGACTATGCGACTTTATTTGCACATGAGACGGATGCAGCATTGCCGTATAGCGCCCCTAAATAATCGGACGGTATTTGAGAGTAGTGCTCCTTAAAGTGATATTATTTTTTAATTATTTAGGGAGATCGACATCATGAGTCAAAAGCGTCAAAAGTATCCGGCGGAGTTAAAAGCCAGAGTGGTATTAGATTTATTATCAGGGGATCACACTCTGGGACAGATATGTTCAAAATATGGTGTGACCAACAA
>CAZIIK010000116.1:0-1756 GCA_964539235.1 uncultured Gammaproteobacteria bacterium | reverse complement strand
TCCAGTCGGATGAAAAACGCTGGAGAAAAATCAGGGGATTTAAGTTGTTAACATTGGTCGCCGACAATGTAGAATTCAAAGATGGAGAATTGGTTAGTGAACAGATAAACAGGAAGGCCGCTTAACCATCCCATACACCAGATTTGGCATTAACTCCCACTGACCATATCTGACCCTGATCTTGGAGGCTACTGCGCACCTCTTTTCAATACTTAGATGTCAGTTCAGGGTTGGTTAGTGTTATGACGAGTGTATTTTTGTTTTACATTTTCTACCGTAGATTGTTGTAATGCTCTGACATGGACCTCAATCGACTCATAGAAGCGCATGCTGATTATCGATATAATTTGCAGCATCCAGATGAAATCACTCATATAGTTTATGTCCGTTCCACAAATGCCACTGGGCCAAAAAAGCGCATATTGTGCAATCTATCAACCAGATTTGTTATACCGCATCCCACGCCAGTTAAAGCGTGATGAAATCGGGGTGTCTGCTTCAAAAACCTTGCCTTTTCAAGGCGTTGATATTTGGCATGCATATGAGGTGTCTTGGTTAAATCCTAACGGAAAACCAATGGTGGCAGTGGCTCGCATTGTGTTGCCATGTGATTCGCAGTATTTGGTTGAATCTAAATCTTTAAAGCTTTATTTCAACAGTTTTAATCAGACCAAGTTTGCATCGGCTGAAGCTGTGCGTCAGCAAGTTGAAGAGGACCTGACCCAGTATTTAGAAACACGCGTCATAGTTGAATTTTTGAGTGCAAAAGACTTACATCGACAAGGTATTACAGAATGGTCGGCAACCTGCTTGGATGATTTGGATATTGCGACAGATGTTTACACAATTACACCTGACTTCTTGCATGCGGATACTGCTCAAATAGTCGAAGAATCTTTATGTTCACATTTACTGAAGTCTAATTGTTTGGTCACAGAACAACCCGACTGGGGGAGTGTATATGTGCAATATTGTGGCGCCAAAATAGAACCGGCAGGTTTATTAAAATATTGGATTTCTTTTCGGTGCCATAATGAATTTCACGAGCAATGTATTGAACGTATTTTTGTCGACATTATGCAGCATTGCCAACCGGAAAAACTGACCGTTTATGGGTGTTACACCCGACGTGGCGGATTAGACAGTAATCCACTGCGTAGTACGGAATTTGTCGATGCCAGTGTTTGGTTTGGGCGCTTGTTCCGCCAGTAAGGGCATTACTTGTTTAAAAGTTAGATCTTTGCATGCTTCGATTATTAGTGAGTTTTCGTCTTAAAACCCAGCCCTAAGATTCTTAAATATTACCTTGAATGGCAGAAATAGAGCAGAAAATTTCCATATTACCGATAGGTTATTGTGACCTAAATTCTGCTACGTTTGCTCGCCGAAAATAGGGATGTAAATGGAATAGAATAATGGATTATCCAGCGACAAGGTTCGTCGCTGCTTGTAAATTGATAGGGATATTTATGCTCTTGGTCTACTTTTTTAGTGCCCGAGCAGGCCAGGTGGTGCATTACCATTACAACGCGATCAATCAATTGGTACAAGCCGATACTGGCACCGGTGTTTATCACTATGGGTATTACGCCACTGGTGCACGTGCTTATAAGTCTGACGACCAAGGCTGTCGCATTGGCTTTGCTTATGATAGCCAAGGTGAGTTAACCAATGAAACGGCTGGAAATATATCCAGCAGTTACTTTGGCGGGGTGCGTTATTTAAGTAATGGCATCGCTCAAAGTCAGTTTACAGA